>NZ_LIQT01000060.1 GCF_001418415.1 Streptomyces hirsutus
CGCACGCCGGCCACGCCGGCGGTTCCGGCGACCCCCGTGGGGCCGGTCCTGCCGGTCCGCTCGGAGGTCGCCGGCGTTCCCGTGGTGGCTGCCGACGCCGTCCCCGCGGTGGTGGTCGTCCTGGTCGCCGTCCGGTCCTTGCCCGAAGTACGGGCCCCGGCGGCACCGGCCGCCCCGCCCCGACCCGTCGCGCCCACTGCGCCCGCCGCACCGGCGGCACCGGCGGCACCGGCCTTGCCCATGCCCGGACGCTTGTCGGTCCGGCCCTCGCCCGTGTTCTTGGTGTCGTCGCGCAGCACGCCGCCCCAGTCGATGCCGTAGTAGTCGTACAGCCGGTGTTCCTCCGCCTCCGACAGGTGGCCCTGCGCGTCGACGTCGACGTCGGGTGCGCCCTTGATCTTGTCCTTGGGGTACGGGACTTCGAGGTGATCCTCCACCAGCTCGGCGTCGCGGATGGGAATGAACGACTCACTGGTGCCGAACATGCCCGTCTTGACGCTCACCCACTCGGGGCGGCCGCTCATGTCGTCGAAGAAGACGTGCTTGGCCTCACCGATCTTGTTGCCCTCGCCGTCGTAGACGGGGTGATCCAGGAGGATCCTGACCTCATCGCGGGTGATCATCTGGCCTCACCCTCCTTTCAGGTATCACTCCCGTCCGGATGTCCTCCCCAGCGCGGTAAAAACTTCACATAAGGTACAAAGCGCGCTTAATTTTTGACAGCGCTTACTTCCGGTGATCGCGACCGGAGGTCCTCGACCGGGCAACATGCCTGATGTCCGACCCCGCGCCCGGTCCGCCGACCCGCCTGCCGACTGGTCCGCCGACCTGCCCGGTGACCGGTCCCCTGACCGGCTCGATGGTCCCGCCCCGAACCACTGTGCGGTTGCGCGGCGGCGGCCAGGGCGCGGCGGTCCGGGTGGCTGCCCGGCGGGACGGCGGCCCGTACCCCGACCTCGGCGACCAGGCCCCGGGCCGAGACCACCCGCCACAGGGACGCGAACAGGGTGTCGTCCCCGACGAAGGCCGGGGCGGTGGCGGGGGTTCCGCTCGCGTCGCGGTAGTGGATGCGGACCGGCTGCACCGGGACCCCGGCGTCGATCGCCGCCTGGAAGGCCGCCCGGCGGAAGGAGCCCTGTCCGCGGCCGCACCAGGTGCTGCCCTCGGGGAAGACCGCGACGGCCGAGCCCTCGCCGAGGGCCGCGGCGACCCGGGCGACCGTGCCCGGAAGAGCGCGCAGCCGGTCGCGGTCGATGAACAGAACCCCGCTGCGCGCGACCAGCGGCCCCGCCAGCGGCCACTGCCGTATCTCGGCCTTGGCCAGCATGCGGGCCGGACGGACCGCGCTCAGCAGCGGGATGTCCAGCCAGGAGATGTGGTTGGCGACGAGCAGCAGCCCGCCGGTGGGCGCGGCGGCGCCGGTGATACGGACCCGGACTCCGGCGGCCCGTACGATCCACCGGCACCACCGGCCCACAAGGCCCGCCGGGATCCGCCGCCCGACGGGCAGCAGCAGCACCCCGGCGAGCACCAGGCCGACGACCGCGGTCAGTCGCAGCACCGCCCCCGGTACGGCCCTCGTGGTTCCCGTCGGCACCACGCAGCCGCTCGGGGTGCAGGGCGCGCCCGGCAGCCAGACGCTCATTTCGCCGGTACGAGGGAGAGGAAGTGCCGCAGATAGCGCTGGTTGACCCGGCTCATCGGCAGCAGCACGTACAGGTCGGCGACCCCGAAGTCCGCGTCGTGCGCGGGCTCGCCGCAGACCCAGGCGCCGAGCCGGAGGTAGCCGCGCAGCAGGGCGGGCAGCTCGGTGCGGGCGGCGGGCGCCGCGGTCGTCGGCCGCCACGGGTGCAGGGGGCGTACGCGGTACTCCTCGGGGGCCAGGTGCTTGCCCTGGACCCGGTCCCAGGTGGCGGCGGCGAGCGCGCCCCCGTCGGCGAGCGGGACGGAGCAGCAGCCGGCCAGCCACTCGTGGCCCCGGTCGATCATGTAGCGGGCGATACCGGCCCAGATGAGGCCTATGACCGCGCCGTCGCGGTGGCCGGGGTGCACGCAGGAGCGGCCGACCTCGACGAGACCCGGCCGGATCGGGTCGAGGGCGGCGATGTCGAACTCGCTCTCCGCGTACAGGCGGCCGGCGACCGCGGCGCGCTCGGGCGGCAGCAGCCGGTAGGTGCCGACGACCTGACCGCTCACTTCCTCGCGTACGAGCAGGTGGTCGCAGTAGGCGTCGAAGGGGTCGACGTCCAGGCCCGGCTGGGGGGTGGTCAGCAGGGCGCCCAGCTCACCGGCGAAGACGTCGTGCCGCAGCCGCTGGGCGGCGCGCACGTCGTCCTCGTCGCGGGCGAGGGTGACGGTGTAGCGGGTGGGTGCCGCGGGCTTGGCGGGGTGGTCTGCGGTCAGGACGGTCATGGCTCTCTCCTGGTCACGTGCCGGAGCGGGGAAGGCGGGGACTCCCCTTGTTTCTGCCGATGCCGGTTGGCGTGTGCGTGACCTGAGCCGGGAGTGCGGATGTGGGGATGCTGAATGCCTGGCGTCGCCCGCGCGGCGGCGGGCGTGTCCCGGACAGCAGACGGGACCGGGGATGAGCACCACTCCCGGTCCCGCCCGTCCGCCCCCTGGCGAACGTTTCCCTGCTGCCTGCCCGGCGGTTACCGGCCGGCTCCCTTGGCCGTGGCGCGCAGCCACTCCTTGTTCATCCCGGTGATGGAGGACAGCGGGATGCCCTTCGGACAGGCGGTGGCGCATTCCCCGGCGAGGGTGCAGCCGCCGAAGCCCTCGTCATCCATCTGCGCCACCATGTCGAGCACCCGGGTCTCGCGCTCGGGCGCGCCCTGCGGCAGCACGTTGAGGTGGTTGATCTTCGCCGAGGTGAAGAGCATCGCGGCGCCGTTCGGGCAGGCCGCGACGCAGGCGCCGCAGCCGATGCACTCGGCGTGCTCGAAGGCGAGGTCCGCGTCCGGCTTCGGAACGGGCGTGGCGTGCGCCTCGGGCGCGGAGCCGGTGGGGACGCTGACGTAGCCGCCGGCCTGGATGATCCGGTCGAAGGCCGTCCGGTCGACGACGAGGTCCTTCACCACCGGGAAGGCCGCCGCCCGCCACGGTTCGACGTCGATGGTGTCGCCGTCCTTGAAGGACCGCATGTGCAGCTGGCAGGTGGTGGTGCGCTCGGGGCCGTGGGCGTCGCCGTTGATGACCAGCGAGCAGGCGCCGCAGATGCCCTCGCGGCAGTCGTGGTCGAAGGCGACCGGGTCCTCGCCCTCGAGGGTGAGTTCCTCGTTGAGGGTGTCGAGCATTTCCAGGAAGGACATGTCGGGTGAGATGCCGTCCACTTCGTACGTGGACATGGCGCCGTCGGCGTCGGCGTTCTTCTGCCGCCAGACGCGCAGGGTGAGCTTCATGCGTAGCTCCGCTGAGTGGGGTGGACGTACTCGAAGACGAGGTCTTCCTTGTGCAGGACGGGAGCGTCGCCCGTGCCGGTGAACTCCCAGGCGGCGGCGTAGGTGAACTCCTCGTCCCGGCGGGCGGCCTCGCCGTCGGGGCTCTGGGACTCCTCGCGGAAGTGGCCGCCGCAGGATTCGGCGCGGTGCAGGGCGTCGAGGCACATCAGCTCGGCGAGCTCGAGGTAGTCGACGATGCGGTTGGCCCGCTCCAGGGACTGGTTGAACTCCTCGCCGGTGCCGGGCACCTTGATCCTCCTCCAGAACTCCTCGCGGATCTGCGGGATGCGCTCCAGTGCCTTGCGCAGGCCCGATTCGGTGCGGGCCATGCCGCAGAACTCCCACATGAGTTCGCCGAGTTCGCGGTGGAAGGAGTCGGGGGTGCGGTCGCCGTCGACGGAGAGGAGCAGGTTCAGCCGGTCCTCGGTCTCGGCCAGGACCTCCTGCACCGCCGGGTGGTCGGTGTCCACCTCGTCCTTGTGCGGGTTGCGCGCCAGGTAGTCGTTGATGGTGGCCGGGAGGACGAAGTAGCCGTCGGCCAGGCCCTGCATCAGCGCGGAGGCGCCGAGCCGGTTGGCGCCGTGGTCGGAGAAGTTGGCCTCGCCGATGGCGAACAGGCCGGGGACGGTGGTCTGCAGGTCGTAGTCGACCCACAGACCGCCCATCGTGTAGTGCACGGCGGGGTAGATCCGCATCGGCACCCGGTACGGGTCCTCGTCGGTGATCCGCTGGTACATGTCGAAGAGGTTGCCGTACTTGGCCTCGACCGCCTTGCGTCCCAGGCGCTCGATGGCGTCGGCGAAGTCCAGGTAGACGCCCTGGCCGCCGGGGCCGACGCCCCTGCCCTCGTCGCAGACGTTCTTGGCGGCGCGGGAGGCGATGTCGCGGGGCACCAGGTTGCCGAAGGACGGGTAGATGCGCTCCAGGTAGTAGTCGCGCTCGTCCTCGGGGATCTTGTTCGGCGGGCGGTCGTCGCCCTTGGCCCTGGGCACCCAGATGCGGCCGTCGTTGCGCAGCGACTCGCTCATCAGCGTCAGCTTGGACTGGTGGTCGCCGGTGCGCGGGATGCAGGTGGGGTGGATCTGGGTGAAGCAGGGGTTGGCGAAGTACGCGCCGCGCCGGTGCGCCCGCCAGACGGCGGTCGCGTTGGAGTTCATGGCGTTGGTCGACAGGTAGAAGACGTTGCCGTAGCCGCCGGTGGCGAGGACGACGGCGTCCGCGAAGTAGGTGTCGATCTTCCCGGTGACCAGGTCCCGGGCGACGATCCCGCGGGCCCGGCCGTCGATGACGATCAGGTCGAGCATCTCGGTGCGCGGGTGCATCTCGACGTTGCCGGCGGCGATCTGCCTCGAGAGCGCCTGGTAGGCGCCGAGGAGGAGCTGCTGGCCCGTCTGGCCGCGGGCGTAGAAGGTGCGGGAGACCTGGACGCCGCCGAAGGAGCGGGTGTCGAGCAGCCCGCCGTACTCGCGGGCGAAGGGCACGCCCTGGGCGACGCACTGGTCGATGATCTCGACGGAGATCTGCGCGAGCCGGTGCACGTTGGACTCGCGCGAGCGGAAGTCGCCGCCCTTGACGGTGTCGTAGAAGAGGCGGTGCACGGAGTCGCCGTCGTTGCGGTAGTTCTTCGCCGCGTTGATGCCGCCCTGGGCGGCAATCGAGTGGGCGCGGCGCGGGGAGTCCGTGTAGCAGAACTGGACGACGTTGTAGCCCTGTTCGGCGAGCGTGGCACCGGCGGAGCCGCCGGCCAGACCGGTACCGACGACGATGACGGTCTGCTTGCGCCGGTTGGCGGGGTTGACCAGCTTGGCCTCGAAGCGGCGCTTGTCCCAGCGCTCCCCGATCGGCCCGGACGGGGCCTTGGCGTCGACGACCGGCTCACCGGTCGCGTACTCGGCAAAGGTACTCATATCAGCTCACCACTCCGGTCATGAC
Organism: Streptomyces hirsutus; assembly: GCF_001418415.1. GTDB lineage: Bacteria > Actinomycetota > Actinomycetes > Streptomycetales > Streptomycetaceae > Streptomyces > Streptomyces hirsutus. The sequence continues at coordinate 5,373 of NZ_LIQT01000060.1, forward strand.
GCCCACGGGGACGGCGAGGAAGCCGATCGTGAGCAGCAGCGCGAGGACGTTCGCCAGGCCCTTCAGGGCGCGGTCGCGGGTGCGGCTGCCGACGCCGAGGGTCTGGGCGGCGCTCCAGAAGCCGTGCCGGATGTGCAGGCCGACGGCGAGCACCGCGACGATGTAGATGACGTTGCCGTACCAGGTGGAGAAGGTGTCCACGACGTTCTGGTAGGGCTTGCCCTCCTCGAAGCCGCCGGAGTGCACGTGGCCGGTGGTCAGGTCGAGGATGTGCCAGACGATGAACAGGGCGAGGATGATCCCGCCCCAGCGCATGGTGCGTGTGGCGTAACTGGCCCGGGCCTTCTTGTGGACGTACTTGCTGGGGCGCGCCTTGATGTCGCGGCGGCTGAGCTGGTACGCGGAGACGGCATGCGCGACGACCGCGACGACGAGCACGACGCGGACCACCCACAGGGCCCACTCGTAGTGCAGGAGGGGCTCGCCCATGGTGCGCAGCCAGTGTGCGTACTCGTTGAACTCGAGCGCGCCGAAGTAGATCTTCAGGTTGCCGAGCATGTGGGCGACCAGGTAGAGCAGCATGATCAGGCCGCTGACGGCCATCACTGTCTTCTTGCCGACGGTCGAGTCCCACACGGTGCGTGCCATGGACGGCCGTCGGTCCGTCCGCGTTGCCAGAGCCATGTCACAGAACGCTAGGGCCAAAGGTCCCCATCGGTCCAAGACATGGAATGCCTCGTTTCCATAGGCTCCACCTATGGCAGCACTATGCTGGGCCCATGCAGTTCCAGCAGCTCCAGTACTTCGTGGCGGTCGCCGAGACCCGGCACTTCACCCGGGCCGCGGAGCTGGTCCATGTCGCGCAGCCGTCCCTCTCCCAGCAGATCAAGGCGCTGGAGCGGGAACTGGGGGCGGATCTGTTCCTGCGGGCGCGCGGCAACATCACGCTGACCGACGCGGGCGAGGCACTGCTGCCGCTGGCCCGGCGCATCCTGGCCGACGCGGACACGGCCCGGCACGAGGTGCAGGAGCTGGCGCAGCTGCGCAGCGGCCGGGTCAGGCTGGGGGCGACCCCGAGCCTGTGCACCGGGCTGCTGCCGGACGTGCTGCGCGCCTTCCACGACCGCTATCCGGGCGTCCGGCTGCTGATCGAGGAGGGCGGTTCCCACGACCTGGTGCGCGAGCTGGCCCGCGGCGCCCTGGACCTGGCCCTGGTCGTGCTGCCCCTGCCGACCCCCTCCCCCGCGCTCACCACGGTGGAGCTGCTGCGCGAGGACCTGGTGGTGGTCTCCTCCCCTGATGCCCCCAGGCCCGGCCGGGGCCGGCGCACCGTGCGCGTCGCCGATCTCGAGGGCGAGCGCCTGGTGATGTTCCGGCACGGCTACGACCTGCGGGAGCTGACGGTGGCCGCGTGCCGTGCGGAGGGCTTCGAGCCGGACTTCGCGGTGGAGGGCGGGGAGATGGACGCCGTACTGGGCTTCGTCCGGGCGGGCCTGGGCCTGGCCGTAGTGCCCCGCATGGTCGCCGCGCGGTCCGGCCAGGGTCTGCGGGTCACCCCTCTGGCCCGCCCCGGCCTCGACCGCACCATCGCCCTGGCCCACCGCAGCGACGTGGCTCCGCCTCGGGCGGCCCGGGAGCTCCAGCGGATGCTCCTGGAGCGGTGACCGGGCGCCGGCCGGCCGACACCGCACACCGCCCGGGCCGGCGGGCCGTCGCGGCGCCCGCGAGCCCGCCCCGCCCGGCCGGCGGAGTCACCCCGTCGCGTCCACCAGAGCCAGTTCGTGCAGCCGCTCCGGGGGGCCGGGGCGGGCGTAGTACCAGCCCTGGGCGGTGTCGCAGCCGAGTATGCGGAGCTGTTCGGCCTGGGCCCCCGTCTCGACGCCCTCCACCGTCACGGCGAGGTCGAGGCTGTGGGCCAGGGAGACGATCCCCTCGACGATCTTGAGGTCGACCGGGTCCGCGGGGAACTGCTGCATGCTCTGGGTGAAGGAGCGGTCCAGCTTGAGGACGCTCACCGGGAGGCGGCGCAGGTTGGCGAGGTTGGAGTAGCCGGTGCCGAAGTCGTCCAGGGCGATGTCCACGCCCATCTCCGCGAGCCGGCGCAGCGGCTTCAGCAGGTCGTCGTCCGCGCCGATGAGCGCCGACTCGGTCACCTCCAGGCACAGCGCGTCCGGCTCGACGCCGGTGCGCTCCAGGATGTCGACGGTGTCCTGGACCAGGCCGGGGTGGGTGAGCTGGCAGGGCGAGAGGTTCACGTTGATGCGCAGCGGGCCGAGCGCGTCCGCCCCGCCGCGCCGCTCCTGCCAGGTGCGGGCCTGGCGCACGGACTGCTCGAGCACCCAGCGGCCCAGCGGGACGATCAGCCCGGTGTGCTCGGCGAGCGGGATGAACCGGTCCGGCGACAGCACCCCGTGCTGCGGGTGCAGCCAGCGCACCAGCGCCTCGGCACCCCGGACGCTGCCGTCGCCGAGGTGGACCAGCGGCTGGTACTCGATGAAGAACTCTCCCCGCTCCAGCGCCGCGGGCAGCGCCGTGGTGAGGCCGTGCCGGGTGATGGCGCGGGCATCGGACTCCGGGTCGGCGAGCTCGAAACGGTTACCGCCGGCCGACTTGGCCCGGTACATGGTGATGTCGGCGCTGCGCAGCACCTCTGCCGGGCTGCGCTCCCCGGCCGGTCCCTCGACCACTCCGATGCTGCCACGCACGGTCAGGTCCCGGCCGTCGACGCCGATGGGGGCGAGCAGTGCGTTCATGATGCGGGTGGCGAGTTCGTCGACCGTGTGCTGGGTGTCCGGGCCCGTGGTCAGCGCCACGAACTCGTCGCCGCCCAGCCGGGCGACCATCTCGCCGGGCGCCGTGGCGCAGGACTGGAGCCGGTCGGCCACCTCGACGAGTAGCCGGTCGCCGGCCGCGTGCCCGAGACTGTCGTTGACGGTCTTGAAGCCGTCCAGGTCGAGGTAGCACAGGCCGAAGCGCTGTCCCTCGCCGGCACTCAGCGCCTTCTCCAGCCGTTCGAAGAAGAACGTGCGGTTGGGCAGACCGGTCAGGGCGTCGTGGGTGGCCTCGTAGCGCAGCCGGAGGTTGAGCAGCCGCCGCTCGGTGGTGTCCTCCATGAGCGCGAGCTGGTACTGCGGTTCGCCGTCGGCGTCGCGCAGCAGGGACACCGTGAGATTGGTCCACAGGACCGTTCCGTCGGGCCGGTAGAAGGCCTTCTCGAGGTGGTAGTGCTCGCGGTCGCCGCGTACCAGCTCGTCGTAGAGAACCCAGGTCTGCGGGGCGTCGTCGGGATGCGTCCACTCCCGGACGCTGCGGCTGCGCAGGCTCTGCTCGGACAGGCCGAACATGCGCAGCAGGGCGGCGTTGACCTGGAGGACGTTTCCCTTGAGGTCGGCGATGCCGATGCCTATGGCGGCGCCTTCGAAGACCGCGCGGAACCTTGCCTCGGTGGCGTGCAGGGCCTGTGCCACCACGCCCTGGGCCCGGAGCGCGGCCTGGGCGATGGCCTCCTGCTCGGCCAGCGTCCGTTCGCGCAGCGCCTGCGCGTATCCGGCGGCCATGGCGTGCTGCAGCCTGGCGCTGCGTGCCCTCAGGTCCTCGCCGTCGCCGTCCCCGCCGCAGTACAGGACGAGGTAGGCGTCCACGCAGTCCAGGGTCCGGCTGAGCGCCTCCGGGTCGGTGCAGTGCGCCTCCACCAGGGCGGCGCCGACCGCCTTGCCGGTGCCCGGGTCGAACGCCCTCGTCCGCAGCGCCTCGCTCAACCTCCTGGCCAGCGGGACCAGTTGTTTCTCGAACTCCGGCCGGGTCGACGAGGTCGAGGTCACCGGGAAGACCGCCCGGCCCCAGATCGTCGCGAACCGGCGCAGTCTGTCCTCCGGCCCGTCCGGCTCCGCGCTCACGCTGTACGCCCCACACCCGCGTAGGCGGAGAAGGCGTAGGGATCCTCGTCCTCCGGTGCGGTGTCCGGCCGCCACTTCGGCATCGGCACCAGTCCGGGTTCCACCATGTCGTACCCCTCGAAGAACCGCGCGATCTCGTCGCGCGAGCGCATGATCAACGGGTTGCGGATGTTCCTGTACACGTCCACCGCGCCACCGGCCCGCTCCGGCGGCAACGGAATTCCCTCGTACGAGGCATGGGTGAGCATCAGCATACTGCCGGGCGCGAGCGCGTCACGCAGCTCGGCCACCGCCGCGTACGGATCGTCCGCGTCCTCCACGAAGTGGAGTATGGCGACGAGCAGCAGCGCCACCGGCCGATCCAGGTCGATCAGGCGCCCCACCTCGTGACTTTCCAGAATTTCCCGGGGCTTTCGGAGATCGGCGGCGACAACGGCCGCGTCCTCGTTGCCCTCGAGGACGGCCTGGCTGTGCGCGACGGCCACCGGGTCGTGGTCGACGTAGACCACCCGCGCGCCGGGAACGGCCGCCTGCGCCACCTCGTGCACATTGCCGAATGCCGGAATGCCGGAGCCGACGTCCAGGAACTGGGTGACTCCCGCACCGGCCGCGAACCGCACCGCCCTGCGCAGGAACGCCCTGTTCGCCTGCATGATCTTGGGCAGTCCCGGCATGAACTCCATGGCCTTACGGGCCGCTTCCCGGTCGACCTCGAAGTTGTGCGAACCGCCCAGGTAGTAGTCGTACATCCGGGAAACGCTGGGCACCGTGATGTCGATGCTCCGGGGGGCCCAGGCGGGACGCTCCATCTATCTCTCCACAGCGTAGGCGATCCGGTGTCCGAGCCGAGGCTACTGATCGCTCGCCAAGGGAGCGACCCCAAACGGAAATTGACCGTCCGTTCCCGGTCACTGCCTACGGCATGTGCCGAATTGGCAACCGTGCGCACACCGCGAAAGGTATGTGCGGCATTTCGGAGAGTTCCGGCACACGGAGAAGTCCGGCATGCGGAGAAGCCGGGCGTACGAAATGGCGTGCCGCGCGGAGAAACGGGCGGGCGGCGCAGAAAGGGTGAAGAGCGCCGAAAACTCCCTGAGTTCCGGCGAATCGCAGCAAAACGGTCCGCCTCTCCGCGGGAAGCGGAGAGGCGGACCGGGGTCGGCGGTGCCGGAGGGAAATGACACCCCGGGGAGGTTGCGCTACTTCTCCGGCGCGCCGACCGGCTCTCCGTTCGGCCGCACCGCGTACCACGTCCCGCCGACGCCCTGGCCGTTGGTGTCACCGGCGGCCTTGTCGCCCGCGAAGGTGTAGATCGGCCAGCAGCCGATCGTCTGCTGCTCGGCCTTGTTGTCGGGGCGGGTGAAGGTCATGTAGTTCTTCTTCTTGATGCCCTTGGTGTCGTTGATGTCGACCGGCGCCACCGCCGGCCACTTCTCCAGGCAGGCACCGGTGCAGGCGGAGACCGGCTTCGGCCAGGCCTCGTCCTTCATGAAGCGGTAGACCGTCCTGCCGTCCCTGTCGACGACGATCTCGCCGAGCTCGGGATCCTTGCGGGTGGACAGGCCGGGCTGCTCGCCGGCCTCCTGCGCCTTCTTGCCCTCGGGGGTCAGCGCGAACCACTTGCCGCCCACGCCCTGACCCTTGACGTCACCCGCGTTGACGTCCTTGACGTAGTGGTAGGCGGGCCAGCCGTCGACGGTGAGCTGCTTGGTGCCGTCGGCCCGGGCGACCTCGCCGAGCAGGGACTCGTCGATGCCCTCGCCGGCCGCGGCGTCGTCGGCGAGTACCGGCGGCCAGGTCTCCGCACAGTCACCGTCGCAGTTGGACTTGGGAGGCTCGGCGGTGTCCTGGTCGAAGCGGTAGAGCGTGAGGCCGAGCTCGTCCGTCACCAGCTTGCCGAGTTTGGCGTTGGTGGCGGCGGTCAGCTTGCCCGCGCCGCCGGCCGGGCTCGTGGAGGCCCCCGCGCCGGCTCCGGTGTCGATGCCTCCGAGGTCTCCGGGCACGGCCGAGGCGCCCACGTTCTGACTGCTGGCCGGTGGCGGGGTGTCCTGACCGCACGCCGTCGTCAGCGTCAGCACCGCCGCGGCGCTCACCACCAGTGAGGCGGTCCGCCAGGAGGTCTTCATCTCAACTCCAGATCATCGCAAGGGGGTTGCAGCGCCCTGCTGCGCCGCCGCTCGACGTGGAGTACGCACGAAGGCACCTGCTGTGTTCAACGCGGGCCGATTTTTCTTCCGGAGTCCGGGATTCCTCCCCTTCTCACCCCGTCCGCCCCGCCGCATCGCACATCCACTCACACTCCCCCAACGGGTGATCAGCGCCGGATCAAACGGGAGTTGCCGGATTTACCTCCATCGGGGCATTCACCCGGCACTCGCGCGTGTTCCGGCGCAACGCGGCTCATGATCTTCGTCGTGCAAGGACTCGTACCGACCCGATCCGCCTTCGCCGCCCGTGTGTTGGCGACGGCGACGCTGGCCTGGGCGCTCGTCGGCGCGCCGGACGCGGCGATGGCCGACGCCTGCGCCTACGCCTCGACCGGCCCGGGGGGAACGGAGGCGGTGGCGATCGTCGGAGACATGACCTGGCCGCTCCCGCCGCCCTGTTCACCCCCCACACCCACACCCACACCC
>NZ_LIQT01000600.1 GCF_001418415.1 Streptomyces hirsutus
CGGCGTCGTTCGCGCCCTGCCTTTACGTCGCTCCGCCTTTACGCCGCCCCGCTTTTGCGTCGCCTCTCGCGCTGTGGCGTGCGGGTCGGGTCGGGCAGGATCGGATCGAACCCTGACCCGCCATTCGCAGGGGATCAGCCTCTCCGCGCCCGCTTTCACAGGATCACAAGCGCCTCGCGCCTGTGTATACCTGGAACCGCCTGTACCATGCGAACGGTACCCAGATCGAACCAACTCTGCCTGACGCAGAGCTGGCGCGACCGTATGGCGGCCGGCACGCCCTGAGCTGTGGCACCGGCATCTACCGCAGTCAGCGCAAGAGGACAGCTCTCGGCGCGCCCGACACCAGGGCCCACGCGCCACCAGGCGGCAGAAAGGCACGGGCCGTGGCATCCACGGTCACCACGTCGAAGGACTCTGCGGCCACCTCCCGTCCGGGATACGGCCGACTGCTGCGCACACGCGGCGCCTGGACGTTCCTGCTCCCCGGCTTCGCGGCACGCCAGCCGTTCGCGATGCTCACCCTCTCCATCGTGCTGCTGGTGCAGCACACCACCGGTTCGTACGGCGCGGCCGGCGCCGTCGCGGCGGTCACCGGCGTCTCCATGGCCGTGTTCGCGCCCTACAGCGGCCGGCTCGCCGACCGCTACGGACAGCGCGCCGTCCTGGTCCCCGGCGTCCTGCTCCACACCCTGTCCGGGCTGACCCTGACCACGCTGGCGCTGAACGGCGCCCCGCTGTGGGCGTTGTTCGCCGCCGCTGTGCCCACCGGCGCCTCGGTGCCCCAGGTCGGGCCCATGGTGCGCGCCCGCTGGGGCGTGAAGCTCAAGAACTCCCCGCTGATGACCACGGCGGCGGCCTTCGAGTCCGTCACCGACGAGCTGACCTTCGTCGTCGGACCGCTGCTGGCCACCGCCCTGTGCACGGTCGTGGACCCGGCGGCGGGCCTGATGACCGAGGCCGCGCTGACCCTGGTCGGCGGTCTGCTGTTCGCCGCGCAGAAGGGCACGCAGCCCGAGGTGGCCGCCCGCGGGAACGCGCGCGTGGAACACGTTTCCGCACTCCGCGTCCCCGGGGTGCGCGTCCTGATCGTCATCTTCCTGGGCATCGGATCCGTCTTCGGCGGTATGCAGGTGTCCCTGGCCGCGTACACCGAGTCGATCGGCGAGCCCGGGCTGAACGGCATCCTGTACGGCGTCTTCGCCGCGGGAAACATGATCTCCGGCATCGCCTGCGGCGCCATCGCCTGGAAGGCCGCCCCCGAACGCCGCCTGGTCATCGGGTACGTGGCGCTCGCGGTGACCGCCTCCGCCCTGTGGACCGCCCACTCGGCGCTGCTCCTCGGCGGGCTCGGCCTCCTGGTCGGCATGTGCATCGCGCCCTCCCTGATCACCGGATACACCCTGGTGGACGACCTGGTCCCGGCCGGTGCCCGCACCGAGGCCTTCACCTGGCTGACCGGCGCGGTGGCACTCGGTCAGGCGGCCGCGGTCACGGTCTCCGGGCAGCTGGAGGACCGCCTCTGGTCCGGTGCCGGGTTCCTGGTGCCGATGGGCGGTACGGTGCTCGCCCTGGCGACGCTGCTGGCCCTGCGGTCACGGCTGGTGCCGCCCCGGGCGACCCGCGAGGTCACGCGCGGCGCGGCCCGTCGCGATCCCGTCGCGATCAGCGAGCAGTAAGCAGTAAGCAGCGATCGGTGCTCAGTGATCAGTGATCAGTGATCAGTGAGATGTGACGCACTCGCAGGCTGCCGCGCAGGCCCTCACCGGGTCCGCCCGCGCACGCGTGCAAAGCCGCGACGGCACCGCGGACGTGGCTTCCCGCCTGGGAAGCCACGCCGCGAAGTGCGTCCGGGACACCCGCGGAACACGCACGGAAGCCCGGCCTCATGAGGGTCACGCTCCGGCCGCCGCCCGTGGCGGGGTGACGCACGTTACGCCGCTCACTTGCGGCACGGGTTACCATTGACGATCGTTAGCACTCATCGAGTGAGAGTGCCAGGAGGAAGACAGTGCCCACCTATCAGTACCAGTGCACCGAGTGCGGCGAGGGCCTCGAGGCGGTGCAGAAGTTCACCGATGACGCTCTGACCGAATGCCCGAACTGCCAGGGCCGCCTGAAGAAGGTGTTCTCGGCGGTCGGCATCGTCTTCAAGGGCTCCGGCTTCTACCGCAACGACAGCCGCGGCTCCTCGTCGAGCAGCACCCCGGCGTCGAAGACGTCCGGTTCGTCGACGAGCTCCTCCTCGGACTCCTCGTCTTCTTCCTCGTCCTCCTCGGGCTCCGGTTCGAGCTCGGGATCCGGCAGTTCCAGCAGCACCGCCGGCAGCACCGCCGCCTGAGGCCGAATCCTTACGGGACCCTGTCGTCGTCCGACGACGGGGTCCTCGGCATTTCCGGGGCCGGTTAGGGTGCGGAGCATGGCGAACAAGGCGAACGTCGAGATCGGCGTGATCGGCGGCTCCGGTTTCTACTCCTTCCTCGACGACGTGACCGAGGTCCAGGTGGACACCCCGTACGGGGCGCCCAGCGACTCCCTCTTCCTTGGTGAACTGGCCGGCCGGCGGGTCGCCTTCCTCCCCCGGCACGGACGCGGCCATCATCTGCCGCCGCACCGGATCAACTACCGGGCCAACCTGTGGGCGCTCAGGTCGGTCGGCGCGCGCCAGGTGCTCGGGCCGTGCGCGGTGGGCGGGTTGCGTCCCGAGTACGGGCCGGGGACGCTGCTGGTCCCGGACCAGTTCGTGGACCGTACGAAGTCCCGGGTGGGCACCTATTTCGACGGGCTGCCGCGGCCCGACGGCACCGTCCCGAACGTCGTGCACGTATCGCTGGCCGACCCCTACTGCCCCGCCGGCCGGGCCGCCGCGCTGAAGTCGGCGCGCGGGCGGGACTGGGAGCCGGTGGACGGCGGCACGCTGGTCGTGGTCGAGGGGCCGCGCTTCTCCACCCGTGCCGAGTCGTTGTGGCACCAGGCGCAGGGCTGGTCGGTGGTGGGCATGACCGGCCACCCCGAGGCTGCGCTCGCCCGTGAGCTGGAGCTCTGCTACACGTCCCTGACCCTGGTCACCGACCTCGACGCCGGTGTCGAAACCGGCGAGGGCGTCTCGCACGACGAGGTGCTGCGGGTGTTCGCGGACAACGTGGACCGGCTGCGGAACGTGCTCTTCGACACGGTGGCGGCGCTGCCGACGACCGAGGAACGGGACTGCCTGTGCGTCTCGGCGCTGGGCGGGATGGATCCGGGGTTCAGGCTGCCGTAGAGCTTCCGGCGGGGCTCGTGACGCACGGTCGCGTCGCGGCTCACAGTCGCATCGTGGCGCACGGTCGGGCCGTGACGCACGATCGGGCCGTGACGCACGATCGGGCCGTGACGCACGATCGGGTCGCGGTTCACGACCGCGTTACAGCTCACGGTCGGGTGAGGGAGTTTTCCACAGGTCGTGGTCTGTCCACAGGCTCCGGCGGAGAGCGGCGGGAAGCCTCATCGTGGGGTCCGCAAGCCGATCCCTCGTCGCAGGTGGTGGTCCCGTGTCGTTCCCGCCGTCGTCCTCTCCCTCGTTCCCTCCGTCGTCTCTGCGTCAGCCCTCGCTCCAGTCCCCCTCCTCCACCTCCCCCTTCTCCTCCCTTTCCTCTCTCCCTTCCCTGTCTCTTAT
>NZ_LIQT01000601.1 GCF_001418415.1 Streptomyces hirsutus
TGTGCCGGGTACCGGCCCGGCGAGGCCGGGCCGGTACCCGGCACAACCGGACGAGCGAGCGAGCGAAGCAGCGGATTCCGTCATTGGCATGGACCTGATAGCCCGCGCCCGCTAGGCTCTGCCCGACTCAAATGAGAGCGCTCTCAGATTGCGTTTGTTCCACCCCCACCTCGTTGGAACGACGAAGGGCATCTTCCATGAGACGCATCGGACTCACGCATGCCTGCGTGGCCGCACTCCTCATGATCGGCAGCTGGACCGCGGCCGGCGCTCCGCCCGCCTCGGCGAGCGACACCCCGGGCTCCGGCTCCCCCACCGCCTCCGCCGCATCGACACGATCCGCGCCGGCCTCCGCCGCCCTGCTGCAGGCCATGCAGCGGGACTTCGGCCTCTCCCCCGCCGAGGCCGAGGAACGGCTCGCCGCCGAACAGCGGGCCACCGCACTCGAGCCCAAGGCCCGCAAGGCCGCCGGACCGGCGTACGGCGGCGCCTGGTTCGACGAGAAGAGCGAGAAGCTGACCGTCGCCGTCACCCCGGACGCCGACGCCGCCACCGTCCGCAGCCTCCGGTCCTCCGGTGCGGCCGTCCGTACCGTCGAGCACAGCGCTCGCCGGCTCGACGCGACCGTGTCACGCCTGGACCGCCTCGACGCGCCGTCGGGCGTGAGCAGTTGGTCCGTGGACCCGGCCGCCAACACGGTGGTCGTGAACGTCGTCAAGGGCGAGCCGGCCGACAACGATGTCCGGCGGTTCCTCTCCGAGGCCCGCGAGGCAGGACCGGTCACCGTGCGGACCGTGCGGGCGGCCGCCGAGACCTTCGCCGCCGGAACGGTGGGTGGTGACCCCTACTACACGGGCAACGTCCGTTGCTCCATCGGCTTCTCGGTCCACGGCGGCTTCGTGACCGCCGGTCACTGCGGCGGCGTGGGCGGCCAGGTGCGGGGCTGGGACGGCTCCTACATCGGCAACTTCCAGGGCTCCTCGTTCCCGGGCAACGACTACGCGTGGGTCAACGTGGGCAGCGGCTGGTGGACGGTTCCGGTCGTACTCGGCTGGGGAACGGTCTCCGACCAGTTGGTGCGCGGCTCCAACGAGGCCCCGGTCGGCGCCTCGATCTGCCGGTCGGGTTCCACGACCCGCTGGCACTGCGGCAGGCTCCTGGCCAAGAACGAGACCGTCAACTACAGCCAGGGCGCGGTGCATCAGATGACGAAGACAAGCGTCTGCGCCGAAGGCGGCGACTCGGGCGGTTCGTTCATCAGCGGTGACCAGGCGCAGGGAGTCACCTCCGGCGGCTGGGGCAACTGCTCCTCCGGGGGCGAGACCTGGTTCCAGCCGATCAACGAGATCCTGGGCCGCTACGGGCTGACCCTGCACACGGCATGACCGGCCCTCAACGCACGTAGCGTCAACGACACAAGCCCCGCCCCCGAACAGCCGTTCGGGGGCGGGGCTTGCGATGGAGCGCTGGGCAGGCCTTGCACCTGCATCTCCCCGCAGGAAGCGGGGCGTCTTTCCTTGGACCACCAACGCACGGGCGGGCTCCGGGAGTTCCGGCGCCTTGACCTGCGTCAACCATAGCCGCATTCGCCTCGGTAGTCACATCGGACGGGTGAGTGGCGTGCGCGGTGGCCCGGCGTGCGTGACAGGACCGCCGGTCAGCCCCTGATCAGCACGGCTCGGGGCACCGTTCCCGGCGCCCCCGTCTGTTCCGGCACGCCGGAACGGGTGCCGGCGAAGTTCTCCTCGACCTGCGCCCTCTCCGCCGCGTTCGGGTGACGATTGAGGCATGCGGTTCCCGCGCTGGAGCCGGACATCAGACTGGAGCAGGGGCCCGGCTTACGGTCCGGCAGGCCCAGGATGTGACCGAGTTCGTGGGCCGAGATGCGGACCGTGTCGTACCCCTGGTTCACGGCTTGGCGCCCGATGTAGACGGTGCCGTTGCCCAGGCTGGTGGGCAGGGCGCGCGGCCAGCCGTTGTCCGCCAGGACCCGGATGTTGGCGCGCTGCCCGGACGCGGCCGGGCGGAGTTCCACGGCGTCGACGCTCTCGTTCCAGATCGCCGCACCCCGGTCGACGGCGGACCTGAACTCCGCGGAGCCGCTCGCGTCGTAGGTGAGCAGGCGGGCGGCCGAAGTCTGCTCGGGGGCGCCGGACGGGGCGGCCACGGCCTGGCCGCCCCACAACAGGGGAGAGGAAAGCGCCAGAACCGCGGCCAGGCTTCCGGTCAGCGTACGGATGCGCATGATCGACCTCCTCGTGGGGGCAGGTTAGTCGTGCTCATGACACTCATCGCCTGCCTGCCCATCCGGCGGGGGCGGCAATCCGTCAATCGACCCGCGCCGGTCCCGTACACCGGTCCGCTGCCACCACCGAGCCCCCGCCTGGTCCCACGGTTCAGAAGCGGCATCGCTGAATTCCATGAAAAGGATCGGTTGGACTTCCGGATCACGCGGGGGCACTGTGGGCAGGGTTCCAGAGTCCCTCGGACACCCCTGAACCGCACCCGGAGACCACTCGATGAACCACGTGATCAATCCCGAGCGCTACGACGGCACCATGCGCTACCGGCGCACCGGGCGTTCGGGGCTCGACCTCCCCCTGCTGTCCCTGGGCTACTGGCACAACTTCGGTGACGACCGGGCCTTCGGGACCCAGCGCGAGATCGCGCTGCGCGCCTTCGACCTCGGCATCACCCACCACGACCTCGCGAACAACTACGGACCGCCCTACGGCGCCGCGGAGGTCAACTTCGGCCGGCTGATGAAGCAGGACCTCGCCCCGTACCGGGACGAACTGGTGATCTCCACCAAGGCCGGCTGGGACATGTGGCCGGGTCCCTACGGTCAGGGCGGCGGATCGCGCAAGTACATGCTCGCCTCGCTGGACCAGTCGCTGAAGCGGATGGGCCTGGACTACGTGGACATCTTCTACTCCCACCGGCTCGACGCCACCACTCCCCTCGAGGAGACCATGGGCGCGCTCGACACCGCGGTCCGCCAGGGCAAGGCGCTCTACGTCGGCATCTCCTCCTACGACGCCGAGCGCACCCGTGAGGCGGTCGCCGTCCTCCGGGACCTCGGGACCCCGCTGCTGATCCACCAGCCCTCGTACAGCATGCTGAACCGCTGGATCGAGACCGAGGGTCTGGTGGACGTGGCCCAGGAGGAGGGCTTCGGGATCATCGGGTTCACGGCGCTGGCGCAGGGGCTGCTGACCGGGCGCTACCTGGACGGTGTGCCGCAGGGTTCGCGGGCGACGCAGGGCAAGTCGTTCGACACCGCGTGGCTGACGGACGACATGCTGCACCGGCTGCGCGCCCTCAACGACATCGCGGCCCGCCGTGGGCAGACGCTGGCGCAGATGGCGCTGGCCTGGGCCCTGCGGGACCGGCGCGTCACCTCGCTGGTCATCGGCGCCTCCCGCACCGAGCAACTGGAGCAGAACGTCGCCGCGCTGGACAACCTCGACTTCAGCGGCGAGGAGCTGGCCGAGATCGACAAGTACGCCACCGACGGCGGCGTCGACCTGTGGCGCGAGGCCCGCCTCGGCAACCTGGGCTGAGCAGAGGGGTGTGCACCGCGGCGGAAGGGGAACCGCGACGGGGTGGGCCGCGTTCCGCGGCCACGGTGGCCCCAGCCCTCGGGACGGCCCGATGCAGACGTTTCTGCCCTACCCCGGCTTCCACGAGTCGGCGTCGGTACTCGACCGGCGCCGGCTCGGCAAGCAGCGGGTGGAGGCGCTCCAGGTCCTGCGCGGCCTCATCGTGCCCGGCTACGGGTGGCGCCGGCACCCGGCGGTTCGCATGTGGACCGGTTACGAGGAGGCGCTGGTGCGCTACGGCCTCGAGATCTGCCGGGTCTGGCGCGACCGGGGGCACCAGGACGGCTGCGCCGCCACGCTCGTCGCCGATCTGGCCACCGTCCGGCCCGGCGCACCGGTGCGCGGTCAGCGGGAACTGACCGAGGCGGGTGAACTGCCGCCCTGGCTCGGGGACGACACCCTGCACCGCAGCCACCGTTCGGCCCTGATGCGCAAGGACCCGGTCTTCTACGCGGAGTACTTCCCCGGAGAGCCGGACGACCTGCCGTACGTCTGGCCGGCCTCGGACCGTTCCCCCCGGTTCCTCCCCGGCTGAGGCCGCCGTTCCGCCACCCTCGCACCGCCCGCGCCCTGTCCGGCTCCGCCCCGAGCGCACGGATATGCCCCGGCGGTCCCCTCCGCGGGGTCCGCCGGGGCGGGCCGGACGGTGCGGTGCGCCTACCGCCCGGACAGGTACTCCTCGACACCCGGAGCCGTGTGCGCGTCCTCGGCGTTCACGACTCTGCCGACCGCCTTCGCGTCGGGCTTCAGCACATACGTCTCGACGCTCGCCGGACGGTCGACGTCGGAGAAGTTCTGCGCGGTGCCCAGGCCGGTGTCGGCGTTCTTCTGTGCGCGGTGCGCCTTGAGGACGTCCTCGCGGCTGAGACCGCCCGCCTCGCAGGCCGCCTTCAGGTCGGCGCCCATGAGCTGCGCCGCGTTGTAGCCGGACAGCACCCCGGAGTCGACGGGCGAGTCCGGGAACTTCTTCTTGTACGACGCCACCATGCTCTGGACGCCCGGCAGTTCGGAGCTGACCGCGGGCGCGGCGCTCACGACGTGCAGCATGGCCGCCAGGGCCGGCGCGGCGGGGGTCTCCATGAGCTGCGGTGCGTAACCCGGCGCGCTGCTGACCACGGGCACGCGCAGGCCGCGGGAGGCGGCGACGCCGACGAGGGAGGCGGTCTGGGCGGGGCCCGCGCTGATCAGGACTGCTTTGACGCCCTCCTTGCTCAGGGCGGACACCTGTGCGGACAGGTCGGTGTCCGTGGCCTGGATCTTCTGCCCGGCCACCTTCAGGCCGGCCTGCTCGGCCGCCCATGTGGAGCCTTCCAGGGCGTTGCTGCCGTAGTCGCCCTCGAAGTAGACGTGGCCGATCGTGTCGCCCTTCTTCAGGCCCTTGGTGCGGGTGAGGAAGTCGACCGCGGCGATCATGTCGATGTCGTAGGTGGTGCCGAGAACCTGGATGGCCTCCTTGCCGAGCAGGGAGGCCGCCCAGGCCTGCGGGAAGGTGAGCATCTTGTCCCGCTCGATGTCGTCGAGCAGGGCGGCGACGACGGGCGAGCCGATGACCTGGGGCATGGCGACGACGTCCGGGGCGAGGTCGGCGTAGGCGGTGACGGCCTTCTGCACGTCGTACCCGTGGTCCTTGACGACGATCTCGATCCGGCGCTCGCAGATGCCGCCGTCGGCGTTGACCTCGTCGGCCCACATCTGCTGGGCCTGCACGATGCTCTTGCCGAGCGTGGCGTAGGGGCCGGTCAGGTCGGTGAGGGCGCCCAGCCTGATGCTTTCGGCGCCGATGCCGGGGCCGGTGCGGACGCCGTCGGCTGCGCCGGCGCTCTTGTCGCCTCCGCCGTCGCCGTCGTCCGCCTTGGAACTGCATCCGGTGGCCGCGAGCAGCAGGACGAGGGCTCCGGCGAGGGCGGCGCCGGTGGTACGGCGCCGGTGATGCGTGGTGTTCACGGGGTGTGCTCCTTGGGTCGTGCGGTTGCGGCCGGTTGCGGTGGTGAGAGGGCTGGGTCCGTGGCGGGGGGCCGGGGGCGCCGGCGCCGTATGCGGTCGCGGGCCCGGCGGGCCAGTCCGTGCAGGCCGTCGGGCGCGTACAGCAGGACGAGGACGATCGCGGCGCCGTAGAGATAGCGGGCGGCCTCGGTGGGGCCGACGGAGCCGTCGGCCGAGCCGGGGGCGGCCACCAGCGGGAGCTGGTCGGCGTAGCGGGTCATGAGCAGCGGGAGCGCGGTGACGAAGACGGCGCCCGCGGTGGCTCCGGCGACGGAGCCGAGCCCGCCGATGACGATCATGGCGAGGTAGTCGACGGAGAGGACCAGGGAGAAGTAGTCCGGGACGACCCGGCGGAAGGAGAGGGCGAGGAGCACGCCCGCGAGCCCGGCGTACATGGACGACACCACGAAGGCCGCCGAGCGGTGGCGGGCGACGTCGACGCCCATCACGGCGGCCGCGGTCTCGCTGTCGCGCAGGGCGGCCAGGGCGCGGCCGGGGCGTCCGCGCAGCAGGCCGCGGGCGGTGAACCAGGTGAACGCGAACAGGGCCAGGCCCAGGAACCACAGCCGTTCCTCCGCACCGAACGGCACGCCGAGCACGGTCAGTTCGGGGTCGCCGGCCCCGAAGGTGAAGCCGCCGAGGGTGAGCGGTGGCACGGAGCGGCCGTTGAATCCGCCGGTGACGGAGTCGGCGGTCAGCAGCACATGGTGGCCGAGGAAGACCAGGGCGAGGGTGGCGATGCCCAGGTAGATGCCGCGCACCCGGGCGGCGACGGGACTGAACAGTCCGCCCGCCGCGCCGGCCAGCAGTACGGCGAGAAGGGCGGCGAGGGCGGGCGGCAGCCCCGGTCCGGGCTCACCCGCCAGCCAGGTGTAGCCGTAGGCGCCGGTGGCGAGGAAGAAGGCGTGGCCGAGGGAGAGTTGTCCGGCGGTGCCGGTCAGCAGGGCGAGGCCGACGGCGCCGATGGCGGCCGCCATGGAGAACAGGCCGATGCGCAGCCAGAAGGCGTCCAGGTAGAACGGCGGGAGGCACAGGACGACGGCGAGGCACACGATCCGTGCTCCTCGGCCGGTCAGGGCTCCGGGGATGCGGTCAGACACGGGCCGCTCCCTTCGCGCCGAACAGCCCCGTGGGCCGTACCAGGAGCACCAGCAGCATCACGGCGTACGGGGCGACGTCGCCGAAGCCCTCACCAAGGACGTGCAGGTCGGACTGGTAACCGACGACCAGCGCCTCGGTCAGGCCGATGAGAAGGCTGCCCGCGAGGGCCCCGGCCGGGGAGGCGAGCCCGCCGAGGATCGCCGCGGGGAACGCGTTGAGTGCGATCAGGCCGGTGCTGCGTTCCAGGCCCGGTGCCGGGAAGGCGGCGAGGAACACGGCGGCGAGGGCGGCGAGCGCGCCCGCCAGGCACCAGGCGCCGGCGCGTACCCGGCTGAGCCGTATGCCCATCAGGGAGGCGGCCTCGAGATCCTCCGCCGCCGCCCGCAGGGAAAGTCCCCAGGAGGTGAACCGGAAGAGCGCGAACACGCCGCCGATGACCACGGAGGACACCACGATCGCCGCGAGCCGGCTGTCGGCGACGGTCACCGGGCCGAGGTCGGTCACGGCGTCGCCCCACGGGTCGCCGAGGGACAGCAGGTCGCCGCCGATGCGCCGGGCCAGGTCGGTCAGCAGGACGATGTCGATGCCGATGGTGACGATGGTCTGCACGTGGGCGGAGTGCGCGTCCTGTCCGCCGCGTTGCAGCAGGAACCGGTCGAGGGCGCCCGCGAGGGCGGCGGTGGTCAGGATCGCCAGCGCCAGCGCGCCGGCGAAGCCGAGATCGTCGTGGAGGACGGCGGTCAGGTAGCCGCCGAACAGGAGCAGGGAGCCGTGGGCGAAGTTGAGGACGCCGGACGCCTTGAAGATGACGACGAAGCCGAGGGCGACCAGTGCGTAGACCGCGCCGAGGGCGATGCCGCCGAGGACGTTGTCCAGGAATACGGTCATGCCGCGTCCTCCCCCTGGGTGTCGGTGCCGAGGTAGGCGCGCAGCACCTCGGGGTCGCGGCGGACCTCGTCGGGGGTGCCGTGGGCGATGGACCGGCCGAAGTCGAGCACGGTGACGTCGTCGGCGAGGCGCATGACCAGGCCCATGTCGTGCTCCACGAGGACGATGGACAGGCCGAGTTCGGTCCGCAGTTCTCCCACGACCTCGGCCGTGCGGGCGCGTTCGGCGGCGTTCATGCCGGCCACCGGTTCGTCGAGCAGCAGCACACGTGGCTCCAGGCAGAGGGCGCGGGCGAGTTCCACGCGTTTGCGGTCGCCGTACGACAGGAGGGCGACAGGGCTGTCGAAGTGGGCTCCGAGGCCGGTCAGTTCGGCGATCTCGCGGGCTCTTGCGAGATGCCGGCGCTGTTCGCGGACGGCGCCCGGCAGGCGCAGCGCGGTGGCGGCGAAACCGGCGCGGGTCAGGGCGTGGCGGCCGAGCATCAGGTTGTCGGCGACCGTTCCGTGGGTGGTGACGATGTTCTGGAAGGTGCGGGCCACGCCGAGCGCGGCGATGCGGTGCGGGGCGAGCCGGGTCAGTTCGGTGTCGCCGAGGGTCACCGTGCCCGCGGCCGGGCGGCACAGGCCGGACAGCACGTTGAAGCAGGTCGACTTGCCGGCGCCGTTGGGTCCGATGATCGCGTGCACCGTCCCGGGTTCGACGGTGAGGGAGACGGCGTCGAGGGCGGTGAGTCCGGCGAAGCGCACGGTGACGTCCCGTACGTCGAGCACGGGCGGCGCGGTGGTGGTGCGGTCGTTCACGCCGCCCCCTGGTCCTCGGCCGCCTCGCCCAGGTAGAGGCGGCGTACGGCGTCGGTGCGGGCGAGTTCGTCGGCGGGGCCGGACAGGCGGGTCTCGCCGACCTCCAGGACGTGGGCGTGATCGGCGAGGGAGAGTGCCATGCCCGCGTTCTGCTCGACCAGGAGCACGGCGGTTCCCTGGGTGTTGATCTCGCGGATCACCTCGGCGATCCGGTACACCATCCGGGGCGCGAGGCCGAGGGACGGCTCGTCGAGGAGCAGCAGCGGGGTCTCCTGGGCGAGCGCCATGGCGATCCACACGCGCTGCCGCTGCCCGCCGGAGAGTTCGTCGACATGGCGTTCGCCGAGGTCGGCGATGCCGGTCCGGGCCATCGACTCCTGGACGACCCGCTCGTCCTCGGTGGACCACTGACGCAGGATGCCCTGGTGCGGATACCGGCCGCGCCCCACCAGGTCGGCGACGGTGATCCCGTCGGGCGCGATCGACGACTGGGGCAGCAGTCCGAGGGTGCGGGCGACCTTCTTGGCAGGCATCGACTGGATGACCTGACCGTCCAGCAGCACCCGTCCCCGGCTTGGCTTCAGCATCCGGGACAGCGCCCGCAGGAGCGTGGACTTGCCGCAGGCGTTCGGGCCGACGATCACGGTGAAGGAGTTGTCCGGTATCTCCACCGACAACTGCTCGGCGATGACACGCTGGTCGTAGGCGAGGGTGACGTCCTCGGCGGACAGTCGGTTCACAGTGCTCCTTCGGTTGTTCAGCCCGCCGGTCTGTCGGTCGGCCGGTCCGTCGGTCGGTCCGTTGGTCGGTCGCCTCATATCCGGCCCGCCCTGCGTTCGGTGACCAGCAGCCACAGCAGGTAGACACCGCCGAGCACGCCGGTGACCACGCCCACCGGCAACTGTCCGGCGCCGAAGGCCCGCTGCGAGATCCAGTCGGCGCTCACCAGCAGGGCGGCGCCCATGCACATCGCCGGCACCAGGTTCGGCCCGGGCGAACGGGTCAGACGCCGGGCGAGCTGCGGCGCGGTGAGCGCGACGAAGCCGACCGGCCCGGAGGCGGCCGTCGCCGCCGCGGTGAGCAGGACCGCGGACAGCATCAGCACCAGCCGTACGCGCTCCACCCGGACCCCGAGGGCGTACGACACGTCGTCGCCCATCTCCATCATCCTGAGCCCACGGGAGTTGGCGAGAACCAGCGGTACGAGGAGGGCGCACAGCGCGAGCAGGGGCCAGACCTGGTCCCAGTCGCGGCCGTCGAGGGAACCGGTCATCCAGACGATCGCACGGGCCGCGTCGACGATGTCGGACTTGGTGAGCAGATAGCCGTTGACCGCGGTGACGACCGCCGAGACACCGATACCGACCAGGACCAGCCGGTATCCGTGCACCCCCCGCTTCCAGGCGAGCAGGTAGATGGCGAACCCGGTCGCCAGTCCGCCGACCAGGGCGCCGAGGGCGACCTGGTTGGCGGTTCCGGAGAACAGCACGATCACCACGAGCGCGCCGGCCGTGGCGCCCTGACCCAGCCCGAGGACGTCCGGGCTGCCCAGCGGGTTGCGGGAGATGGACTGGAACAGCGCACCGGCGAGACCGAGGGAGGCACCGACGAGGAGCCCCACCAGGACCCGGGGCAGCCGCAGTTCGGTGACGATGAATTCCTGGCCCGGGTCGCCCTCGCCCAGCAGCGTCCGGACCACGTCGGCGGCCGGTATCGGGAAGTCGCCGGTGCCGATCAGCACCACGCTCGCGGTGAGCGCGACGAGCAGCAGCAGGGTGCCGACGACGAGAGTGCGCACGTCCACCCGGAGCGAGAGGCCGCCGGGGGTGCGCACGGCACGGTGGGTCTTCACAGCTGGGCCGTCCTCCGCCGTCGTACGAGATGGATGAACACCGGGCCGCCGATGATCGCGGTGACGATGCCGACCTGGAGTTCGGCGGGCCGGGTCAGGACGCGGCCGATCACATCGGCGCCGAGCAGCAGTACGGGCGACAGGACCGCCGTGTACGGCAGGATCCAGCGCATGTCGGGTCCGGTGAACGAGCGCACCACGTGCGGCACCATCAGACCGATGAAGGCGATCGGCCCGCAGGCGGCCGTCGCGGCCCCGCACAGCAGGGTCGCGGCGAGCATGGCCAGCCCTCGTGTGCGGTTCAGGTGGGCGCCGAGGGCCTTGGCGGTGTCGTCGCCCATGGCCATGGCGTTCAGCGGCCGGGCGAGCAACAGCGCCAGGACGAAGCCGGTCAGCAGGAACGGCAGCACCTGCTGGATGACCGCACTGTTCGCCGAGGACAGCGATCCGACCGTCCAGAAGCGCATCCTGCCCAGGGCGGCCTCGTCCAGGATCATGACCGCCTGGAGGTAGCCGAACAGCGCGGCGGTGATCGCGGTGCCGGCGAGTACCAGGCGCACCGGTGTCGCGCCCCGGCTGCCGCCGAGGAACCACACCAGCGCCCCGACCGCCGCAGCCCCGCAGAACGCGAACCACACGTAGCCGGACAGTGAGGTGACGCCGAAAAAGGTGATGGCCGTGACGACCGCCGCGGACGCGCCCGCGTTGATGCCGAGCAGTCCGGGATCGGCCAGCGGATTACGGGTCAGCGCCTGGAGGACCGCTCCCGCCAGGCCGAGCGCGGCACCGGCGAGCGCGCCGAGAACGGTCCGTGACAACCGGTCGGCGACGACGGCGTCGCCGTAGGTGCCCGAATCCTCGAACAGGCCGTGCCAGACCTGTTGCAGGGACAGGTCCTTCGCCCCGATCGCGATACTCGCCAGGGCGACGAGCACCAGGATCACGGCGGAGAGGAACAGCCCTGGGACACGGAGTGGCGCCCGGCGGTTCGGATGCGCGGGGGCGGTGTCCGCGCGCTGTTCGGGGGGACTCTCGACCAACACGCAGTTAGGTTAGCCTACCCTCCTATTCGATCACGATTCCTCGGATCCCCGGCCGTCCGGTACCGCGCACTCCTCACAGCCCCAGCCGCGCCAGCGCCTTCCCCCCGTCCAGCCGGCACCCGCCGTCGCCCGCCGCTGTCCACGCCGCCGCGCACAACGCCCGCAGCCCGTCCAGAGCCGTACCCTCCCCGTCCAGCTCCAGGCGCTCACCGGCCGCCGTCGCCGTCCAGCCACCGCACCGGAACCCGCCGCCGTCCGCCGCGACGACCTCCGGCTGCCCGGTGAGCATCCCGCGCAGATCGGCGTCGACGAAGGTCGGCCGGTGCTGTGGCGGCGCCGCCAGCAGCTGCGCCCCGTCGGTCACGCCCGTGAGCACCAGCAGGGAGTCGACACCGCCGTTGAACGCGCCCTCGATGTCCGTGTCCAGCCGGTCGCCCACCACCAGCGGCCGCTCGGCGCCCGTCCGCAGAATCGTCTCCCGGTGCATCGGCGGCAGCGGCTTGCCCGCCACCTGCGGCTCGGCGCCCGTCGCGATCCGTACGACCTCCACCGCCGCCCCGTTGCCCGGCGCGATGCCCCGGCCGCTGGGGATCGTCAGATCCGTGTTGGAGGCGAACCACGGCACCCCGCGCGCGATCGCGTAACTCGCCTCCCCGAACCGCCCCCACGGGAAGTCGGGACCGCCGTATCCCTGCACCACCGCCGCCGGGTCGTCGTCCGCCGACTCCACGGGCGTCAGCCCGCGCTCGCTCAGCGCCACCCGCAGGCCCTCGCCACCGATCACCAGCACCCTGGCCCCCGGCGGCACCTGCTCACTCACCAGCCGCGCGACCGCCTGCGCCGATGTGATCACATCGGCGGCCTCCGTCGGTATCCCCAGCTCCGTCAGATGCGCGGCGACGGTGTCCGGCGTGCGCAGGGCGTTGTTCGTCACGTACGCCAGGTGCATGCCCCCGGCGCCGGCTGCGGCCAGCGACTCCACCGCGTGGACGATCGCCTTCCCACCCGCGTACACCACACCGTCGAGGTCGAGCAGCGCCGTGTCGTACGCCTCGCTCAGGGCCTGCCCACTGCCCTCGGGCCTCGTCCTGACGCTTCGGCTCATGGTGCATCGCTCCTCGTTCGACGGCTTTCCCCGATCATCCCCCATGTCACCGACACCCGTACGATGCCTGGATGAAGACTGCAGGTCCCTCGGAAGCGAAGGTGCGCCGAGGCCTGGAACTCACCCCGTTCCGAGGCCTTCGTTACGACCCCGACCGGGTCGGCAGCCTGGCCGCCGTGACATCCCCGCCGTACGACGTCGTCGTCCGCCCGGACGGTCTGCATCACTTGCAGTCCGCCGACCCGTACAACATCGTCCGGCTGATCCTGCCCGAGGCCGAAACCCCCGAAGCCCGCAATGCCCAGGCCGCCGAGACCCTGAACCGCTGGCGGGCCGAGGGCGTCCTGACCACGGACCCCGAACCCGGTCTGTACGTCTACGAACAGCGCGACGGCGACGGTCTGCTGCAGCGCGGGCTCATCGGCGCCCTGCGGGTGTCGGACCCCGACGAGCGGCTGGTCCTGCCGCACGAGGACGTCATGCCGCACATCGTCGCCGACCGCGCGGCCCTGATGCTGGCCACCTCGGCGAACCTCGAGCCCCTGCTGCTGACCTACCCCGGCGACGGATCGGCGACCGCCACCGCCGACCTGATCGAGCGCACGGCCAAGACGCCTCCCGTCCTCGCGACCACCACGGAGGACGGCTTCCACCACCGGCTGTGGTCCCTCACCGGTCCCGAGGACCTGGCCACGGTCCGGACCGACCTGGCCGGCCAGCAGGCGCTCATCGCCGACGGTCACCACCGCTGGGCGACCTACCGCCGCCTGCGCGCGCAGCACCCCTCCCCCAGCCCCTGGGACCACGGCCTGGTGCTCCTCGTCGACACGGCCCGCTACCCGCTGCGCGTGCGCGCCATCCACCGCCTGCTGCACGGCCTGCCCGTCGCGGACGCGCTGGCCGCCCTCGACGGCCTGTTCCGGGTCCGCCGCATCGACGCCGCGTTGCCGGAGGCCATGGATGTGCTGGCCGGGGCGGCCGGGGCGGGCAACGCCTTCCTCCTGGCCGGCGACGGCGCCTTCCACCTGGTCGACCGCCCGGACCCGGATCTGCTGTCCCGTACGGTCCCCGCCGACCGCCCGGAAGCCTGGCGCACCCTGGACGCGACGGTCCTACACTCCACGCTCCTGGACCAGGTGTGGCACATCCCCGAGGACTCCCCGGCCCACATCGCCTACATCCACGACACGGCCGCGACCGTCGAGAAGGCGGAACGCGACGGCGGTACGGCGGTGCTGATGCATCCGGTCCGCGAGGAAGTCGTCCGCGACCTCGCCCGCCAGGGCGTCACCATGCCGCGCAAATCGACGTCCTTCGGCCCCAAGCCGGCCTCGGGGCTGGTACTGCGCGCGTTCGACGTGTGACGCGTCGCCGGTAACGCACGAAGGGGTGGGATTCCCGGTCGGTGAACCGGGAATCCCACCCCTTCGTGCGTCCGGACGCTCAAGCGCCAGGCGTCAGGCGTCAGTCCTTGTCGACGTCGGTCTCGGCCTTGTCCGCATCGCCGTCGTCCGGGTCCGGGTCCGTGCGCACGTCCTCGGTCTCGGCCTCGTCGGCCGAGGTGTCGGAAGCGGCGTCGACGTCCGCGTCGGCCTCGTCATGCGCGTCGATGAACTCCACGCCGTCCATCTCGGCCAGCCGGTCCGAGGCGTCGGTGCTGCCGTCCCGGTCGGCCTCCACGGCCTTCGCGAACCACTCCCGGGCCTCGTCCGCCCGGTCGGCGGCGAAAAGCGCGTCGGCGTACGCGTACCGCAGCCGCGCGGTCCACGGCTGTACGGCTTGGGACGCCAGCTCGGAGCTCTGGAGCGTCACAATGGCGGCGTCCAGTTGCCCCATGTCGCGCCGCGCACCGGCCGCGACGAGCCGCATCTCGACCTGCCCGGCCTTGTCCAGCTTCTGCACCTCGGGGGCACCGGCCATGTCCAGCGCCTTCTCCGGCCGCCCGAGCCCACGCTCGCAGTCGGCCATGAGGGGCCACAGCTCCGCGGTGCCGGTCATCCTCCGCGCCGCCCGGAACTCGGCCAGCGCCTCGGAGTACTTCTGGTTGGCGTACGCGGCGAAGCCGGCGGCCTCCCGTACGGCGGCGACGCGCGACGCCAGCCGCAGCGCCACCTTGGAGTAGCCGTACGCGCCCTCGGGGTCCTCGTCGATCAGCCGGGCGACCATCACCAGGTTCTTGGCGACATCCTCCGCGAGCGTCTTGGGCAGGCTCTGCAACTCCTGCCGTACGTCCTTGTCGATCTCCTCGCCCGTGACGTCCTCGGAGATCGGCAGCCGCTTGATGGGCTCCCGGTCGCGCTCCCGCTCCTCACGGAACCGGCCGCCACCGTGCCGGTCGTCGCGCCCACGGAACCCACCGGGCCGCCCGCCACGGTCGTCCCGGCCACGGAAGCCACCGCGTTCGCCGCCACGGCTGTCGTCGCGACGGAAGCCGCCCCGGTCCTCGCGGTGGTCGTCCCGGCCGCGGTATCCGCTCCGCTCGCCGCCACGGGTGTCACCGCGGCTGTCGTCCCGACGGAACCCACCACGGTCAGCGCCCCGGTCCCCGCCCCGGCTGTCATCACGCCCGCGGTAACCGCCCCGCTCGCCGCCACGGCTGTCACCACGGGTGTCGTCCCGACGGAACCCAC
>NZ_LIQT01000602.1 GCF_001418415.1 Streptomyces hirsutus
CCCAGCCCAGCCCAGCCCAGCGCGGGGAGCGGGTTGCGGATCGCTCCCTCCGCGCGGGGCAGGCTGTGGGGCGTGGGGGCGTCCTGCCCGGAGGCCGGCAGTCCGCTCGGTCACCCTTCCGTCGGTCGGTCACCTTTTCGTCAGTCGGTCGGTCGGTCGCCCTTCCGTCGGTCGGTCGCCCGTCAGCCGGTCAGTCGCCCGTCCGCTGGAAGGCGCCCACGGAGGCGTCGGCCGCGTCCTCGGTCCCTTCCTTGACCGCCACCGGGCCGTACGACCAGGGGAAGTCCTGGGTGGCGGAGCCGCCGGGGAGACCGACCTGCAGGGTCTTGACGTCCAGGCTCTCGCCCGCGCCCTCCGGCCCGCGCACGTAGGTGATCGTGAAGGAGACCGATTCGCCCTCGGCCAGGGTCAGCTTCTGCGCTGTCGCGCCCTCGACGGGGGCCAGCGCGACGAGCTCGTCCCCGGCCGCCAGGCTCGCCTCGGGGAAGCCGTCCAGGACGCAGGTGGCACCCTGGTTGACGAGGTTCACGGGGACCTCGCCGGTGTCACCGGCGGCCGGGGCCTCGCTCGCGGGGCCGGCCTCCATGTCCACCGTCGCGCTCGAACAGGCCCCGCTCTCCTGCTTCGCGTCGTCCTTCGCCCCGTCCCCACCACCCTCGCCGCCGCAGGCGGTCAGCAGGAGGAGGGCGGTGACAGCGGTGACGGTGATCGGCATGGTGCGCATGAGGATTCCCCTGGGGTCGTGGAACAGCCCCCAGATCATCACACCCCGGGGATCCCTCCCTGCGCATCCGGAGGGCCGGTGTCCTTGCGGCAGGAGCAGGCCCTACGACCCCAGTCCCGCGGTCGGAAGCCCCGACGGCAGCCGGCCGCCCTCGGCCTTCGTGTACGTCTCGGTGCCGGGGGAGCCCTCCCAGGTGACCTTCAGGGTGGACCCGCTCACCGAGTCGACCGTGCCGCTCGCCCGGTCCTCGTTGCCGCCCGCGCACCGGAGAGTGATCGTCGGGGTTCCGGCATCCTCCTGTGTGGTGCCGCTGCACACGGTGCCGCCCGTGGCGAAGAGGGCCGCCTGCTCCCCGGTGAACATCAGCGCCACGGCCTTGCCGTCGACCGTGGTGAGCCAGCTGCCCTCCAGCTCGCCCGCCGGGGCGCTGCTCGTGGCCGGGCCACCCGTCTCGTCCGTCCCGCCGGTGCCACCGCCGGTACCCCCGTCGGGATCGGCGTCGGCCGAGGAGGACGCCCCGGCGGACGGCGTGGAGTCGTCGCCTGAGTCGCTGTCGTTGCTGCACCCGGTGAGGACGAGCGCGCCGGCCAGGCCTGTGGCCGCGACCGCGAGCCGTACGCGCCGGCGCGACACGGTGCGCCAGGAGTGCGACGCGGACGAGGCGGCCACTGAAGCCCTTACCGAGGACCCCTTCGAAAGCCTCTCCGAAGCCCTCTCCGAAGGCGCGTCCGAAGCTGCGCCCCGAGGTGCCCCCGAGGCCTCACCCGTGGCCCCCGCCGAGCCGGCCGAGCCGGCCGACGTCCCCGTACCGCCCTGATCCACCGATGTCACCGCGAGCCCCCTGCCCTGTAGCCGGCCACGTCGGCCGGAACGACCGCAGTCAGCTAACAGGACGTACCCGGCACCCCACCAGCCCGGTGACCCACCCCACCCCGCACCGCACCGTCGCCGCGCGGTGACGGGAACGGGAAAGGGGAGGAGAGGGGAAGAGGGAGGGAACGGCGCGGTGGCGAGGGCGGCACTCGCCGCGCTGCTCGGCGGCAGCTCGTGAGAGTGGTCGGGAAGGCCCGGGAGATGACCCTGCTTCGTTTCCTTGTGGCGAAAGGCAGTCGGCGAAGAAAAGAGACCGCTTGCAGGACTGGCGGGGGTGCGGGAGGACAGAGGAAGAAAACGAGGGAACATGAAGGCTCTTGTACGCGTCTCAACCCACACGGGGTCCGGCAGGTCGGGCCGCAGGGCTGTAACTGCGGGAACACCCCGCGTGCACGTGCATCTGCCCATGCGTTTGCACTTGAACAAAGCTATGATCCGGGTCAGTTGACCACTGCATCAATGGCAACACCAGCCAGTGCACAACGGGGAGCGACCTGTGGACCACGACGTGTACGACGGTGATGTGCACGACGGCGACGCGTATGGCGTCGCCGGCGCGTCCCGCGTGTTCAACGGCATGGCGGCCACCGGGCTGAACGGCGTGGCCTGGCAGAAGAGCCGGCACAGCAACTCGCAGGGTTCCTGCGTCGAGTTCGCCCGGCTGCCGGGCGGCGAGGTGGCGGTGCGCAACTCCCGCTTTCCCGAGGGGCCCGCGCTCGTCTACACCAGGGCGGAGATCGAGGCGATGCTCCTCGGCATCAAGGACGGCGAGTTCGACCACTTGGTCGCCGGCTGAAGAAAATGCCCGCCGAGCCCACCGCGCCCACCGGCCGCATCGGCACCGGCCTTGCCCGCCGCGTCGGCCTCGCCTGCCGTACCGGCCTCGCCCGGCACTCCCTGAATCCGGCGCGACGCGCGTAGAAGCGCGGCGCCCCAAGGCGCCGCTTCCGTCACGCACCGCCGGGAGGCCGCAGCAGGAAAAGCGCCCAGACCATCTTGCCGCGTCCGCTCCGCATCGGCTGCCAGCCCCAGCTGTCGCTGAACGACTCGACCAGGAGCAGCCCGCGGCCCGACTCCGCGGAGAAGTCGTCCGCGGTACGGGTGACGGGACTGTCGTGGCTCGGGTCGCGCACCGCGCAGACCAACCGTCCGGTCCACCGCAGCAGATGCAGCCGCACCGGAGCTTCCTGGTCCGTCAGCCGCGGCGCGCAGGCCGACAGGCCGTGCCGCAGGGCGTTGGTGACCAGCTCGGAGACGACCAGGCACACGTCGTCGAAGCGGTCGTCCAGGTCCCACTGGTCGCAGGTCTTCCGGGTGAACTGCCGCGCCTCGCGAACCGCTTCGTAGCGGGTGGGCAGGGAGCAGGAGGCGGCGTCGGACACGGCCGCGGGGTCCAGTGGCGGAAGGCCCTGCCGTAACGGCTCGAGCATGGTCGATCCATTCGTCCCCATGCGAGGCACTCCCGGGATTCGCGGTCGTAGCGATGCGGCGGTGGTGCGGAGACCATGGTTTCGGATGCGCACGGCAGATGCAAGGGCAGATGCACGTGCAGCTGACCGAAATAGACCCTGCCGTACCGCTTGTTGGTCAATTTTTCCGCCATATTCACGCCCCTCCTGTCACTTCCGTGGCCTGCTCTCGGCTCCTTCCTGCTCGAAACCTCCGCCCCGGTTCCATTTCCGTAACCGGGCGAGTACTGCTCGAAGTGTTTTAGTGGCAGACTTCGGCCCCTGGCAGACGTTGGGGAGGCTGGCGAACGTGAGCGCGGGAGAGCCGGGATCGGTGGTGCGGCGCATGCTGCTCGGATCACAACTCAGGCGACTGCGTGAGGCTCGGGGGATCACGCGCGAGGCGGCGGGCTATTCGATCCGCGCCTCCGAATCGAAGATCAGCCGGATGGAGTTGGGCCGGGTGAGCTTCAAGACCAGGGACGTCGAGGACCTGCTGACGCTGTACGGCATCGGGGACGAGCAGGAGCGCGCCTCGCTGCTCTCCCTGGCCAAGGAGGCCAATGTCGCGGGCTGGTGGCACAGTTACTCGGACGTGCTGCCCAGCTGGTTCCCCACCTATGTGGGCCTCGAGGGCGCCGCCGCACTGATCAGGGCGTACGAAGTGCAGTTCGTGCACGGTCTGCTGCAGACCGAGCAGTACGCGCGCGCGGTGGTCCGGCGCGGCATGCAGGGCGCGAGCGGGGCCGACGTCGAACGACGGGTGGCACTGCGCCTGGAGCGGCAGAAGTACCTGGTCGCGGAGAACGCCCCCGAGTTCCACGTGGTGCTCGACGAGGCCGCGCTGCGCCGGCCGTACGGCGACCGCGAGGTGATGAAGGGACAGCTCCAGCACCTGATCGAGGTCTCCGAGCGGCCCAACGTCCGGCTGCAGGTCATGCCGTTCGGGCTCGGCGGCCACTCCGGCGAGTCCGGCGCGTTCACCATCCTCAGCTTCCCCGAGTCCGACCTCTCGGACGTCGTGTACATGGAGCAGCTGACGAGCGCGCTGTACCTCGACAAGGCCGAGGACGTCGCCCAGTACGAGAAGGCGCTCAAGGAGCTCCAGCAGGACAGCCCGGGCCCCTCGGAGAGCCGGGACCTTCTGCGAGGTCTCCTCCAACTCTCTTGAAACACAAGTACGATGACGGCCGATCAGGCGCGCGCGGGACGGATCGCCACCGGGTCGTGCGGCCGGACCGGTCGTGCCCCGATCGCCCGGCCGGTCGCACGCCGGTCGCATGCCGATCGCCCGGCCGGTCGGGGTGTGAGCCGATCCGGGGTGGGCCCGCTTCGGCAGCGAGGGATTGAGGGGTTGAGGGATCACATGTCGTCGTACTTCACCGACCTGGCCCAGCAGTACATCGACGGTGAGTGGCGTCCGGGCACCGGCTCCTGGGACATCATCGACTTCAACCCGTACGACGACGAGAAACTGGCGTCGATCACGATAGCCACCGTCGACGAGGTCGACGAGGCCTACCGGGCGGCGGCCCGCGCGCAGAAGCAGTGGGCGGCGACCAACCCGTACGCGCGCCGCGCGGTGCTGGAGAAGGCGCTCGCGCTGGTCGAGGAGCGCGAGGAGGAGATCACCGAGGCGATCATCGCCGAGCTCGGCGGCACGCACCTGAAGGCGGCCTTCGAGCTCCACCTCGCCAAGGAGTTCCTGCGCGAGTCGGTGCACCTGGCGCTGCGTCCCGAGGGCCGGATCATCCCCTCGCCGGTGGACGGCAAGGAGAACCGCGTCTACCGCGTGCCCGTCGGTGTCGTCGGCGTGATCAGCCCGTTCAACTTCCCGTTCCTGCTGTCGCTGAAGTCGGTCGCCCCGGCGCTCGCGCTCGGCAACGGCGTGGTGCTCAAGCCGCACCAGAACACCCCCGTCGTCGGCGGGTCACTGATCGCGAAGATCTTCGAGGACGCGGGCCTGCCCGGCGGTCTGCTGAACGTCGTCATCACCGACATCGCGGAGATCGGCGACGCCTTCCTCGAGCACCCGGTCCCGAAGGTCATCTCCTTCACGGGCTCCGACGCGGTCGGCCGCCACGTGGCCACCGTCTGCGCCCGCCTCTTCAAGCGCTCGGTCCTCGAACTCGGCGGCAACAGCGCGCTGGTGGTCCTCGACGACGCCGACGTCGACTACGCGGTCGACGCGGCCGTGTTCAGCCGGTACGTCCACCAGGGCCAGGTCTGCATGGCCGCCAACCGGGTGCTGGTGGACCGCTCGGTGGCCGAGGAGTTCACCGAGAAGTTCGTCACCAAGGTCAAGTCCCTCAAGGCGGGCGACCCGCGCGATCCCGGGACCGTCATCGGCCCGGTGATCAACTCCCGGCAGGCGGACTCGCTGGACGGTGTCGTGGAGCAGGCGCTCGCCGAGGGCGCGACCGCCCTGGTGCGCGGCGCCCGGACCGACAACCTGGTCGAGCCGTCCGTGCTCACCGGCCTCCCCGCCGACTCCGCCCTGCTCCGGCAGGAGGTCTTCGGCCCGGTCGCCTTCCTCGTCCCGTTCGACGGTGAGGAGGAGGCCGTACGCCTCGTCAACGACACCCCGTACGGCCTGAGCGGCGCGGTGCACACCGGGGACGTCGAGCGCGGGGTCAACTTCGCCAAGCAGATCGACACCGGCATGTTCCACGTGAACGACGGCACCGTGCACGACGAGCCGATCGTCCCCTTCGGCGGAGAGAAGCACTCCGGCAGCGGCCGGCTGAACGGCGAGGCGATGCTGGACGCCTTCACCACGCTGAAGTGGATCTCGGTGCAGCACGGCCGCAGCGGGTTCCCCTTCTGATCGGTTCGATCGGTCACTTCTGACTCGCTCCTCCTTCCCGGGCCCTTGCGGACAGCAGCTGACCGCAAGGGCCCGTAGCGTCGTCGGTGTCAGGGAAACCGGGGCGGAAGCCCTCACCGACGAAAGGCGGCCGGCATGGTCACTCACGTGTCCGCGGAGACCCGGGGCGACGAGCGCGGGGCGCTGCTGGCGTTCATCGAGGAGCAGCGCGGGGGCATCCGCCGGTCGGTGCTCGGCCTCACCGACGAGCAGGCCGCGTCGCGGCCCAGCGCCAGTGAGTTGTCCCTGGCCGGACTGCTCAAGCACGTCGCCGAGATCGAGCAGGTCTGGATCGCCCGTGCCAAGGGCGAGCCGCCGGCCGTCCACCGGGACGAGTCGAACTGGCACGAGTGCTTCCGGCTGGTCGGCGAGGAAACCGTGGAGTCCTTTCTCGCGTACTACGAGAAGGTGGCCGCCGGAACGGAGTCGTTCATCCGCGCGGTGCCCAGCCTCGACGACACCTTCCTGATGGCGAAGACGTCCTGGAACCCGAAGGACGAGTGGCTCTCGATGCGCTGGCTGTGCCTCCACCTGATCCGCGAGACCGCCCGGCACGCCGGCCACGCCGACATCATCCGCGAGTCCCTGGACGGCGCCACGGCCTTCGAACTGGTCGCGAAGGAGCGGGGCAGCTCCTGGGAGTGACCGCCCGCGGCCTACGCTGGAACCCATGTCAGCGATCCGTCTCCTCGTGCTCGGCGCGGTGCGCCAGCACGGGCGGGCCCACGGCTACCAGGTGCGCAACGACCTGGAGTTCTGGGGCGCGCACGAGTGGTCCAACGCCAAGCCCGGCTCGATCTACCACGCCCTGAAACAGATGGCGAAGCAAGGGCTGCTGCACGCGCACGAGATCGCGCCCTCGACGGCCGGGGGCCCGCCGCGCACCGAGTACG
>NZ_LIQT01000603.1 GCF_001418415.1 Streptomyces hirsutus
ACGCCTGCTGCCCGGTGCACCCCCTCCTCGGTGAGGGTGCCGAGCCCGGCGACGATCCTGCCGTCCTTCCGGAACATCCCGCCCTCCACGTCCCCCTCGGTTCCCATGGACTCGAAGTCCCAGCCGAGCACCGCACCGTAGAAGGCCGCCGCGGCACGGACGTCAGGAGTGCCGAGGTCGAGCCAACAGGGGGAGCCGGGGGCGAACTCAGTGGTGATCACGACGAGCCCCCTTCGCTGCTTTTGTGTCGTTCCGCGTTGTCTCAGCGTGACACCCGGCACCGACAACCGCCCCTCGGCCCACGGGGCGACCGGGGATGCCGGATACCGATGCCGTCACCGCGGATCACGGGGGCATGGCTCGCTCGGGTCGTTCCGGATCGCCCGGGCGATGACCTCACCGATGAGGACGGCGGTGGCGGCGGGCCCTCGGTGCGGCGCGTCCGGAAGGATCGAGGTGTCGGCCACCCGCAGTCCCCGTACGCCGTGGACGCGTCCGAACTGGTCCACGGCGGCGTGCCGGGGCTCGTCGGCGGGTCCCATCGGCACCGTCCCGCAGGTGTGCTGGGCCGTGCCGAGGTGCTCGCGGATCCACTGATCGAGGGCGTCGTCATGGTCCAGGACCTCGGGGCCCGGACCGAGCGGGCCATGGGCGACGCCGGCGAAGGGTGGACTTTCGAGGAGAGCCGCGGTGACGCGGACACCGTCCCGGAGGCGGCTTTGGTCCTCACGGCTGCCCAGGTAGCCGTAGTCGATGCTCAACGGGGTGGTGGGGTCGGCCGAGCGGATACGCAGCCGGCCGGTGCGGCGGGGAGCCACGGCGGACACGAGGAACGGCAGGGGGCCACCGGCGGTACCCGCACCACCGGTCACGAGGTGGGACAGGGGAACCAGGGACTGGAGGATTTCCAGATCACCTGGACCGCCTCCGCTGCCGGCCCCCGCGAGCGTGCCGCCCGTGGAGGTGAGGTGCAGACAGCCACCGAGCCACGAGCCGGACGGTTCGCGCCAGACGTCGCGAGGGGCCCACTCCAGGACCACCTGAGGGTGGTCGCTGAAGCCGGAGCCCACGGCCGGGGCGTCCCGGACCACGGGGATGCCGACGCGTTCGAGGTCGGCGCGCGGTCCGATCCCGGACAGCTGCAGTAGGTGCGGGGTGACGAGGGCGCCGGCGCTGAGCACCACGGTGCCGGCGTCGAGGGCGAAGCGACGGCCGTCGTGCTCGACGACGACGCCGGTGGCACGGCCGTTCTCGACCACGACCCGGCGGGCCGTACGGCTGCCGAGGGCGGTGAGGTTGGGGCGGTCGAGCACCTCGGGTGGCAGATAGCTGAGCCCGGCGTTGCGGCGGACTCCGTCGATCACGTTGGAGGGCACCGGCCCGAACCCGGGTGGTGCCTGATCGTTCTTGTCGGGGTCGTCCGGGAATCCGAGGGCGTGGGCCGCGTCGCGGAACGCCGCGGCGGCCGGATGGTCCGGGCGGCCTCGCCGGATACGCATCGGGCCCCGGTCGCCGTGCAGAGGGCCGTCACCGTGGTCGAGGTCGTTCTCCAGCGCGCGCAGGAACGGCAGCACTCTCTCGTAGGACCAGGCAGGATTGCCCGCGGCGGCCCAGCGGTCGAAGTCCTCGCGGCGGGCACGGACGAAGTAGCCGCCGTTGACGGTGGACGAGCCGCCGAGGACGCGTCCGCGGGGCACCAGCCACGGCCGCGTCGGCGTGAGGCACACGGGGTGTGCGCTCGTGGCGGGGTGGTTCGGCTGCGCGCCCGGGACCAGGAGCCCGTCCAGCAGCGCCGGGCCGAAACCGGCCGGACCGCGCGGCAGGGGGCCGGCGTCCACCACGAGCACGTCGCGGTCGGGGTCCTCGGACAGCCGGGCCGCGAGAACCGACCCCGCCGTTCCGGCGCCCACCACGACGACGTCGTAGCGACGCCGTACCGGGGCAGTGCCGCGGCGAGGGGGCACGGGGGACGGAACTGTTCCATGGACACCGGGTCTCATGTCCCTCTGCCCTCCTCCCTGTTCCTCGCGACGGCAGGCACGCCGACGGCTGCGAGACATCGATTCTGTGGTCGGCCGCAGACCGGGATGGCTCACGTTCACGCAGCCGGGCGGCGGGCGGGCTTCCGCGGGGCGGACGCAGAGCGGGTCCGGCGGAAATACCCGTCACCAGTACCTTCCTTTTGGCACCGCATGTCAATACTCTCTGGTGCTCAAGGTACGGCCGGCGGTTGTGATGATCCCCGAAGTGTTCCGCCGTCCAGTACGTCGTTCGCCCGTGCACGCGATCAGGCCCGCACACGGCGCCGCGTGCCGGCGCAATTCCCGTCCTTGTCACCCCCCTTGACGGCCGCAGCCGTGCGACCGCACCCGATCCGATGAGGGAGAGCCGCATGAACGACCTCGACTCCAGCCAGGCCCAGCACATTCACCCCGACGGGATTCCGTCGCCCGATGAACTCATCGAGGCCGACGACCTGATCGAGGAAATCTCGATCGACGGCATGTGCGGCGTCTACTAGGCCTCGCGGATGACCGCCCCGCATCTGGACCGTGCCTGGGACCTGCACCCGCAGGTCTCGGTGCGGCCGGAACCCTTCGGTGCGCTGCTGTACCACTTCGGCACGCGCAAGCTCACCTTCCTCAAGGACCGCGTGCTGCTCGCCGTCGTCCAAGCGCTGGCGGCGGCCCCCACGGCACGGGCCGCCTGCGCGGCGGCCGGTGTGGACGACAAGGACATGCCCCGGTACGAGAAGGCCCTGGCCGCACTCCACCGCTCGTCGATGGTCGTCGAAAGGAACCGGCTCCCATGACCGCAAGCACGCCGCAGACGTCGAGGCCCGCGCCCGGCGCCGCACGCCTGGTGGACCTCTTCGAATACGGTCTCGACGCCCCGATCTGCCTCACCTGGGAACTCACGTACGCCTGCAATCTGTCCTGCGCGCACTGCCTGTCCAGCTCGGGTCGGCGCGACCCGCGAGAGCTGACCACGCAGGAGGCAAAGGCCGTCATCGACGAACTGGAGGCCATGCAGGTCTTCTACGTCAACATCGGCGGGGGAGAACCCACGGTCCGCGCGGACTTCTGGGAGCTGCTCGACTACGCCACCGCACACCACGTGGGCGTGAAGTTCTCCACGAACGGTGTGCGCATCACCCCCGAGATCGCCCGGCGGCTGGCCGGCAACGACTACGTGGACGTGCAGATCTCACTCGACGGCGCGACCGCCGAGGTCAACGACGCCGTGCGCGGGCCCGGTTCCTACGACACGGCGTTGCGCGCGATGCGCAACCTGTCCGACGCCGGGATGACCGACTTCAAGCTGTCGGTGGTCTGCACCCGCCACAACATCCCGCAGATGGACGAGTTCAAGGCCCTCGCCGACCGCTACGGCGCGCAGCTGCGGCTGACCCGGCTGCGTCCCTCCGGGCGCGGCGCGGACGTGTGGGACGAACTGCATCCGCTGCCCGAACAACAACGCCTCCTGTACGACTGGCTGGTCGCCCACGGGGACACCGTGCTCACCGGCGACTCCTTCTTCCACCTGTCCGCCTACGGGCAGGCACTGCCGGGCCTGAACCTGTGCGGCGCCGGACGTGTGGTGTGCCTCATCGACCCGGTCGGTGACGTGTACGCGTGTCCGTTCGCGATCCACGACGAGTTCCTCGCCGGGAACATTCGCAGGCCGGGCGGCTTCGCCGAGGTGTGGCGGGAGTCCGAGCTGTTCCAAAACCTGCGCGAGCCGCAGAACGGCGGAGCGTGCGCTTCCTGCGCCTTCTACGACACCTGCAAGGGCGGCTGCATGGCCGCGAAGTTCTTCACCGGGCTTCCGCTCGACGGCCCCGACCCCGAATGCGTCCAGGGGTACGGAGAGCAGTTGCTGGCCGGACGGTCCAAGGACCGCGGCCTCATCCCGAAGCCGTCCGGCGACCACTCCCACCGCACCTCGCCCGCACGGGGGCCGGGACCCGTGGACCTCGTCCTCACCCGCCGTCCGGACAGGGACCGGCCACCCGTCGGCGACTGCGACGAACACCCACTGGCCGGCATGAGCCTCCCCCGCGGCGGCTGACGACGCCGTCGCCGCACCCCTGATCCTCGAGTCCCGGTTCAGGTCACCGCCCCTACCGCAGGAGAGAGCCGTACATGCGCAGCAATCCCTGGTTCGAAACGGTCGCGGAGGCCCAGCGCCGCGCCAAGAAGTACCTGCCGAGCACTGTCTACGGTGCTCTCGTGGCCGGTTCCGAGCGGGGCCGCACGCTCGACGACAACACCGGTGCGTTCGCCGAACTGGGCTTCGCCCCGAGGGTCGTGGGTCACCACGCGGAACGTGACCTCTCCACGACCGTGCTCGGCGTCCCCTCCGCCCTCCCGGTGGTGATCTCACCGACGGGCGTGCAGGCCGTTCACCCCGACGGCGAGGTGGCGGTCGCCCGAGCGGCGGCGAACCGAGGCGTGATCATGGGGCTGAGCTCGTTCGCCGCCAAGCCGGTGGAAGAGGTCACCGGGGCCAATCCGAACGTTTTCTACCAGATGTACTGGTCCGGCACGCGCGAGGCCATGGCGCAGCGCATGGAGCGTGCCCGCACCGCGGGAGCCAAGGCGCTCATCGCCACGCTGGACTGGTCCTTCTCCCACGGCCGGGACTGGGGCAGCCCGACCATTCCCGAGACGATCGACCTCAGGACGGCGGTCAGGTTCGCACCGAACGTGCTGCCGCACCCGCGCTGGCTGTGGGCCTTCATCAGATCCGGCCGGATTCCCGACCTGACCACCCCCAACCTCCAGCCCCCGGGCGGGAAGGCCCCCACGTTCTTCGGCGCCTACGGCGAATGGATGCAGACCGCACCGCCGACCTGGGACGACATCGAGTGGATGCGCACGGAATGGGGCGGCCCCTTTCTGCTCAAGGGCGTGACGCGGGTCGACGACGCGCTGCGGGCCGTCGACGCCGGAGTGTCGGCGATCTCGGTCTCCAACCACGGCGGCAACAACCTGGACACCACGCCCGCCACCATCCGGCTGCTGCCCGCGATCGCCGACGCCGTCGGCGACGACATCGAGGTCCTCCTCGACGGTGGCATCCGCCGCGGCGGCGACGTCGCGAAGGCCCTCGCGCTCGGGGCGCGCGCGGTCCTGGTGGGCCGCGCCTACCTGTGGGGCCTGGCCGCCAACGGGCAGGCGGGCGTGGAGAACGTCCTGGACATCCTGCGGGGAGGACTCGACTCGGCGGTGCTGGGCCTCGGGCACTCCTCGGCACGTGACCTGTCACCGGACGACCTGGTCGTCCCGGACGGCTTCACCCGCGTCGCCGGTGCCCCGCGCGCCGCCGGCACGGCCGGCCGGTGATGTCACCCCACCCCCGGCGTCCGTCCGGAGCCCGGGACCTGGAGTGCTCCGTCTGGCCGGCCGTGCCGGCCGGCGCCCTGGTGCTCGTGCCCGTCGGCTCGACCGAACAACACGGGCCGCACCTGCCGTTGAACACGGACAGCGTCATCGCCGAGTCGGTGGCACGCGCGGCCGGGGAACACCTCACGGCACAGGGCGCGGGCCGCCCCGTACTGCTGGCGCCCACCATCGCCTACGGCGCGAGCGGCGAGCACGCGGGCTTCCCCGGGACGGTCTCCCTCGGCCACGACGCGCTGCGCGTCGTTCTGGTGGAGACCGTACGGTCGCTGTCGCTGTGGGCCGGCCGCATCGTCTTCGT
The DNA here is from genome assembly GCF_001418415.1 of Streptomyces hirsutus. GTDB lineage: Bacteria > Actinomycetota > Actinomycetes > Streptomycetales > Streptomycetaceae > Streptomyces > Streptomyces hirsutus. The sequence goes on from NZ_LIQT01000603.1 coordinate 5,707, forward strand.
CAACGGCCACGGGGGCAATGTGCCCACGCTCGACGCGGCGGTCGGCCGACTCCGCGGCGAAGGCCACGATGTGGCATGGCTCGGCTGCGACACTCCCGGCGGTGACGCGCACGCCGGCCGTGCCGAGACGTCCCTGATGCTGCACCTGGCACCCGCCGACGTCCGCCTGTCCGAGGCGGTCGCCGGCGATACGCGGCCACTGGCTTGCCTCATGCCGGAACTGATCGCCCGCGGTGTGCGCGCGGTGTCTCCCACAGGAGTACTCGGCGACCCGACCGGGGCGACGGCCGAGGAGGGCCGGGCGGCACTGGAATCGATGGTGCCGGTCGCCGCACGCCGCATCGCCGCGGACCGTCCGGACCCCCGGGGCCGCCTCCTCGACCCGGCAGCGCACCCCGCACCGAAGCACCCCACGGCCGTGCCGTCCGGACCGGCGCACCCCACGGCCGCGTCCACCACCCCCTCCGTCGTCGCCCGCACGAAGGCAGCCGCCCCATGACGCTTCCCCGTGGCTTCGAGGTCACCCTCGACCGGTCCACCCGCGTCCTCGACGGCGGCCGGGCCCGGGCGCCGAGTCGGACGAGGCGGACCGGGTTTCCGCCGAGGAGGGCCCGGCCGCCGTCGAGGA
>NZ_LIQT01000604.1 GCF_001418415.1 Streptomyces hirsutus
GTGTGGAGGGCGGGCTGGGCGGCTCGTCGGCCACCGGACCGGGCGCCTGGGACACGGGAGTCGGCCTGGCCTTCGCGGCCGGCGCCCTCGCCACGACCGGTTACCTGGTGAAGCGTCGTCGCAGCTGACGCGCGAGCCGACATCCGTGCCTCCCCGTACGCCGCCCCGCTCCCGAGCCCCTGTGAGCGGCGGGCCGCCGCAGCCTCCTGCTGCGGCGGCCCGCCGCGGCGGTTCGCCGTGCCGGCCCGTCGGGTCAGCGCACGAGCAGGTCGAGCAGCCGCTGTACCTCGGCCGCCGGATCGGCGGTGAGCCCGGTGTGCACGGGACCGGGCTGGACGATGGTGGAGCGCGGGGCGATCAGCCAGCGGAAGCGCCGGCCGACGTCGTCGCCTGCGGCCTGCCCCGCCGCGTCCCCGCCCGCGCACACTCCCTCGACGGCGCGCAGCGCGGCCCGGACGTCGGCCAGGTCCACGTGCGGGTCGAGTGCCAGCAGCCGGGACACGTCGAGGTGGGTGCCGGCCCCGACGAACGCCTCGTGACGGCAGTACACGAGCACCCCGGCGTTGACGCACTCGCCCCGTTCGACCCGCGGCACGACCCGCAGCAGCGCGTACTCGAAGACATGCCGGCCGGTCCGGTCGCTGCGGTCGCTCACTGGTTCTCCTTCTCCCCGATGCCGTGGACGCGCTCGTGGACGGTGGCCGCGCGGGCGAGCAGGGCGCGCGCGTAGGCCCGCCGGAGTTCGTCCGGCGTGTCGAATCCGGGTTCGCCGGCCAGCCACACGTCGGGGATCTCCGCGGTGACCTCGGCGAGCAGGTCCGCCGTGACGTGCGGCGCGAGTTCCGCCGCCGCGGCGGCCACGTCCGGCCCGAAGGTCTTCAGGGCGTGGTCGGAGGCGTCGTAGGGCCGGGCGACGGAACGCTCCACGCCGGGCCAGTTGTGGTGCCAGATCATGGTCGCGCCGTGGTCGATGAGCCAGAGTTCACCGCGCCGGCGGAGCAGGTTGGGGTTGCGCCAGGAACGGTCGACGTTGTTCACCAGCGCGTCGAACCAGACGACCCGCCCGGCCTCCTCGGGGTTCACCTCGAAGGCGAGCGGGTCGAAGCCGAGCGCGCCGGAGAGGAACTCCATGCCCAGATTGGTGCCCCCGCTGGACTTGAGGAGTTCCTGAACCTGTTCGTCCGGCTCGCCCAGCCCCAGGACCGGATCGAGTTCGACCGTCGCCAGGCGCGGCACTCGGAACCCCAGCCGTCGGGCGAGTTCCCCGCAGACGACCTCGGCGACGAGCGTCTTGCGGCCCTGTCCCGCACCGGTGAACTTCAGGACATAGGTGCCGAGGTCGTCGGCCTCGATCAGTCCCGGCAGCGAACCGCCCTCGCGCAGGGGCGTGATGTAGCGGGTGGCGGTGACCTCGGTCAGCATTTCGCCAGGCTACGCGATCCCTTGACCTTGCAATCCATGACCTCCCCAGGACCCCCGCGTTGCGGGGAGTCGGCCACGATCAGCCCTGGGGAGAATCTGGGGAGTTTCGGCCGGCACACTGATCTCCCTGCTCCCCGAGCAGTCCGTCGATCATCGTGCGCCCCTTGCTCCCGGCCTCCGGCATGAAGTGAGCGTAGTAACCGAGCATGACGGCCGGTGAGGAGTGCCCGAGCCATCGCGCCAACGTCACCACGGACTCCCCCGCCTCCAACATGATCGAGGCATAGGTGTGCCGCAGTACGTGGAAGCCGTCCTTCGGCGCCGCCTCCCACTGCCACTGCTTCGCATCCTTGGCGCGCGGTGGAATGATCCCGGCCTCGGCGAGCGCGGGCTTCCAGGTGTAGGTGTTCCACGTGTTCACGGCGATGGCGTTGCTGAAGCGCGTGGTGAGCACGAGGGGGAACTTCCTTGTCGGTCTGTCCGGCCCCGGCTTCTCCCAGGGAAGCTCCACCTCCACCGGTGGGAACATCTCAGCATGACGCTTCAGTTCGTCTGCCACCGATGAGGGCATGTCGACGGTATGCGTCTTCGCGCCCTTCGGCAGGGTGAAGTACAGCTTCCCGTTGATCGCCTGGACCTGGCGGCGGACATGCAGCACGCCCCTCGCGTAGTCGATGTCCTCCGGACTCAGCCCGAACACTTCGCCCTGTCGAAGCCCGCACCCCAGACCGAGCACGACGGCTATGCGGTTCCGGGGGCTGATCACGTCACGAACCCGTAGCGCCGTCTTCAGCGACCACGCCTCTCGACGTTCCCACGATGCCTTGGGCCAGCGCACGGACTTCGCACGCATCGGGTTCCTGGCGAGACGCTTGTCGTCGACGGCCGCCTCCAGAATGCTGGACAGCTCGGACAGAATGCCGCGCCGGTAGTCGACCGAGGAGACGGTGGCCTCCAACTTCGCGGTATAGGCACGCAGCTCTGCCGCCGTGATGCTCCTGAGCGGGAGGTGACCCAGATGCGGAACGATGTGAAGCCGGGCTTTCCGCTCCTGGTTCTGCTGGGTCTTCGGAGCGCCTCCTCTGCCCGGGGCCCAATGAACATTTTCAGCGCGGCCACCGATGGGGTGACGGAGGCGGCGTGAGAGCAGGGGCCGCAACGGACAGGACCCCCGTGCCGTTGAGGGAGGTGTTCGAAGTCTCAACCCATCGGCACTGGAGCCCTGTTGGTTCCCTAACCTGCCGCACTCGACCTGTCGCACACCCTGGTCGAGTGGGTCACGATACTCATCGTCACCCGTGAGGGTGACAGACGGTGCAAACTTCCGCCGCACCAGCGTGCGCTCGTCGTTCTCGTGTACCTACGCCGTCACGACACCCTCGCGCGTCTCGCAGCCGCCTTCGGGATATCCGTCGGCACCGCGCACGCCTACGTCACGGCCGTTGCCGGCCTGCTCGCCGCCCGAGCCCCCGGCGAACGCGCCTTCGCCCGACTCAAGTCCTGGCGCATCATGCGCAGAGCACGCTCCTCCACCCGCCGCATCAGCCGCACCGTCCAAGCCATCCACGTACTACTGGCCTGCGACTATTCAGGATGAAAGAGGTTCACTGTGAAATTGGCGGAGTTGACACGTCAACCACGGGACTCAGGCCACCAGTGGACATACTGGCCGGCGCTCGCTACGGTCGAATTGAAGACGCCACAACTGCGAGTATTAGTCAGCCCGCAGATGAGTTGACGTCGGAAGCCAGAATTCACTGGCCTCATGGTGCCAGACAGTGCAGATACCACTCCCTGGTCAGCGGTCGCACAAAGGATGCGCCTTGGCCGGGTCGAGGCACCATGTGCGCGTACCGTTTCAAGGAAGAGGGTAGCTATGCGCGCAAAGCGAACCGTCGCATTCCTGGTGAGCCCCCTCGTCGCAGCCGCAACCCTGGCGTTCTCGCCTGTAGCCGTGGCACAGGGCTCGGCCGACACCACCCACGCCGCGCCGGCGTCCGTGGATCAACCGCCGAAGCCGCCGGGGGCGAACGAGGGCAGGCGTGATGGACGGGGGGCCGGGAAGGCCGACGGGCCTGACTGCGAATACAAGAACTCCTGGGCGCCGAAGGCGAAGAACTCGAAGTACATGCAGGCTTACACGGCCGCTTACGAAAAGTTCTACGACCAGCTGTGCACAGAAGAGGAGTAGAAAAGGACCTCACGCAGCCCGGCGCGGTGCGTCGGATGCCCCAAGTCCCGAAGACCAGGCTCCGCCGCTCGGCCGGCGGGGCCTGTCGTGTGAGCGCGTGCTCCACCAACTGCCTCGCACAAGCGCGTAGGCAGCCGGGCGCACTCCTCATGCACCACTTGTAAAGCAGCCTGACGGTCGGCCACTTCCGCTGAATGGCGAGGAGAGGGGCTGACTCGTAACCGGTCGGATGAATATTCCGTTTCGCCCTGCGCATCAATGAGCGTTTTCAGCGTTGCCTCTCCAGGGTGAGGACGGCTTTGGCGATGACGGTCATGCGGTTGGGGCTGATGCGGGATCTGCGGAAGATCTGTCAGGACTTCAGCCGTGCCATGGCGCGCTCGACAGGTGCCCGCGTCTGGGCGAGGGCACGATTGACGGTGCGCTGGGTGGGGGTGAGTTCGCCGCCGGGTGGCCGTTTGAGTGCGGTGGTGACCCAGGGGCCGGCGCCGGTGTAGGCGCGGTCGGCCAAAACCGGGACGCCCTGGCGTTCGCATGCACCGGTCTCTCCGCTTTCGCAGTGCCGACGGATAGATGCCGCGACGGGTTCGGGGAGCGATCTACGAGCCGGCCGACTCACGGGATCCGCCCGTCGAGGTGCAGGGCCGTGTCCTCGTCGACCCGGCCCAGGTGCTCGAGGTCGGCGAACGGTACAGCTTGTTCGGGCCGGGTCGGGCCGAGGGAGGAGAAAAGTCGAGTACCGCACTCAACTCACCTGGTCACGGCTGGATGTGATGTGCAGGACGAGCGAGATGACCGCACCGGTCACGACGGCGAAGGCGGCGCCGCCGTAGTTGTCCTGGGTGATGCTGCCGGCGGCGATCACGGTGCCGATGACGAGGGGGAAGCCGGTGGTCATGCTGTCGTTCTTCTTCACGAGAGCTCTCCCGAGGGGTGGACCGGAGCTCTTGCCCCGTGAGCATCGGGCTGTTCCTGGTGAGAGGTCCTGGCCACACCGGGGTCAGCCTGCCGCGTCATGATGGCGTCCGCCTGCGCGGCCGACCAGGGCGAAGACGGTCAGGGCGACCGTCGCCGCGGCCCCCGTGGCCAGGGCATCCGCCACGTACCGGCCCAGATCCGGCCGCAGGACGTCCACGAGCCCGAACAGCGCGACAGGGCCCGCGAGGCCCGCCGCGACCGCGGCCCGCCAGCAGCGGTGACGCGCAAAGAACCACTGGGCCAGCCCCAGGCCGATCAGGGGCGCGACGGACAACTGCGGCTCGTCGAGGGCTGCGAGCACCCCGTATCCCAGACCGCTGACCGCCCAGCAGACGGCGATCACGAGTGCCGCCTCACTCCAGGGCACGGGCCGCTTCACTTGTGCCGCCCGACGATGGCATCCCCGGCCCGACGGCGTGCCCGCCGCTGGGATACGTACGCCGCCGTGACCGAGCACATCAGGAACGGACCGACAACCCGGTAGGTCATGGCCATCAGCCAGGCCGGCTCCTTGCCGACCAGCCTGGTCACCATCCTGACGGTCATGCAGAGACCCATCAGCACGTAGCCGAGCCCCCAGGCGCGGACCATCCGCACGGGCCCCTCGAACGACTTCGGCGGCCGGCGCGGCCGGAGCACAGCCGGCCCTCCCCACCACGCACAGCCCAGCCCCACGAACGCCATGAACACTCCCCCGACCGTCTCCAGCGGATCGGCCTGGATCCCGAGCATCCGCGTCTCACTCTCTCACTTGACGTGAACCCCAACGCCAAGGGCCGCCCCGATTCGGCATGATGGCCGTCCGGACGCGACGCCTCATCTGCAGGGCACGGCAGACAACAGGCGCGGATACCTTCCGGCGTCCGGCAATGCCCTCACACCCCGCGAGCGCGACGCGCTGGTCCTCCTCGCCGGAGGCGACGCCGACGTCGCCGCCGCCCTCGGCATGCGGGAGAGCACCGTCACAGCACACGTCAGCCGCATCCTCACCGCCCTGAACGTCACCAACCTCGTCCAGGCGGCCCTTTGGGCCCACGATGCCGGGCTGACCGATACTTGACATGTACTGCTTCCTGCCGCCGGGCGCCGGGGTCCTTCCCTCTGCTCGCCGCTGCCGCCCCGGCGCGGGGAGACTGCGGGCTGATCCTCCCGTTCTCCCCGGGCCTGGGCCGGCAGGTTCCCCGGAAACATCCATGCGCAGGCGTCCGGGACGAAGGCGTGCAGCCGCTCGACGAGCCGCCTGGTCGACCAGGGCCGACAGAAGGTGTTGACACCGGGAAGACCGAAGTAGGAGCCGGGGCTGCCGGAAGTGTTGTGGACGGTGGTGCGCAACGCCTCGTACAGGGCCTTCTGATGGGTTTCCTCGACGTCGCGCCTGACCTCGAGGGCTGCGTGACCGCCGGCGCGCAGCTGGGTCAGGGCGGCGCCGACGCAGCGGAGCTGTGCTTCCAGGACGGTCTCGACAACCATGGGAACCGACCGTAGTGACAGCCACCGGACGGGGAAATGGCCCGATTCGGCACCTGTGCGAGTGAATTTTCATGATACGCGCAAAGAGTTCGCTTCCTTCCGTGGTTGGCTGCTGGGCATGACGACGAGGGAGGAAGTGTCCGGGGTCGAGGACCCGCCCCCGGTCACGAACACGCCGGAGGGGCATCTCCCTTATCCCGGCGACTGGTTTTGCCTGGCGCTTTCGCGGGAGCTCGTTCCCGGCAAGGTTCCGCCCCGCTCCTTCACGGGCGAGGACGTGGTCCTGTACCGCGCCGGTGACGGCCGGGCGCGCGCGGCCCACCCCCACTGCCCGCATCTCGGTGCCCCTCTCGGAGCAGGTGGCACGGTCCGGGGACCGAACCTGGTGTGCCCGTTCCGCCGTTTCGCCTTCGGCCCCGACGGCACCCGCGTCGGCGCACCCGCCGGCCCGCCCCGCGCGCGCCTGCGGCATCACGCCGTCACCGAGCGGAACGGCTTCGTCTTCGTCTGGTACGAGCCGAACGGTAGCCCGCCCGGCTGGGAAGTCTCCGGCACCCTCCAGTCCGGTGTCACGCCGACCGCCGCGTGGAGCACCGAAGTGCGCACCTGTCCGCAAGAGATCATCGAGAACACGCTCGACCACCGGCATCCGCCCGTCCTCCATCAGGTGGCGGTGAGGGAACTGGTCCGGGCTTTCGCCCACGCGATGCCGAGGATCGCGGTCGGCAAGGTCCACCAGGACCTGCGGATCCGGAACACCAAGCGCTACGTGCCCCGTCCCCGGCTCGCCGCGAGTGACGAGGCCACCGGCTTCTTCCGGCACGGGGCCCAGCAGTTCCATCCATCGCCCTGACCCACGTGAGGGTGGTCGACGACCACTTCCCTGAGCGTCGTCCCGGGCCGTCGGCGCCGCATCGCCTCATGTCAGGGGCCTGCCGGGAGAGAAGGGCGGGCCCGACAGCGAAACGACAGCTGTGGCTTACGCCCCTCCGACCACGTGCGGGTCAAGCTCGGCAGTGCCTGAACAGCGCGGGCCCGCTGACCGTATCTCTCCCCAGATCACGCAACCCCCGGAAGGGACACATCCGCATGACCAGCGCATCGCATCAGCTCGCATCGGGACCGGCCCGTCGAACCGTCGTGGCGGCCGCCGGAGCGGCGGGCCTCGCCGTCGCGCTGACCGCCTGCGGAGGCTCCGACGATTCCTCCGGCTCGTCCGCGGGCTCCACCGCCGCCGGCGGCTCCACGGACAACAACGAAGCGAGCGGCAACGGTTCGGACGGCGAGAGCAACGCTCCCGCCGGTGCCGCGCTCGCCTCGACCGCCGACATCCCCGAGGGCGGCGGGAAGGTCTTCGCCGACAGCAAGGTGGTGGTCACCCAGCCGACGGCGGGTGAGTTCAAGGCCTTCTCGGCGACCTGCACCCACCAGGGGTGCGCGGTGAAGAGCGTCGCCGACGGAGTCATCAACTGCCCCTGCCACAACAGCAACTTCTCCATCACCGACGGCAGCGTGCAGAGCGGTCCCGCGACCAAGCCGCTGCCTGCCATGGAGATCACCGTCAGCGGGGACTCGATCACCCTCGCGTGAGCCGTGGGCGCCGGACCGTACGGCGCCGACGGACCCATGCCGGTCGGCACACCGTCCGTGGTCGCGAGAGTGGCGACCGGGGACAGGACGTGACGGGCCATCGCGGAGGTGCGGTCAACGAGCACCCCGCGATGGCATCCGTCTGCGGCCGGCAGGGAGGTCCGGTCGCCCTTGCGCGGAGAAGGAAGACGACTCACCCTTTTCTGACGTGATGTCAGAGGATCTCTCTGGCACGACGTGAGAGAAGAGGAGGCCGCATGACTGCCACGCAGCGCCGGGGCCGGAAGATCATGATGACGCCGGGCGAACTGGACGACTTCCTCACCACTCAGCGCACCTGCCGGGTCGCCACGGTGTCGGCCGACGGCGCGCCCCATGTGAGCACGCTCTGGTTCGCCTGGGACGGCACCTCACTGTGGCTGTACTCCGTGGTGCGCTCCAAACGCTGGGCGGACCTGCGCCGGGACCGGCGGGTGGCGATCGTGGTGGACACCGGCGAGGAGTACGACGAGTTGCGCGGCGCGGAACTGTCCGGGCGGGTGGAGTTCGTGGGCGAGATACCGCGCACCGGCGAACTCCGCGCCGAACTCGACTTTCCCGAGACGCTGTTCGCGCGCAAGAACTTCAACCTGGACGAGATGCCGCACGACGGCCGGCACGCCTGGATACGGCTGATCCCGGAGAAGATCGTGTCCTGGGACTTCCGGAAGCTGGGCGCACGGTAGCGAGCCCGGCCCGAGGGGCCTCGGGCCGGGCCCGAAGGGCCCGCCCCGAGTCTCCCTCTCCTCGCTCGCCCCTCAAGGGACCACACGTCTAGGCATACGTCCTGGACTCCCCCGTCCCCGGTCCGATCGCCTCGCCGATCGCCTCGCTCAGGGGCCCGATGTCGTCCGCGGTGAGCGTCGACACGGTGACGCGGATGCCGGGCGGGGCGCCCATCCGGAAGCGGGCACCGGGCGCCACCGCCCAACCCGCGTGCAGCAGCCGCGCGACGGCGCCGGTCTCGTCCGGCACGGGCACCCATACGTTCATGCCGCTACGCCCGTGCGCCGTGACCCCCTGTCGGCCCAGCGCCCCGATGAGGGCGTCCCGGCGCCGCCCGTACTGCGCCGCCACCGCCGCCGGGTCCACCGCGCCACCGGTCCAGAGCCGGAGCACCGCGCGCTGGAGCGTGCGGCTGACCCAGCCCGGCCCGAGCCGCTGCCGTCCGCGGACCCGGTCGAGGGTGACCGCGTCCCCGGTGAGCACGGCGAGCCGCAGGTCGGGGCCGTACGCCTTGGCGGCCGAGCGGACGAAGGCCCAGCTGCGGGTGGGACCGGCGAGGGGGTGCAGGGGGAGGTCGACGATGTGATGACCGTGATCGTCCTCGATCAGCAGCGTCTCCGGGTGGTCCGCAAGCACCGCCCGCAAGGCCCGCGCACGCGCCGCGCTCAGTGCGGCACCGGTCGGGTTCTGCGCCCGGTCCGTGACGATCAGCGCGCGTGCCCCGCCGGTCAGCGCCCGCCGCACGTCGCCGGGGAGCGGCCCCTCGTCGTCGACGCCGACCGGGACGGTCCGCAGGCCGAGCGCCGGGACGAGGTCCAGCAAGCTGCCCCATCCGGGGTCCTCCACGGCCACCGCGTCGCCCTGCCTGAGGTGGGCCGCGAGCACCCGCTCCATCGCGTCGAGGGCGCCGGAGGTCACGGTGACGGGGCCGTCGGGGACGCCGTCGGCGTCCAGTCCGGCGCGGGCGAACCGGGCCAGCCCGGGCTCCACGGGTGCGTGCCCGTAGAGCACCGGTTCCCGGTCGCCCTGTTCGGCCGCGGCGGCGAAGGCTTCGGCCAGCGGGGGCAGCAGCGCGGGGTCGGGGTTGCCGTCGGAGAGGTCCCGTACGCCCCGCGGGACCTCCACCCGGACGGCGTCGCGTGCCGTGGTGGCCGGCCTGGGCCGCACCCGGCTCCCCCGACGGCCCGCGGTCTCGATCACCCCTCGCTCGCGCAGGGTGCGGTACGCGGACGCGACGGTGTTGGGGTTCACCCCGAGCCGGTCCGCCAACTCCCTCATGGGCGGAAGCAGTTCGCCCGGCCGAAGTGCGCCTTCACCCACCGCGCCCTCGATGCTCGCCGAAATATCCGCAGCACGCCGACCCGTGATCCGATAATCTTCTAGCACAAAGCGAATTATGCACTAATACAATGGAGAACGCCATGTCAGCGTCCCGGCCACAGCAGCAGCCCGCCGACACCGGCCCTTACCGGCCCACCGAGCGCACTGTCCCCACCCGTTCCCCGGACCGTGCCGCGTACGACAGGGACCTGGTGCACGCGATACTCGACGAGGGTTACGTCTGCCACCTCGGTTTCGTCCGCGACGACGCACCGGTGGTGCTGCCCACGCTGTACGCCCGGGTCTCCGAGCGTCTCTACGTGCACGGTTCGACGGGCTCGCGCCCGCTGCGCGCGGCGGGCCTGGCCGACCCCGGGCTCCCGGTCTGCCTGACCGTCACCCACGTGGACGGGCTGGTGCTGGCCCGCTCGGCGTTCCACCACTCGATCAACTACCGCTCCGTGGTGGTGCACGGCCTCGCGTACGACGTAACCGACCCCGAGGAGAAGAGGCAGGCGCTGGACGCCCTCGTCGACCACGTCGTCCCCGGCCGCGCCGCCGACTCCCGTCCGGCGAACAAGAAGGAGCTGGCCGCCACGGCGGTGATCCGCCTCGACCTGACCGAGGTCTCCGCCAAGCTCCGCACCGGCGGCGTGAACGACGAGCCGGAGGACCTCGCCCTCCCCCACTGGGCCGGCGTCGTCCCCTTGACCCGCGCGTACGGCACCCCGCTCGCGGACCCCGCCCTGCCCGCCGGCACGGAACCGCCGGAGTACCTGGCGGCCCTGTGACACCGCGCCGCCGCCCCGGAAGGGGGCGCGCCGGACGTCGTCACAGGACCGCGACTGCCGAGGCCGGGCCATGCTCCTCCCCCGAGGAGAGGCCCTCCCTCAGGTAAGGCCTCTCCTCGAGGGCCCGCGTCGTCACGCCGGCGCCGCGTCCCCCTCCACCCGTCCGGTCCGCGCGCCCCGCGCCTCGTCGAGCGCGAGTCCCGCGACCGAGCCGAGCATCAGCAGGGTGCCGGCCAGCATGGCAGGGGTGAGCCGCTCGCCGAGCAGGAGGACGGCGAGCACAGCCGCGCTCACCGGCTCAAGAAGCATGATCACGGACACGGTGGCAGACCGTACGACTGCCGCGCCCGCGAAGTACAGACCGTAGGCGAGAGCCGTCGGGATCGCGGCGACGTACACCAGGAGGCACAGCAGCAGAGCGGGATCGCCGCTGTACGGCACCAGCCCTTCGACCGCGGCGAACGGCAGCAGCAGCACGCTGGTGACGGCGAACGCCCCGACGGTCGTGCCGGAGGCGTCCAGCCCACCGTTCCGCCCCCACCACCGGGTGAGCAGGGTCATCGCCGAGTAGCCGGCCGCGGCCAGGAGCGCGAGCAGGATGCCCCACGGGTCCACGGTCGTCTCCCCGCCGCCGAGGACGAGCACGGCGAGCCCGGCGAGCGCCCCCACGACGGCGGCGG
>NZ_LIQT01000605.1 GCF_001418415.1 Streptomyces hirsutus
GGCTGAGCCCCTGCTCGCCGACCTGGGTGCCGGCGCCCTGCGGCAGCGCGTTCACGAAGCCGGCCTGCGCCACGCCCAGCGCCCGCTCCAACTCGGCCCTCCCGGCCCCGGCCCCCGCGCCCATCAGCACGTTCTCCCCGACCGTGGCCGAGAACAGGGTGGGTTCCTCGAAGGCGACGGAGACCCTGCGGCGCAGTTCCTCGCGGGAGAGCGCGGTGATGTCCGTGCCGTCCAGGGTGATCCGCCCCGAGGTCGCCTCGTGCAGCCGGGGGACCAGGGCGGTGAGCGTGGTCTTGCCGCTGCCGGTCGCGCCGACCAGGGCCATCGACTCGCCGGAACGGATGTGCAGGTCGACGCGGTCCAGGACGGGCAGGGACCCGGAAGGGGCGTCGGGATAGCGGAAGGTGACGTCGTGGAAGCGCAGCCCGTCGTCGGCCCCGGGGGCGGCCGGCGTCCGCGGGCCGTCGGGGCCCGGCTGCTCCTCCTCGGCGTCCATCACCTCGAAGTACCGCTCGGTCGCGGTCGCCGCCTCCTGGCTCATCGCCAGCAGGAAGCCGATCGAGTCCACGGGCCAGCGCAGCGCCAGGGCCGTCGACAGGAACGCCACCAGGGTGCCCGCGGACAGGTCACCGTCGGCCACCCGCACGGTCCCCAGCACCAGTGCCGTGCCGATGGCCAGCTCCGGGAGCGTCACGATGACGCTCATGATGGCGCCCAGCAGCCGGGCCTTGCGCAGCTCCGTCCCGCGCAGGTCCTCGGACAGTTTCCGGAACGCCCGCGCCTGGCTGCGGTGCCGTCCGAACCCCTTGATGACGCGGATGCCGAGCACGCTCTCCTCGACGACCGTCGTCAGATCGCCGACCTGGTCCTGTCCGAGCCGCGCCGCCCTGGAGTACCGCTTCTCGAAGATCAGGCAGGTGGCCATCACCGGCACGGCGGGAATCAGGACCACCAGTCCCAGAACCCAGTCCTGGACCAGCATGATGATCACGCCGACGAGGATGGTTACTCCGTTGACCAGCAGAAACGTGAGCGGGAAGGCCAGGAACATACGGACCAGCATCAGATCCGCGGTCCCCCGGGACAGCAACTGCCCCGACGGCCACCGGTCGTGGAACGCCACCGGCAGCCGCTGCAGATGCCGGTACAGGTCCGCTCGCATCCTCGCCTCGACACCTGCCAGCGGACGCGCCACCAGCCACCGCCGGAGCCCGAACAGCAGCGCCTCCGCGAGCCCGAGCAGCAGCAGGTACAGCGCGCCCAGCCACACCCCCGCCGGGTCCCGGCCGGCGACCGGGCCGTCCACCATCCACTTCAGGACCAGCGGGATGACCAGGCCGATGCACGAGGCGAGGATCGCGACGACGGCGGCGGTCAGCAGCCGCGCCCGCACGGGCCGCACGTACGGCCACAGACGCAGCAACGAGCGGACCGTGGTGCGGCGTTCGGAGAGCGGGCCGGACTCGGAGAGCGGGCCGGACTCGGAGGCTGAAAGGGGTTCGGGGGGTGGGGGTGTCGTGGCCATCAGCAGCGAGCCTACGGACCGCCACCCGGCGCTGACCACCGAGTTTTGGCCGGACCCCGCTGGTCCGAAGGACCTACGACCGACGTCCGACCCCGTCAACGCGCCCGCACGCGAACCGCGCCGTACCCCCTCTCCCCCGAAGTCGGACCACTCCATCAGCCGATCGGTCGACGCGGGTTCGAGCGCGTCGGCCGATGTACGGGGAGCCCGTGCGCGGCGACGCTGACGCCATGCCTGTCATCGAAGTCACCGACCTGCGCAAGTCCTACGGGGGCCGGCCCGTCGTGGACGGTGTCTCCTTCGCCGTGGAGGAGGGCGAGATCTTCGGCGTCCTCGGCCCCAACGGCGCCG
>NZ_LIQT01000606.1 GCF_001418415.1 Streptomyces hirsutus
CCGTCACACCCGCCACCGCACCCTCCACCGAGGCCACCCCCGCGCGGACCCTCGCGCCCGCCGACCGGTGGCGGCTCGTGCTCGGCCGGCGTCCCGACCAACTGCCTCCCGGCGCCGCCCGCCTGGCGACCGCTCTGGACGAGCTCTACGGCGCGGGACACGGCGAGGGATCCCGCAGCGGCCTGCCCGGCCCCCGTCACGGTGGCGGCTCCGGACCGCGCGGCGGCCGGGAACCGTCGTTCCCCGGCGTCCGCGAGTGGTCCGAGGAACTGGCCGCGCTGTTCGGCCCCGGCATCCGCGAGGAGGTCCTCGCCGCCGCAGCCATGACAGGTCGGCAGGACGTCCTCGCCGAACTCGACCCGGCGGCCGCCACCCCCTCCGTGGAACTGCTCCGGACGATCCTGCGGTACGCCGGCGGCCTCCCCGAAGCCCGCCTTGCGGCGCTCCGGCCCCTGGTCCGCCACCTGGTCGACGAACTGACCCGGCAGCTCGCCACCCGGCTGCGCCCCGCCCTCACCGGCACGATGCTGGCCCGGCCCACCCGCCGCCCCGGTGGCCGACTGGACCTGCCGCGCACGCTGCGCGCCAACCTCGCCACTGCCCGCCGGACGGCCGACGGAACGGTCCAGGTGATCCCCGAGAAGCCGGTGTTCCGCAGTCGCGTCCGCCGGTCGGCCGACTGGCGCCTGATCCTGGTCACCGACGTCTCCGGATCCATGGAGGCGTCCACGATCTGGTCCGCGCTGACCGCCTCCGTGCTCGCCGGGGTGCCGACCCTGAGCACCCATTTCCTGGCTTTCTCCACGGAGGTCGTCGACCTCACCGGCCATGTGTACGATCCCCTCTCCCTCCTGCTGGAGGTGAGCGTCGGTGGGGGCACGCACATCGCCGCCGGGCTGCGGCACGCCCGCAGCCTGATCGCGGTGCCCACCCGCACCCTCGTCGTCGTCATCAGCGACTTCGAGGAGGGGGCGCCGCTCGGCGGACTGCTGGCCGAGGTGCGGGCCCTGGTGACCACCGGCTGCCACGTCCTCGGGTGCGCGAGTCTCGACGACGCCGGCCGGCCCCGCTACTCGACGGGCGTCGCCGGGCAGCTCGTGGCCGCCGGCATGCCCGTGGCGGCCCTCAGCCCACTCGAACTGGCCCGCTGGATAGGGGAGAAGACCGCATGAACGCCGCCCAGTTGCCACCCGTCGCGCCGGAGGTCACGGCCACGCTGGTGGAGGACCTCTCGCCCCGGCTGCGCAAGCGGCTGGACGCGACAGTCACCAAACTCGGCGCCCGCCCGACGCACCGTGTCGGGGACACGGTGACGATCGCGGTCGACGACGAGACCGAGGTGCGCCTGCATGCCCCGGGCGGTGTGGTGGCGACGGCGGACGCCATCACCTGCGGTTGCCTTCTCGCCCCGGCATGCGTTCACCGCGCGGCCGCCGCCTGCGCCGCCCCCACGGCGGACCCGGCGCCGGAGCTCGCCGACCAGCCCACCCGGGCGGTCCCCGAACCCGTCTCCGCAATGGACTCCGCCCCCACCCCCGACTCTGCCTCCTTGCTCGAGGTGGCGAGCCCGGCCCAGCGTGCCGCGGCCGACGCCCTGTGGTCGGCGGGCGCCGCCGTGCTGGAGGCCGGCGTCGACGGGGCCGGCGCCGTCACCCAGTCGGCCCTCCTCCGCGCCGCGCACACCGCCCGGCTCCGGCACCTGCCGCGCGCCGCGGGTGCCGCGCTGTCCGTCGTCACGCTGCTGCGCGCGGCCCGCGCCGGGGACCCGTCCTACCGCACCGCCGACCTCGTCACGGCCCTGGCCGAACTCCTGGGCACCGCACACCGGGTGGGGACGGCGTCCGGGGCGGAGCTGGCCGCCGTCAGAGGCCGCGCGCGCCGCCCGTACCGCCCGGACGGCTCGCTGCGCCTGTACGGCCTGTTCACCGAACCCGTGGTCACCGACTCGGGGCACGGCGGCGTCCGCACCTGGGTCGCCGGATCCGACGGCCGCCTCTGCACGGTCGGCGACGTGGCACCCGGCGGCGTCGGGCGCGCCCTGGGCGTGGCCGACCGGGCCGTGCGCCTGGGGGACAGCGCGCTCACCCACCGGGAGCTGGGCCGGGCCGGCCTGGCGGTCTCGGGGGCGACGGTCTCGCCGGACGGCAGACTGGGCGCCGGGAAGGGCGTCAAGGCCGTTACCGCCCGGGGCGCGGCGTGGACGGAGCTGCCGCTCGCCGCCCTGTGGGAGACGCCGCCGTCCGAACAGGCCGCCCGCGCCCTGCGGTCCACCTCCCGCTACGCGGACCCGGACGGCGGCGGCAGCGACCTGCTCTTCCTGGACGTCGAACTCCTCGGCGCCGTAAGGGAGTCGGGCGGCACCTGCCTGCTCGTGAGGTGCGAGGGAGGCATTTCCGTCCGGCTCACTGTCGCCGATGACGACCCCGCGCTGGCCCACCGCGACAACCTGATGCTGCTGGCCACGGCGCCGGGGACACGGCTGAGGATCATCGGCCGCCTGGTGCCCGCCCTCCACCCCCGGCTCATCCTCCTCGCCTGCTCGCACCCCGCCGGCGAGGGCACGATCGACCTTGGCCTCGACCGCCTGCGCCGCGCCGACCTCCCGGATCCGGCTGCCCCCGTGCACCCCGCCCCGCCACAGCCCGAAGGGTCCGGCGCGCACTCGCCCCTTTACCTCCTGGAGCGCCGGGTCGAACAGACGGTTTCGGCGGGCCGCGCCGCCCTCGGCATGCTCGGCGACGTCACCGCCGAGACCCGCCGCATCCGCCGCGCGGGCCTCCCCACGGCCGCCGGACTCCTCACCGCCCTGTGCACCTCGGCGGCCCAACGTGATCGCGACCTCTTCGGCCGCCTCCTTCCTGCCGACACCGACGGCTTCGCCACCTACTGGCTCACCGCCGCCCGTTACACGGCCGATGTGGCCGAGTCCCTGTGCGCGGCAGCCTGGGAACCGACGCAGGAGGGCCCGGCCGCGGCGCCGTGGCTCCAGCTGTGACCGGATCGGTCCGCACTCGGACCTGATGAGGCCTGTCGCCACTCCGGCTGCGCCGGTCAGGCTTGGGGGCATGACCCGAGCACTGATCGTCATCGATGTCCAGGAATCCTTCCGCGCCCGCCCACTGTGGGAGACCATCTCCAACCCGAAGATCGCCGACCAGGTGGACCGACTGGTCCGGCTCGCCCGCCAGGCCGGGGACCTGGTGGTGTGGGTGCTGCATTCCGAGCCGGGCAGTGGCGATGTCTTCGACCCCGCCCTCGGCCATGTCCGGCTGATGGAGGAGCTGCAGCGCCGGGACGCGGAACCGCTGATCCACAAAACCTCGCACAACGCTTTCACTACCACCAACCTGCAGCAACTCCTCACAGAGCGCGGCATCCGCGAGCTCACCGTCTGCGGCATCCGCACCGAGCAGTGCGTGGAGACCACCACCCGCGTCGCGAGTGACTTCGGCTACCTGGTCACCTTCGTCATCGACGCCACCGCGACCAACCCCATCCGGCACCGTGACGCTCCCGCCGACCAGAGCGTCGCCGAACTGCTGTCGGACCCCCGCACCCTGAGCGCCGAGGAGATCATCAGGCGCACCGAGTACGCCCTTGCCGGACGCTTTGCCACCATCGCCACTGTCGGGCAACTGGAGGCTGCGGCCGGGCCTCGGGCATGATGACCGGATCGTGAGCCACATCGCCTTCCTCCTGGTGCCCGGACTCCATCTGCTGGACCTGGCAGGCCCCGCGCAGGTCTTTTCCACGGCCGCCGACTTCGGGCACCCCTACACACTCAGCTACATCGCCGAGCAGCCGCTGGTCCCCACGGCTCAGGGCCTGCCCTTGGTGGCCCGGCTCGACTGGCCCGAGCTCGGCCCCGAGGACCTGATCGTGGTGCCCGGCTGGCAGGCGCTCGCCCTGGCCGGCAGTCCTGTCATCGGCGCAGCCTCCCTGCAGGCCCTCCGGGACCACCACGCCAGGGGCGGGACCGTTGCCAGCGTCTGCGCCGGAGCCGAGGCGCTCGGCCGAGCCGGCCTGCTCGACGGCCGCCGCTGCACCACCCACCACGATGTGCAGGACGAGCTCGCACGCCGCTACCCCAGGGCGGTGGTCATCCGCGATGTCCTGTACACCGCCGACGACCGGGTGGTCACCTCGGCCGGCATCGCCAGCGGCATCGACCTGGCCCTTCACCTGATCGCCACCCGGCACGGCCCCGCCGTCGCCGCCCAGGTGGCCCGGGACATGGTCGTCTACGCGCGGCGCAACGGCCACGAACCACAGGCCAGCGCCATGCTCCGGTACCGATCCCACCTCGACGACACCGTGCACCGCGCCCAGGACCTTCTCGACGCCCGCTTCGACCAGCCGTTGCCCCTGCCAGCCCTGGCCGCGGCCGTGGGCGTGAGCGAACGCACCCTCACCCGCCTCTTCACCCGCGCCACCGGCGGCCTCACTCCGCTGCGCTATCAGCAAACCCTCCGCCTCGAACGCGCCGAGCACCTCATCAGCCACGGCGCCACAGTCGATGGCGCCGCCCGCGCGGTCGGCTTCGAGGACCCCCGCATGCTGCGCCGCCTGCGAGCCCGCGAGATCTGACCGGTAGCCGCGTCGATGCCATGCCGTCGACGCCCTGATCCCTGTACCGTTCGGAAACTCATCGCTGCTGCCCGGAGGGGGTCTGGCGCGGCATCACGGTCTGCTGGAACCCTGCCCGGGTGATCGTCTCACTGGTGTATCGGGTGGTACGCCAGCTGCTCGCGGTTCCGGCGGTGCTGCTGCGCCGGAACATGGCCAAGGACGTGGAATTGCTGGTGCTGCGCCACGAGAACGCGGTGCTGCGCAGGCAGCTCACGAGTCCGGTGCGATACGAGCCGACGGATCGGCTGTGGTTCGCAGCACTGTCCTCGCTGATCCCCCGGCGCCGAGGGGCGCGGGTGTTCCCGGTGACGCCCGCGACGCTGCCGGCGTGGCACCGTAGGCCAATCACCCGGAAGTGGGACTACCGCAAGCGCCGGAGCAGGCCCGGGAGACCGGCGACCGCGAGTGCGGTGAAGGCTCTGGTCCCGCAGCTCGCCAAGCAAAATCCCCGCTGGGGCTGTCGACGGATCCAAGGAGAACTGGTCCGGCTCGGACACCCGGTCGGCTCGACGACGGTCTGGGAGATCCTCACCGCAGCGGGCATCGATCCAGCCCCACGCCGCAGCGGACCGACGTGGCGCGAGTTCCTGACCGCGCAAGCCGAGGGCATCGTCGCCTGCGACTTCGTCCACATCGACCTGGTCGGCCTGCGCCGGGTCTACGCGCTGGTGTTCCTCGAACACAGCACACGCAGGCTGTACATCGCCGGAGTGGCCGCCCATCCCACCGGGTCCTGGACGGTGCAACAGGCAAGAAACCTCGCAGTCGAGTTGGGCATTCGGGTGGACTCGCTGCGTTTCCTGCTCCGCGACCGGGACGCGAAGTACACCGAGTCCTTCGATGCAGTCTTCGAGGCCGACGACATCCGCATCGTCAGGACCGCGCCGCGGGCTCCTCGGATGAACGCGCACTGCGAACGGATCCTTGGAACCCTGCGGCGCGAGGCCCTCGACCACCTCTTGATCTGGAACGAGACGCACGCGATGCAGGTCCTCGATTCCTACGCCCGGCATTACAACGGTCATCGCCCCCACCAGGCTCGCGGACAGCTCCCTCCCCTTGCCCAGGTGCACCCGACGCCCATGGCCACCCCGTCCACTCACCGGCTTCTACGCACCCGAATACTTGGCAGCATGATCAACGAGTACAGATACGCTGCCTGACCAGCGGCGACGAATTTCCGAACGGCACAGGGTGCGGCTCTGACGATCGCCGGGTTCCTGGTCCACGCGCTGCGGCGGGCGACGGCCGCGACGGCAGGCATGCCTGCGGGCGTACCCGTGCTGTCGGTCCGGGACCGGTGAGCGGCCGCTGTGGTGGTTGCCAGCTGCGCGGCGGCCGGTGCCGCGCAGCGGACCGCGCACGACTGGGCCACCGTGCGGGGGCCGAGGTCCGGGTTCTGGGATCTGGTGCCGACGCTGTGCTTCGGCGCGGGCGCAGGCCTGGTGGCGAGACGGCCGGTGTACGCCGCGGCAGTCAGGGCTCGGCGGCGGGCCCGGACTCCGGGGACTGCCGTACGAGGCGGTCCCGACCGCTCCTACCTGCATCTTCCGCACCACGGCACGCAAGCCGGTCCGTATCGGCTCCGTTGGACCGGGACAGGGCCAGCGCTGCCAGAGCCTCGGGAGCGCCCGACTGGCCCCGGATGCCGGGGAAGGCGTTGATGTCCACGATCAGCGGGGCGCCGTGGCCGCGGTCGATGATGTCCACGCCGTAGACGTCGAGGGAGAACACCTCTCCGACGCGGTGCACCAGGGCCGGCCATCCGGGCGGCAGGTCGTCGAGGCGGAGCGCTCGTGTGGGGCCGCGTCCCTCGGGGGAGAGTTCGGAGCGGCGCAGGCCGGCGAAGAGCCGGTCGCCGATTGCCCAGAGCTTGTAGTCCCAGCCGTCGTTGGGGGCGAAATCCTGGACCACGACCGGCTCGTCCGGATGGGCGGCGGCCAAGTCCCGCAGGTGCGACGGGCTGTCGACGCGGGCCACCACATCGTGCCGCCGGCTGTGGCGGCTCTTGACCACCGCGGGTCCGGACAGCGCCGGCCCGGACGCCAGCCGGGCGAGTGTGGTGAAGGTGCGCGTGGCCGCGAAGGGGAGGTCAGCACTCAGGGCCAGTGCGGCCATGGACGTACGGTCCTGGCACAGCGCGGTCGCAGTGGCCGAGTTGATCACGCAGGCGCGACGTTGCTCCAGAACCCGGGCGAGTGCGAGGGCATGTGGCGTACGTGCCTTCAGCAGGTAGACGTCAGCGAGCGGTTCGGAAACGGGCAGCGGCGTACGAGGATCCAGCACATCCACGTGGTGGTCGGGCGCGAGCAGGGCCGTAGTGAGGCTCAGTAGCGGGTGGCTGGGCTCAGACGTGATCAGGCCGATTCTCATGCCGTCTTGCCTGCCGTCATGGGGACCGGAACGGCGCCGAGCGGCGGCTGCGCGGCCGCGGTCGCCCCGCCCGCGCCGGCCGCCAGGGCGAGGACGGCTCTTGCCAGGCGTACCGGCGCGTCGGGGACCTGGCGGAAGCTGGGAAAGTCGTTCACGTCGACGACCACAGGGCCATTCGGTCCCAGGACCACGTCCACACCGTACAGATCGAGGCCGTAGACCGCGCCGACCTGACCAGCAATCGCGGCGATCTCGGCCGACAGCGGAACGCGGCGCTCCCGTACGGCGTGGTCCGGGTGGAGCGGGGAACGGCGCTCGGTGGCGTACAGCTCGTCGCCGATGCTGTACACCTTGATGTCAACGCCAGAGTTGGGCACGTACGGTTGGGCAATGAGCATGCCCTCCTCCGCCAGTTCGGGGAGCATCTCGGCGAGCCGGCGCGGGGAGGACACCAGGTGCACGGCCCGGCCCGAGCTGCCGTCAGCGGGCTTGACCACGATCGGATACTCCGACTCGGGTATCTCCACGAGTAGTTCGGGCAGCGCGGCTGCGTAGGTCACAGGCAGGGGCAGTCCGCGGCTGAGGCCGATGGCAGCGGCCAGCGCCTTGTCCCTTACGCCTCGTATCGCCCGGGCGTTGTTGATCGTCGTCAGGCCGGCCGAGGCCGCCGCTTCGAGAAGGGTGAGGCCCGGGCCGCCGGAGACCGTCTTGAGCACCCATGCGTCATGGATGCTCGTCTGTACGGCGTCTGTCAGGCGCAACAGGGAGCCGCCGGGGCGCAAGACGTCCACTTGGTGTCCCCAGGAGGCGAGTTGGCGGATCACTTCGACGGGCATACCGTCGCGGCGATACTGTTCCTCCACCAGAAAGCAGAGTTTCATCGTTCTTCCCCGTCACCGCCGGGCGCTCGTCTTACCGCCTGCCGTCCGGCATTCCGTAATGTCTTGTGGCGTTACAGGATGTCATGACTGGGCAGCCAGGAAGTCGTCCGCTGTCACGGGGGTGCTGTCACGTTGTTGAGTGTGTGAGTGCCTGACAGCGCGTCGGGTGTGGTGGGGCGGGGTTTCGGGCCGTCGCTCAGGCCGCAGCGGGCCGGCACGGC
>NZ_LIQT01000607.1 GCF_001418415.1 Streptomyces hirsutus
AGGAGCCGTAATTAAACTACTGCCGGATTCGGGTCAATATCTCGGCTCTGTGTGGTAGTTGAGCTGCTGTGGCGATTCCGGATGAAGTCCTGGCGGTACTGGATGCGAAGTTCGCGGCGGTGCTGCCGCATCTGGACGAGCGGCAGCGCCGTCTGTATCTGGCTTCCGAGGCCGAGGCTCTGGGGCATGGAGGGATCGCGGCCGTGGCCAGGCTGGCGGAGGTCTCGGAGTCGACCGTCGCACGAGGGCGTGAGGAACTCGCGGGCGGAACACAGGCGTTGGGGCGGGTGCGCAGACCCGGCGGCGGGCGCAAGTCTGCCGCCGAGCGCGATCCCGGTCTGGTGGCGGCTCTCGAGTTGTTGATCGAGCCGCGTGAGGTGGGTGATCCGGTGTCCCCGCTGCGCTGGACCACTGCCTCGCTGCGGGACTTGTCCCGGGAGTTGACCGATGCCGGTCATCCGGTCAGCGCCCCAGTGGTCGGCAGCCTACTGCGTGCGATGGGCTTCAGCCTGCAGGGCATGGCCAAGACTCAAGCCGGCAGTCAGGTGCCCGACCGAGACGCCCAGTTCCGTCACATCAACACCGCCGCCGAACGCTTCCTGGCGGGGGGCCTGCCGGTGGTGAGCGTGGACACGAAACAGAAGGAACCGATCGGCGACTTCGCCCGGCCCGGCCGCACCTACCGCCCCAAAGGCCAGCCGATCACCGCCCCGGACCACGACTTCATCGGCCCCGACACCCCGGTCGCCATTCCGTACGGCATCTACGACCTAGGGCGCGACAGCGGCTGGGTAAACGTGGGCACCGACCGAAACACCGCCGCCTTCGCGGTGGAGTCCCTGCGCCGCTGGTGGAAGGTCCAAGGGCGCCTCGACTACCCCAGCGTGGACCGCTTGCTGGTCACCGCCGATTCCGGAGGGGCCAACTCGGCCGACTCCCGCCTGTTCAAGATGGGCCTGGCCGACTTCGCAGACGAGTGCGGACTGCGCATCACCGTCATGCACTTCCCGCCAGGTACTTCAAAATGGAACAAAGTGGAACACCGGCTGTTCTCCCGGATCACCCACAGCCTGCGCGGGCAGCCTCTGACCAGCTACGAAGTGCTGCTGGAGACCATCTCAGCCACCCGCACCAGCACCGGACTGACCGTTCATGCCGCACTGGACGAGAATGCGTACCCCACCGGCCGCGTGCTCACCCGAGCTGAACGCAAGAGCGCCGAGCGGCGGGTCAAACGGGACGAGTTCCACGGCGAGTGGAACTACACCATCGCCCCGCAGGACCCCGACCAGCAGCTTCCGGCAGATCCACGCGACGAGTCGGGACCTCCGGTCCCGGCCGAGGCCACCTTCCTCCTCACCCACCCCGCACTCACGGGCATGCCCCGAGAACAGTTCGAACAGCTCGTGCTCCAGCTCGAACCATGCCAACAGGTCCTGACCGAAGTCGAACGCCAGAGCGCAGGCAGGGACGGCCGCGGCCGCAACCCCGGCTTCGGCACCCTCGATCACCGCCACCGCGTCCTGGTCGCCGTACTCCGCAGTCGCAACACCGTCACCTTGACCCTCGCGGCCGAGCTGATGGGCCGCAAGCGCAACGTGCTGAGTTACCACGCCGGGAGGTCCAAGCCGATGCTGGCCTTCGCCGGGCCCGAACTTGCCAGGGTCCTCGTCTTCCGCCGGACCCGCCCTCCCCGCACGCTCGAAGCCTTGAAGCGCGTGATCGAGCACCACGGACAACGAGATCAACTCCGGCAGTAGTTAAATTACGGCTCCT
>NZ_LIQT01000608.1 GCF_001418415.1 Streptomyces hirsutus
AGCTGTCGGACCCCACCGAGAGCGGCGCGGACCCGGACGGCGGCCCGGCCGGCACCACTGCCCCTCCCCCCGCCCCCGCCGGCACGTCCGAGCCCCGCGAGGAGACCCTCGACGGCCCGGCACCCACCCGACCGGGCCGCTGGCGGCAGCGCCACCCCCGCGCCGCCCGTGGCATCACCGTAGGGACGACCGTCCTGGCCGGAGCGCTGCTGCTGTTCGCGCTCCTCGTGCCGAACCGCGTGGAGCGGCTCTCGCTCGAGGCGTTCCTCCGCATCCCGGCCGAGGGCGTCCTGCTGGCGACGCTGCTGCTCGCGCTGCCGCCGAGGCCCCGGCGGATCATGGCGGCGGTATCGGGTGTCCTGCTCGGTCTGCTCACCGTCCTGAAGATGGTGGACATGGGGTTCTACCAGGTACTGGCCCGTCCGTTCGACCTGGTGCTCGACTGGATCCTGTTCGACGACGCGGCCGAGTTCGTCCGGGAGTCGTTCGGCCGGGGCGGGCAGATCCTCGCCGTGATCGGTGTGATCGTCCTGTTCGCCGCCCTGCTGGTGCTGATGACGCTGGCGGCGGTGCGGATCACGAACCTGATGGTCCGCCACCGTCCGACCGCCGCCCGCACCACCCTGGTCCTCGGCGTCGTGTGGATCACCTGCGTCACCCTGGGCGTGCAGATCACCGGCGTCCCGCTCGCCACCAAGGGCACCGCGGAGATGCTGGGCAACCGCATGGAGCAGGTGCGCGCGGGACTCAAGGACGCACGGGTCTTCGAGCGGCAGGCCGCCGTCGACGCCTTCGCCGACACTCCACCGGACCAGTTGTTCACCGGGCTGCGCGGCAAGGACGTCCTGTTCACCTTCATCGAGAGCTACGGCCGGGTCGCGATCGACGATCCGGCGATGGCGGAGCCGATCGACGCGGTGCTGAAGGAGGGCACCGGCACCCTGAAGGCCGCCGGTTTCGAGTCGCGCAGCGGCTGGCTCAGGTCGCCGGTGACGGGCGCGGGCAGCTGGCTCGCCCACTCCACCTTCCTGTCCGGCCTGTGGATCAAGAACCAGCAGCGCTACCGCAGTCTCACCACCAGCGACCGCATGACCCTCACCAACTACTTCCGCAAGACCGGCGACTGGCGCACCGTCGGCATCGTGCCCGGGGTGCGGCGGGCCTGGCCGGAGGGCAAGTACTTCGGCCTGGACCACATCTACGACTCCGAGAACCTCGGCTACCAGGGCCCGTACTTCAGCTGGACGCCGGTGCCCGACCAGTTCACCATGGAGGCCTTCGAGCGTCTGGAGCACGGCAGGGAGAACCGCGATCCGATCATGGCGGAGATCATCCTCGCCTCCAGCCACAACCCGTGGTCCCCCAACGCCCGCATGATCGACTGGGACGACCTCGGCGACGGCTCCGTGTTCCACGAGATCAAGAAGGAGGGCACCGACCCCGCCGAGGTCTGGCAGGACCCGGAGAAGGTACGCACCGAGTACCGCAAGTCCATCGAGTACTCGCTGCGCAGCCTGACCGAGTGGATGGAGCGGTACGGCGACGAGGACACGGTCCTGGTCTTCCTGGGCGACCACCAGCCCGTCCCGACCGTCACCGCCGGCAGCACCGACAAGGACGTGCCGATCACGATCGTCGCCCGCGACGAGAAGGTCCTGGACCGGGTGGCGGACTGGAACTGGACCGACGGCCTCAAGCCCGCGCCCGACGCCCCGCGCTGGGGCATGGACGAGTTCCGCGACCGCTTCATGACCGCGTACGGGCCGCAGGGAGGCAAGCACGCCGACGCGTCCGGCGCCACCGGCTGAGCGGAGACCTCCCGGCCCGGCAGGGCTCCCCT
>NZ_LIQT01000609.1 GCF_001418415.1 Streptomyces hirsutus
GGCATGGGGACGGGGGCGGCGGGTCCTCTGCCGGTGCCTCTGCCTCTGCCGGTGGTCCCGATGCCGTGGTGTCGGTGAGCGGTCCGGCCCGCTGGTTCTACCGGGGGACGGCTCCGATGCGGCGGGTGCACTGGCTGGCGACCCGGCCGTCGGGCCGGCTCGTGGGGCGCTACGGGCTGCGGACCCGGATCCACCACCGGGACTGGGACCCCGTACCGCTGTCCCCGGTCGAGGCGGTGCCGAGGATCGCGCCGACGCCGCTGCTGGTCGTGCACGGCGACCGCGACGGGTACTTCCCGCTCGACCACCCGCGCATGCTGGCGGCCGCCGCCGGTGAGCACGGGGAGCTGTGGGTGGAGCCGGGCATGGGACACGCGGAGAGCGCGGCCCCCGACGGACTGCTGCACCGGATAGGGGCCTGGGCCGTGGCCCGGGCGGGCTAGCCTGACCGTGTCCACTGTCAAACATTGAGGAACCAGCAGATGGCAAAGGTCACGGTGCGGTACTGGGCCGCCGCCAAGGCCGCGGCCGGGACGGCCGAGGAGTCGTACGAGGCGGTCACGCTCGCCGACGCGCTCGACGCGGTGCGCGAGCGGCACCCCGGCGAACTCACGCGAGTCCTGCGGCGATGCTCGTTCCTCGTCGACAGTGATCCCGTGGGCACCCGCGCACATGAGACGGTACGGCTGGCCGACGGCGGCACGGTCGAGGTGCTCCCGCCGTTCGCAGGAGGGTGAGCGATGACCAACCAGCCGTATCAGGGCTATGACGGGTACGACGGACGCCGCGAGGGCGACGAGGGCTACGACCCGCCCCCGCTCCAGCACCAGCGGCCCGAAGGGCAGGCGCAGGGGCCGTCGCAGGCATGGCCCGGAGGGCAGCAGGCGTACGACGATCCGCACGCCGCCCAGCAGTACACGCAGCAGTGGCAGGGACAGACCTGGGAGACGCAGATGCAGCCCCCGGTCCCGCCGACGGCCGCGGAGGAGACGTCGTACCTGCCCCAGCACACCGGACGGACCCCGCAGGCCCCGCAGGCCCGGCAGACCCCTCCGGGGCATGCCGGGTACGCGGGGCAGGGTGACGGCGGCGCGCTCGGCGGGCCCGCGGTGTACGCGGGGTACGGGGTGGCCTCCACCTACGAGGCACCGCTCCCCGATACCCCTGCCCATCCCGGTGCGGGTGCCGGTGCAGGCGCCCCACCGAGCAATGGCCACGAGGAGGCCGCTCATCGCGCTCAGAGCGGGTTGGGCGGCGTCCAGGAGGTGCTGGGTGACGGCGCTGACCTCGGCGGGTGTCTTGGCTGCGGCGAGGGCGGCGAGGTACGGGTCCGGATCCGGCACTGGGAGCGGCTCGGCGGGGAGCGGGTGCTG
>NZ_LIQT01000061.1 GCF_001418415.1 Streptomyces hirsutus
TGCTCCCCGCACCCGCGGGGATGGTCCCACTTGCCGGGGTCTTCCACACGTGGAATGGGCCTGCTCCCCGCACCCGCGGGGATGGTCCCACGCGGAGCAGCTCGAGCGGGAGCGGCTCGACCTGCTCCCCGCACCCGCGGGGATGGTCCCTGTTGGGAAGATATGGAATGGCAAACCCCCCTCTGCTCCCCGCACCCGCGGGGATGGTCCCGAGGACGTCCGCAACTACTGCGAGGCAGCGCGGCTGCTCCCCGCACCCGCGGGGATGGTCCCGGTGGCTCGCCACGTTCGAGGCTGAGAACGTCCTGCTCCCCGCACCCGCGGGGATGGTCCCGGCACCGCCCCCATCCCCGGAAAGCTGACCGTCTGCTCCCCGCACCCGCGGGGATGGTCCCCTCGCCTACAACGGCACCGGCCGGCCCGAACCCTGCTCCCCGCACCCGCGGGGATGGCCCCGCGATCAAGCCCGCCTGGGACGGCATCGTCTCCTGCTCCCCGCACCCGCGGGGATGGCCCCGTCTCCGCGTGCTCGGCAACGAGGCGCAGCACCTGCTCCCCGCACCCGCGGGGATGGCCCCGGGACCAGGCCCGAGCCGAGAAGGCCGACCTGCTGCTCCCCGCACCCGCGGGGATGGCCCAGTCAACCCGAGGTGTTCGGCGGTACGCGAGATCTGCTCCCCGTACCCGCGGGGATGGTCCCATCACGCCGGCACCGCACGCAGGGTCGATGACCTGCTCCCCGCACCCGCGGGGATGGTCCTACCGAGGACCTCCAGGCTGGCCGGGACTACCACTGCTCCCTGCACCCGCGGGGGATGGTCCCTGCGGATACGGGCGGGCGCCCCTCAGCGCTGGCAGATGAGGATGCCACCCAGGCACGTGACCTCAAAGGCCCCGAGCTGGGCGATGTGATCGACAAGGATTCTGCGGGCCCGCTCGATCGTTGCCTCGAAGGGCACATCGTGCTGGTCTGCCCACGCCTGATAGGAGGTCATGTGCGCGATGACCGGGTCGGGATCGTGGACCGTGATGGTGCCGGGCAGTTCGATCGTCTCCACGCGACCGAACTCCTCCCCCAGGAAGGCCGGGGCCTTCTCCAGCGTGAAGCGGGCGCTGAGTGAGATACGGTCCGGGCCGCGTCCGGTGCCAAGGACATCGCCTGCAGCTCGTTGCCACAGGTCATCAAGTTCGGTCTTGTCCCGGTCGCTGTTGGTGGAGGTGATCACCAGACCGTCACTCACGACGACGCGGGACAGTTCCCGCACCGCCTGGGGGATGTCCGGGACGTGGTACAGCATGTGCAGCGCCAGGGCTGCGTCGACGCTCGCTGTGGCCAACGGCAGGCGGGTAGCATCCGCCACGGCGACCGGGCCCGGGACACCGGCGAGGATGCCGGGGGCGATGTCCATGCCGAACAGGGCGAGGTCGGGCCGGTCCTCGCGGAGCCGCTGGAGGAACTTGCCATTGCCGCAGCCGACATCGACCACGCGCCCGTGAAAACCCCTGAGCTGCTCGGCGACGATGCCGGGCAGGTCGTAACGGGGCATCTGCCACTGGTAGAGCGACTGGCGTGCGGCCAGGTCCCGGTCGGTGTTGTAGGCGCTTCCAGCGAGACGGTCCCGGTCGGTGACGGCGGCTTCGTGTGCGGCGGACAGTTCGGTCATGTCGGCGGCTCCGAGGAATTGACTGGGGGTACCACCCACACCTTCGAGGCGGTGAGTGCGGGGGAAGCCACAAGGGCTGCCATGTACTGGAGTCGTTCGCGAAGATGTGCGGCCTGCACGGCTCCACCGTACTGCGGTCCACTCAGCTCCCGGCCCAGAGCGGTGAGCCGGCGAACGATGCTGGCCGACAGGCGTTCCGGCGGGGCGTCGAGGACGAATCCGAGTATCGCCTCGGTGCCGTCCAACTCGCCCACGAGGAGATGGCCGCGTGCGAGATCGACATGGGCGGCGAACAGGTCCCCGACCGACTGATCGTCGTCCTCGGCACTGCGGTAGAGCCGAATCGCGGTGTCCGCGCTGACGATGGCTTGCTGGATGTGTTCTCGCCCGTCCAGGGCCAGGTTGGTCGTCCCGGCATACGCAAACTGCTTGGCAGTCGGGAAGGCGAAAATGCCTGGCACCTCATCATCACCGGACATCGCCTCACGGGAGCGCTCTGCGTCGGCCAGGGCGGCCACCGCGCCCACCCGGTCTCCCACTATGGCCAGCGCCCGTGCCTCCAGACTCGCCAGCCGGGCTCCGATACTGCCGCAAGCCCGGTGGTGGCGGCCGGCCTGAGCCAGCCGCGCCGCCTGCCCGTACCGCCCGGTCCAGTAAGCGATCAGGGACTCCACGGCCCTCACCCAGGCCAGCATCCCTTCATGCCCGGCCGCCTCGGCGCACGCCCGGGCAGTACGAGCATGTGTGGCCGCGGAGTCGTAGTCCCCCAGATCCAGGCAGACGTGCGCGGACAAGCCGCACAACCGTGATGCCGCGACGTACAGGTCAGCGGTCTGCCGGGGATGCTGACGCCCGCGCAGCAGCTCGAACGCCCCGTCTCGCAACCGCTTGATCTCGACGTACAGCTCCAACAGCGGATGGCTGACGTAGGCGCGGGCGAACCGGGCGACATCGGCCTCCAACTGCTCGACGACAAACTCGTCGGCGTTGCGCTGCGCGATGAATCGGGCGAAGTCGGCTGACGTCAACGCGTCCGCCGATACAGCACCAACGCCGGGGCGCGAAGGCACGACAGGCAGCTTTGGCCGCTCCGGCAAGCACTCCGGGACGTTGTTCCCCTCGCCTCGGAAGCTCTTGCTGACCGCCACAGCTCGGTCGAGCGTCTCGACATCGACGCCGAACACCCGCGCCAGGTACTTGCGTGTGTACGGGACAGGGATGCGCGCCTCGCGCTCGTAACGCCCAATCTCCTTACCGGTCTTGGTTGCCCTTCCCTCCAGGAGGTTGTACTCGTCGGCTACCCGCTGCTGGGTCCAACCACGCGCGGTGCGCAGCCGACTGAGCAACGCGCCGATCCTCGTGTCGCCCATCCCTCTCCCCCAGAGCACGCCGAATCCTGGCCCCCATAGTGGCCCCCGGCATGGCACCCATGGTGGCTCCCGACCCGAACGAGCGACAACGGTTGGCTATTGGCCATGCCCAGTACATTGCCCGACGAGCCGAACACACTCGCACCGGGCCAAGATCTCGACGGCGTCGTCAAGTACGAAACGATGCTCTTCTACCGGCGCCGGACCACCCCGGGCGCTGCCCGCTCCTTTGTCGCGGAGGCCCTTACCCAGTGGGGTCGGACCGACCGCCTCGACGACATCCGGCTGTGCACCTCCGAACTGGTCACCAACGCAGTCCTGCATGGCGCCCCTGTGGGCGGACAGGTCCTCGTACGCGTCGAACTGCACACCGACATGCTGCGCGTCGAGGTACACGACGGCGGCAACGGCACACCCACCAAGCGGGAGGCCCGGAGTACAGCCGACGACGGCCGTGGCCTGCTCCTGGTATCCGCCTTCGCAGACCACTGGGGTGTGCAGGAACGTCATGGCCCCGGCAAGTGCGTCTGGGCTGCCTTCCACCACGGGTAGTGCCCACGGGCTGACGGCCGGCCCGCACCGAGCCCTTCACGCCGTCTGCAGGGTTGATCTCTTCCCTGGCCGCCACCACATAGCTGGAAACCACCCCAACCCGCGCCACCTTGTCCGAGTGAGCCCCGACCCACCCCAGGGGGATATCCCGTGACGATCCACCCCGTCTCACCGAACACCGTCCTGGCCAACGCCCTCCACCACGCCGAGGACGTACTGACCCCACGCATCCTGGCCACTCCGCCGGAGCGGATCGTGCTGGTCGTCGGCACCCAGATCAACGGCGCTCCGCACATCGGCACCTCGCTCGTGCAGTCCCTGGCCTTCGCCATGGCCTCGCGCCTGCGCGACCGCTTCGGCATCCCCACCGAAGTCCTGTTCGGCGCCCTCGACAACGCCCCTTACGAGTTGGCCACCGACCCGGTCAGTGGTCACCGCTACCAGCGCGCATACGTCCAAGCCCTCGGCGACGAGGCCCTGACCGACCTCGTCGCCACCCTCTATCAACCCCTGTTCGCCGCGCTCTCCCAGCGTTTGGACATTCCGCACCGGGTCGAGACCTACAGCCAGCAGCAGGCCGGCCAGCACTTCCGCCACACATGGTTACGGCTTCTGCCCCGCCTCGACACCGCCCGCTGGTGGCTCGCCCCCTCCACCGGCACCCCACACCTGCGTGTCCCCTGCCCGCGCCCCAACTGCGGCTGGGCCGAGAAACACGCCGAGCGCACGCATGTCCGCCTCACCGACCGCGAAACCGCTCACGTGACCGCCGTCTGCCTTCACCACGGCGCCTACCAAGCCGCCATCACACCGACCGAAGGCGCTTACCTCGACCTGTCCACCCTGTACCGCAACCTCGTCAAAGAACTTGCCCTTTCCAGCCCCCGTGGCACGCTGCACATCATGGTCAAGGGCGGTGACTGGGTCTTCGGTTCTCACCTGGTCGACGAAGCCCTCCAAGCCGTCGGCCTCACCCGCAGCCAGCTCCCGGCCCGTCTGTTCTGCCCCCAGGTCGTCACCGACACGGGCGCCAAGCTGTCCAAGTCACTGATTCGCGAAGGCCACGCTCCCATGTCCGCCAACGCCGCCGACTGGATGCTCGACACCCGTCAGTGGCCCGGCACTGTCGCGGAGTACGCCGAGCAACTGCTGGCCATGGCGGATACCTTGCTGTCCGACCCCCGACACTTCTTCCGCTCTTACTCGGCCGCCGAGATCAACCGCATGATGACCGCCCCAGCCCCCAGGAGCGTTCCCGCCCCATGACCGACACCACTGCCCGCATCCGCGAACTCAATCTCTACCGCCAGTACTTTGACCTCGTCACCGCGGGCGACAAGACCATCGAGGTACGGGTGAAATACCCGCACCTCGCCGACCTCACCGTCGGCGACATCATCCGCTTCCGCATCAAGGGCACCGACGAGACCTACGAGGTCAAGGTCAAGCGGGTCACCGAGTACCCCGACTTCGAGACCCTGCTCGACGGCGAGGGCGCCACCAACATCAACCCGACCGCCACCCGCGACGAGCAGTTGGTCAACATCCGCACCATCTACCCACCCGAGAAGGAAACCCTCGGAACCCTTGCCATCGAGATCGAACAGCTTCAGAACCGCATCTGAGCCAGAACGACAGGCAGTCTGCTTGCTCTGTTCTTGACCGGCGTCGCCGCCTCATCCCAGTGGACCGTGTAGTCACACCAGCGGGTGAGGAGGAGGGGACGTGGCGCACGCTACTGAGTCGTAATGCCGCGGCCGTTCCGGCCAGCACATAGAATTGATCTTTTACGTTGAGATCAGCCCAGGCACGCGGGGCGAGGTGAAAAAGGTTAAATGTCTTACTTGCCGGTTTCCGTGAAAGTGTGTGAAACCACGCCCTCGCCACGATAAAACCCCAGGTCACGCAGTCTGCTCCCCGCACCCGCGGGGATGGTCCAGACACCTGGAGCCGGTGGGCGACCGGGAAACACTGCTCCCCGCACCCGCGGGGATGGTCCCAGCGGCCCGTCGTCGCCCTGCCCGGCCGGGGGCTGCTCCCCGCACCCGCGGGGATGGTCCCTACGTGCACGGACTTGTGCCCGGACTGCACGACTGCTCCCCGCACCCGCGGGGATGGTCCCAACCAGCCCAACGCGTCGTCCAACCGTCGTCGCTGCTCCCCGCACCCGCGGGGATGGTCCCGCCGCCGTCGGCGAACCGCTGCACGGGCAACTCTGCTCCCCGCACCCGCGGGGATGGTCCCAACGGGATGCGCTGCCACCGGACCGCCACCCACTGCTCCCCGCACCCGCGGGGATGGTCCCAGGGTGGCCCGTTCCATGCGGTCCAGGCGGTTCTGCTCCCCGCACCCGCGGGGATGGTCCGCCCTGGGGGCACAGGGCGTGCCAGGCGAGGGTCTGCTCCCCGCACCCGCGGGGATGGTCTCGACTTGGTACTGCTTCTGGTGGGGACTCTGGCCGAGACCCGGTCCACGCTCAGGCACGGTGGGAAGCAGAGGTGGGTGAGGAGGGACGGGAAGGAGGAGTGGACGAGCCAGTCCGGCATGCACTCGCCCGGCGCTCGGTGAGCGTGGTCGCGAGGCCGGGACAGGGGGAGTCCGGCTCTGGGGTTGCAGTTGTCGCTGCGGCAGCTTCTACCGTCCTGAGCAGGGCCGGAGAGACCGCCCGGTGACGGGTTTGTGAGGGAGACGGCGATGGACTGGCCGATCGCGGAGGTCGCCCGGATGTCGGGCGTGACCGCCCGGACCCTGCGGCACTACGACGAGATCGGCCTGCTGCCGCCCGCCCGGATCGGGACCAATGGCCACCGCTACTACGAGGAGCGCCAGCTGCTGCGGCTGCAGCAGATCCTCGTACTGCGGGCGCTGGGTGTGGGGCTTCCCGAGATCGGCCGGATCCTGGCCGAGCGGATCGACGAGGTGGAAGCCCTGCGTGGCCACCACCGACGGCTGCTCACCGAGCGGGACCGGCTCGACGCCCTGGCCGGCACGGTCTCCCGCACGATCACCGAACTGGAGCAGTCCAGGAAGGACGGCAGGACCATGACCGCCATCAATCGACCGCAGAACCTGTTTGAGGGCGTCCGGCCCTCCCAGTACGAGGAGAGCCTGCGTGACTTCCCCGAGCACGCCGAGGAGGTCGGCCGCAGGGCCGCCGCGATGACTCCGGAGGATGTCGAGGCCGGGCAGCGCGAGCGCACGGCGCAGATGATCCGGCTGGCCGAGCTGATGGCCGCCGGTCACCCGGCCGACGCCGAGCCCGTGCGGGCCGAGATCGACGCCCAGTACCGGGCCCTGACCCACCTGCGGGCCGTGTCCGCCGAGGAGTACCGCGCCATCGGACGCTCCTGTGTGGACAACGACGCCTGGCGCGCCGCGTACGAGGCGATCGCACCGGGCCTGGCCGCGTACCAGCGGGACGCTATCGAGGTGTACGCCACCACCCGGCTGAGCTGACCCCGAGAGGTGACGTCACCCCGACCGAGCAGCTGCTGGGCTCACGCGTCGTCCTCCCGCTGCTTCCGCTGACGTCGACAGGAACGACAGGAACGCCAGGGGCGCCCGATGCGGTGACGGCACCGGGCGCCCCTGATGTGCACACGCCTGCGGGCTACGCCCCCTCGGCCGCCGTGTCCGCCGTCTGTGCCCGCAGGGCGCGTTCCACGCCTGCGCGGGACTCCGAGACGAGGCGGCGCAGGGCCGCGTTCGGCTCGGCGGAGGCCAGCCAGGCGTCCGTCTTCTCCAGGGTCTCCTCGGAGACCTGGATCGCCGGGTAGAGGCCGACCGCGATCTGCTGGGCCATCTCGTGCGAGCGGGACTCCCACACGTCGGCCACCGCCTCGAAGTACCGGTCCGTGTACGGAACCAGCAGCTCGCGCTGGTCGGTCTGGACGAAGCCGGCGATGACCGCTTCCTGGAGCGCGTTCGGCAGCTTGTCGGACTCCACGACCGACGCCCACGCCTCCGCCTTGGCCTCCTCGGTCGGCCGGGCGGCCCGCGCGGTCGCCGCGTGACGCTCGCCCGCGGCGGTCTTGTCGCGCTCGTACTCGCCCGCGATCTCGGTCTCGTCGTACCGGCCCACCGCCGCCAGCCGCTCCACGAACGTCCAGCGCAGCTCCGTGTCGACGGCCAGGCCCTCGATCGTCTGCGTGCCCTCCAGCAGGCTGTCCAGGAGGTCCAGCTGCTCCGGCGTCCTCGCCGTCGCGGCGAAGGCGCGGGCCCACGCCAGCTGGTGGTCGCTGCCCGCCTCGGCGGCCCGCAGGTGGGCCAGCGTGGCCTCCGTCCAGCGGGTGAGCAGCGCCTCGCGGGTGTTCGGGGCGGAGTACAGGTCGATCGCCAGTTTCACCTGGCGGTGCAGCGACTGCACGACGCCGATGTCCGACTCCTTGCCGATGCCCGACAGCACCAGCGAGAGGTAGTCGCGGGTGGCCAGTTCGGCGTCCCGGGTCATGTCCCAGGCCGACGCCCAGCACAGGGCGCGCGGCAGGGAGGCCTCGAAGTCGCCCAGGTGCTCGGTGACGAAGGCCAGCGACCGCTCGTCCAGCCGCACCTTGGCGTACGACAGGTCGTCGTCGTTGAGCAGCACGACGGCCGGGCGGGCCTTGCCGACGAGCTGCGGTACGGCGGTCAGCTCGCCGTCGACGTCCAGCTCGACCCGGTCCACGCGCACCAGCTTGCCGCTCGCCTCGTCCAGGTCGTACAGGCCGACCGCGATCCGGTGCGGGCGCAGGGTCGACTCGCCCTTGGCGCCGGTGGGCAGCGCGGGCGCCTCCTGGCGGATGGCGAAGGAGGTGATGGTCCCCGTGCCGTCCGCGCCGTCGGTCTCGATCTCCGGGCGCAGCACGTTGATGCCGGCGGTCTCCAGCCACTTCTTCGACCAGGTGCTCAGGTCGCGGCCGGAGGTCTCCTCCAGGGCGCCCAGCAGGTCGGACAGGCGCGTGTTGCCGTACGCGTGGCGCTTGAAGTAGGCCTGCACGCCGCTGAAGAAGGCGTCCTTGCCGACGTAGGCCACCAGCTGCTTGAGGACCGAGGCGCCCTTGGCGTACGTGATGCCGTCGAAGTTGACCAGCACGTCGTCCAGGTCACGGATGTCGGCCATGATCGGGTGCGTGGAGGGCAGCTGGTCCTGCCGGTACGCCCAGGTCTTCATGGAGTTCGCGAACGTCGTCCACGAGTGCGGCCACTTCGAGCCCGGCGCGTCCGCCTGGCAGGCGGCCTCGGCGTAGGTGGCGAACGACTCGTTCAGCCACAGGTCGTTCCACCACTCCATGGTGACCAGGTCGCCGAACCACATGTGGGCCAGCTCGTGCAGGATCGTCGAGGCGCGCACCTCGTAGGCGGCGTCCGTCACCTTCGACCGGAAGACGTACTGGTCGCGGATGGTCACCGCGCCGGCGTTCTCCATCGCGCCCGCGTTGAACTCCGGCACGAACAGCTGGTCGTACTTCCCGAAGGGGTACGCGTAGTCGAACTTCTCCTGGAACCACTCGAAGCCCTGCCGCGTGACGTCGAAGATCGCGTCCGCGTCGAGGAACTCGGCGAGCGAGGGCCGGCAGTAGATGCCGAGCGGCACCGACTGGCCGTCCTTCTCGTACACGCTGTGCACGGAGTGGTACGGGCCGACGATCAGTGCGGTGATGTACGTCGAGATCCGCGGCGTCGGCTCGAACTCCCAGACGTTGTCCCGGGGTTCGGGCGTGGGGGAGTTGGAGATGACGGTCCAGCCGTGCGGTGCCTTCACGGTGAACCGGAAGGTCGCCTTGAGGTCGGGCTGCTCGAAGCTCGCGAACACCCGGCGGGCGTCCGGCACCTCGAACTGGGTGTACAGGTAGGCCTGGTCGTCGACCGGGTCGACGAACCGGTGCAGGCCCTCACCGGTGTTGGTGTACGCGCAGTCGGCGCTCACCCGCAGCACGTTGCGGCCGGGGAGCAGTCCGGGCAGGGCGATCCGGGAGTCCTCGAAGACCTCGGCGGGGTCGAGGGCGTCTCCGTTGAGCGTCACCTCGTGCACGGTGGGAGCCACCAGGTCGATGAACGACTCCGCGCCGTCCGCGTCCGCGGAGACGTCGAAGCGCACCGTGGTCACGGACCGGTAGGTGCCGCCCTCCTGCGCGCCGGAGAGGTCGAGATCGATCTCGTACGAGTCAACGGTCAGCAGCTTCGCCCGCTGCTGCGCCTCTTCGCGAGTCAGGTTTGTGCCAGGCACGCGGTCATCTCCTCGTCATGTGTCGGTCTCGCCATCCTTCCACGCCACCGGCGCGGAACGCGATGTCCGTTTACCGCCGGTGAGGCGCTCCGCCGCGCGCGAACCTGGAGACCATGACGACCCACACCCCTCGCCCCATCCCGGGAGCGGTCCTGAAGGAACTGCGCACCCTGGACGACGCGGGCCGTCCCCCGGTTCCCCGCACCGATGACGAGGGCGGCGCCCCGCTCCGCTGCTGCCTGCGCCACAGCGAGCAGGGCGAGCGGATCGCCCTGCTCTCCTACGCCCCTCTGCGCCGCTGGGCGGCGGACACGGGCGTCGACCCGGGCGCGTACGACGAGCAGGGGCCGGTCTTCGTCCACGCCGAGGAGTGCGCGGGACCGCGGGGCGACGAAGGCCTCCCCTTCACCCGCGCCCACCGCACGCTCCGCCGCTACTCCGCCGACGGCCGCATCCTGGGCGGCCGGCTGGTGGAGACGCCGGACGGCTTCGAACCCGCCCTCACGGAGGCCTTCGCCGACCCGGAGGTCGCCCTCGTCCACGTCCGCGCGGTGGAGTACGGCTGCTTCCTCTACGAGGTGCGGCGCGAGAGGTGAGGGGGAGGGTGAGGGAGGAAGCGAGGGGCGCGTTCGTGGGACCGGGCGAGCGGAGACGGGATCACCGAGGAGGCGGGACGCCCCCGGTTCGGGGGTTCTCGGGGGCGGGAACCCCGGCCCGTTACGGCGGGGCGTGGCGCCGCATGCATGCCGAAGGGGGCCCACCCCGGCCGGGTGAGCCCCCCTCGCAGCGAGCGGAAGCGTGGTTACCGCTTCAGCTCGGCCGCCACCAGTTCCGCGATCTGCACGGTGTTCAGGGCCGCGCCCTTGCGGAGGTTGTCGTTGGAGACGAAGAGGGCCAGGCCGTTGTCGACCGTCTCGTCGCGGCGGATGCGGCCGACGTAGGACGGGTCCTGGCCCGCCGCCTGGAGCGGGGTGGGGATGTCGGTGACGACGACACCGGGGGCGTCGGCCAGCAGCTCGGTCGCGCGCTCGGGGCTGATCGGGCGGGCGAAGCGGGCGTTGATCTGCAGGGAGTGCCCGGAGAAGACCGGGACGCGCACGCAGGTGCCGGAGACCTTGAGACCGGGGATGTCCAGGATCTTGCGGGACTCGTTGCGCAGCTTCTGCTCCTCGTCGGTCTCGTTCAGACCGTCGTCCACGATGCTGCCGGCGAGGGGCAGCACGTTGAAGGCGATGGGGCGCTTGTAGACGGCCGGCTCGGGGAAGTCGACCGCGCCGCCGTCGTGGGTCAGCTGGTCGGCGTCGGCGACGACCTTCTGGGTCTGGCCGTGCAGCTCGGCCACGCCCGCCAGGCCGGAGCCGGACACCGCCTGGTAGGTGGCGACCACCAGCGCGTCCAGGCCCGCCTCGTCGTGCAGCGGACGCAGCACCGGCATCGCGGCCATGGTGGTGCAGTTCGGGTTGGCGATGATGCCCTTGGGGCGGTTCGCGATCGCGTCCGGGTTCACCTCGGAGACGACCAGCGGGACCTCGGGGTCCTTGCGCCACGCGGACGAGTTGTCGATCACGACCGCGCCCTGCGAGGCGACCTTCTCGGCCAGCGCCTTCGAGGTCGCGCCGCCCGCGGAGAACAGCACGATGTCCAGGCCGGAGTAGTCGGCGGTGGACGCGTCCTCCACCGTCACGCCGTCCAGCTCCGTCCCCGCCGAGCGGGCCGAGGCGAACAGGCGCAGCTCGGTCAGCGGAAAGTTCCGCTCCTTGAGGATGCTGCGCATGACCGTGCCCACCTGACCGGTGGCTCCGACGATTCCGACCCTCACGGCGTCTCCCTCACTGCCTGCTGCGTCCTGCGTCGTATACGACGTATGCGACGTACATGTGCCCTTTGCCCGACGGCCGGGCCGTTTCCATCATGCGGCCGACCACGGCCCGCCTGTCCAATTCTTTGCGCCCCCTGCCCGCACAGTGGGACGCGCGGGCCGGGGCCGCTGGTCGCGGACCTGCGGTCGCCACCCCTTTGAGCTGCAGGAATTCGCCCTTCGGGGGTCGGCGGCCGCAAGGTTCCCTGCCCCGGCCCACTCCCTCCACACGAAGGTGTGACGTACGCCTCTGTCCGGTTCGGGCGAGGGGCGAACGTTCCGGCTCCGGTCGGCGTCGTAGGAGAAACGGCGTGAGGGGGGTGGGCAGTGCTGCGCGGAAGGATCCGGCGTGGCCGGCAGGCGTACGGCGCCGCGGAGGACGACCCGCTGGACGCGGCGCAGGAGCGCCGGGTCCGGGCGGTGCTCGCGCTCGGCGGGGTGCCGCAGACCGACCTGCCGGACGGGGTGCAACAGGTCCGGCTGCGGCTGCTGGAACGCGCCGCGAGCGGGCAGGACGCGCCCCGGGACGTCTCGGCGTGGGCGGCGGTGGTCGCCTCCAACCTCGCCATGGACTGGCACCGGGCCAAACGCCGCCAGGAGCGGCTCGGCGAACGCCTCGCCGCGCTGCGCCCCGCCGAGCCCCCCGCCGACGAGGAGACCCGCCTGCTCTCCCTCGCCGTCGCCCGCGGCCTGGACGGGCTGCCCGACGCCCAGCGCCAGGTCGTCGTGCTGCGGTTCTACGCCGACCTCCCGGTGCGCTCGATCGCCGAGCAGCTCGGCGTCCCGGAGGGCACGGTCAAGAGCAGGCTGCACACGGCGGTACGGGCCCTGCGCGCCCGCCTGCACGAGGACGAGGTGGTGTGACGTGACCGCCCACGACGAGAACATCCAGGACACCGGGAACGCTCGCGACACCGAGTACGACACCACGTACGACGGCGTCGACGCCCTCATGGCCGCGATCCTCGACGAGCCGCTGCCCACGGCCGCCCGGCGGGATCCGGCGTTCATGGCCGCGCGGGACGCGGCAGCCACCGACGTCGCCGTGCTGAGGGAGCAACTGGGCCTGATCGGGGAGATGCTGGCAGCCAGGGAGATGCCGTCAGCCGGGGAGACACCCGCCGTGGGAGCGGAGGCCGCGGGTTCGGGGGCCGCCCCGGCGGCCGGGGCTTCGGACGCCCCCGTGGACAGGCCCGGGTACAGGCCCGCGGCCGGCCCCCTCACGCCGGTGACGCCCCTGCCCGTGCACCGCCCGCGCCGCCGCCCCCTGCGGGTCGCCCTCGGCGCGCTCGCCGCGGCGGCGGCCGCCTCGGTGGTCCTCGGCACGGGATGGCTCGTGACGCAGGCCGGGCAGGGCGACGGCACGTCGTCGTCGGCCGAGGCCGACCGGAAGGCAGTGGAAGCCGGCGAGGCACCGGGCGCCAAGGGGTCGGCCGGTACCGGCTTCGGCACCCCGCACTACCTCGCCTGCGCCCGGCTCGTCGCCGAAGGCACGGTGTCGGCGGTGGAGCCGGTGCCGGGCACCGGACAGGAGCGCGTCACGCTGGAGGTGACCCGCCGCTACAAGCCGGCGCCGGGGACCGGCCCGGACGAGAACGCCTCCGCGGAGGAACAGGCGGAGGAACAGGACGAGGCCGGAGAGGTCACCTTCCTGACCGGGCCGACCGGGCCGACCGGGCCCACCGACCGGCCCCGGCTCCACACCGGAGACCGGGTCATGGTCGGCCTGCCCCGCGAGGGCTCCGTCCCGGACGCCGTGATCGTCGGCGAGGAGGACATCGCCCCCGAGCGGGCGCGCATCACCGCCGCCCTGCCCGCCTCCCGCACCCTGACCTGCGAGTGACGGTCGGCTGGCGCACGGACGACGAAGGGGGCGGGTGCCCGTACGGAGATCCGTACGGGCACCCGCCCCCGGTCGTCGGAGACAGTCGGTACCGGCAGCCGTCGTCGGCTACGGCACGACCTTCTCGATCGTCACGCTGCCCACGCCCGCGACCGTGCCGCGCGCGTTGACCAGCTGCACCCGGCCGAAGAACTCACGTCCCTCGGGAGCCGCCGCGGCGGCCGTGACGGTGCCGGAGACGGTGGCCGACTCGCCGGTGCCGATCCTCACCGGTGTGGCGCCGTCGACCGCGACCTCGCCGAGCGTGGTGGAGAAGAACACGTCCCGGTAGGCGTAGTCGGTGGAACCGGCCGGGACGGAGTAGCCCACGACCTTGACGGTGTAGGTGCCGGCCGCCGGGCGGGCGATGGACACCGACTCCTCCGAGTCGCCGTCGGCGGACTGGGCGACGAGGGTGCCCGCCGCGTTGTGGACCGCCAGGTCCAGGTCGGCGGCGGTGTCGGAGACGTTGCCGATGGCGACGTCGAGCGACGTGGCGCCCTCGGGCACCGTGACGGTGGTGGTGTGCGTGACGCCCGTGGAGATGGCGGGCCGGGCCGTCTTGGCGGAGCCCAGCGGGCCGCCGACCGGCTTGCCGTCCAGGGCGGCGGCCTGGTTGGTCACCTTCCAGGAGACGTCGGCCGGAGTACCGACCTTGGCCTCCGGCACGGTCACGGTCTCCGGCTCGAAGACCGCGCCGAGCACGGCGACGTCCAGCTTGTACGGGTTGTCGAGCAGCGGCGAGGTGCGGCGCGACTCGACCTCGATCTCCCAGACGCCGGGCTGCGGGTTCACGTACGAACGCAGGTCGGGGCGGCAGGTGTTGGCCGGGTTGCTGTAGTTCGGGTAGCAGTTGACCGTCGAGGTCGGGTCGGCGGGGACGCCGTAGGGGTGGAGGGCGATGAACCGGGTCTGGCTCGTGGCCTTCAGACCGCTCAGCGCGACCTCCAGCGTCTTCGCGCCCTCGGGCACGGTGACGAAGTAGGAGGTGGTGGCGTTGCGCTGGGCCGTGCCGGAGGCGGAGAAGGTGTGCTTCAGCGGAGCCGAGACGACCACCGTGCTCAGGATCTGCCGGTCGACGCCCTCGGTGCGCGGGTCGTCGACCTCCAGGATGGCGCTCTTGAGGCCCGCGGACCGGGGCGCGGCCTGGATCTTGACCGTCACCGGCTTGTTCAGCGACAGCTGGACCTTGCCCTCGCCGACGATGCGGAAGGCGCCGTCGGTGTTGTTCGCGAGGTCGAGCTCGTGCCGGATCGCGCGGTCGGGACCGGACGTACGGGTGATGGTGACGTCGTACGTCTTCTTCTGGCCGGCCTTCAGACCGCCCTCGCGGTCGTAGACGCCGGTGCCGAAGCCGGGGGTCTTCAGGAACTGCTCGATCGCGGTGTCGACCGGTGCCTTCACGCTGTACTCGTGCGCGGTGGCCCCGTCCCGGATCGAGTCCCAGGCCTCCTCGAGGTCGATGAGACCGGCGCCCTCCTCGTAGGCCTGCAGGCCCTTGACGTGCTGGGCGGTGGAGGTCAGGGCGGTGCGCAGCTTCGCGGGCGTCAGGTCGATCCGCTTCTGCTTCGCGGCCGACAGCAGCAGCGCGGCGGAGCCGGTGGCCTGCGGGGACGCCATCGAGGTGCCCTGGAGCATGCCGTAACCGGCCGGGAGGCCGTAGCCCGCCTCGGCGACCGGCTGGCCCGCCGCCCAGGTCTGGATGGTGTTGATCGACGCGCCGGGCGCGATCAGCGTCGGCGTGAAGCCGCCGTCCTCACGCGGACCGCGCGAGGAGAACGGCATCATGGCGTACTTCGTCTTCACGACGGAGCCGTAGTTGGCGGCCCAGGTCTCCTTGGAGACGGACGCGCCGACCGAGATGACCTTGTCGGCCAGCGACGGGTCGCCGATGGTGTTGGCGCCGGGGCCGGAGTTGCCCGCGGAGATCACCAGCTGGACGCCGTAGGTGTCGATGAGGCGGGTGTACAGCTCGGCGCGGGCGTTGTTGCCGTCGTTGAGCGCGGGCAGGCCGCCGATGGACATGTTGACGATGTCGACACCGCGCTCGGTGACGAGGTCGATCATGCCCTCGGTGAGCGCCACGCTGGTGCAGCCGCCGGACCAGGTGCAGGCACGGGAGGAGACGATCTTCGCGCCGGGCGCGGCACCGTTCATCTTCCCGCCGAACAGGCCGTGGGCGGCGGTGATGCCGGCGACGTGCGAGCCGTGCGAGCCCTCGATGACACCGATGTTGACGAAGTCGGCCTTGTCGCCGGCCGCGTTGCGGACCACGTCCTTGCGGATCTCCACGACGAACGGCTGGCGCTCGGCGACCTCGGTGGAGGGGTCGTCGGTGCCGAAGTACCCGATCTGGAAGCCGTCCTTGTAGGGCTTCATCGGGGTGTCGTCGGAGAAGTCCTGGTTGTCGTTCAGGTCGACCCGGACGGTCCCCGCCGCGGCGTCGTACAGCATGCCCCAGGCGTCGGTGGTGTCGCCGTCGAAGTTGGCGTCGCCGCCCGCGTCGCCCCCGAGGGTGTACGACTCCTTGAACGTGCTGATCCGGTACGAGCCCGAGGGCGCCGTCCAGGTCTTTCCGTCGTGGGTGAAGGTGGGCCCGGCCACCGATTCGGTCATCGGGCGCCAGGTCTCGTCGCCGTCGACGAGCGGGTCGGTGGCCGTCACCCAGTCGACGATCTTGCGTTCGCCGGTGGTGGTCTTCTGCAGCGCCGGGTGGGCGAGGTCCACGCCCGAGTCGAGGATGCCGATGGTGACGCCGCGGCCGTCCGCCTTCGGGTTGTCCTTCACGAAGTCGACGGCGCCCGTCTCGAAGGACGGGTTGTACGGGTTCTTCGCGGGGGTCCGCCGGTCGGGGCCCGGGTAGGCGGCGGTGCCCTTGTCCTTGCCGCCGGCGGCCTTGGCGGTGGTGTCCGCGGCCGGGGTCGGGTCGTCGAGCGGGATCTCGTCGCGCAGGTCGATGCCGTGCACGGTGGAGAGCTTGGCGGCGGCGGCGATGGCCGCGTCCGCCCTGGCGGTGGGGACGGTGGCGCGGACGTAGCCCAGCTTGTCGTGGGTCCGGCCGACCGAACCGCCCTTCACCGCGTTCAGCTCCTCGGCGACCTGCTCGGTCTTCCCGGGGGCGGTGGCGATCATCATCGTGACGTTCTTGACGCCGTCGGCCTTGGCCTCGGCGAGGAGGTCCGCGTCACTCGAACCGAGCTTGTCGTGGGCGGACTTGACGTCACCGTCGACGGGTACGGCGGCCGGCGCGTCGGCGGCGGCCGCCAGGGGTATCGGGCCGACCGCGGAGAGCGCGGCGACGAGACCGGCGGCCAGGGCGATACGGGCCGCGCGTCTGGCGCCCGATATCGACTCGCGCGGGGAGGAATGGGTCATCGGCATCCCTTGTGAGTAAAGGCACCATCGTGGAGCGACCGGAGCCGATCGACCCTGGTCGCGATCGTCCGGAATACGGCCCCGGACGATCGTTGAGCCT
Organism: Streptomyces hirsutus; assembly: GCF_001418415.1. GTDB lineage: Bacteria > Actinomycetota > Actinomycetes > Streptomycetales > Streptomycetaceae > Streptomyces > Streptomyces hirsutus. The sequence goes on from NZ_LIQT01000061.1 coordinate 17,007, forward strand.
TACCCAAGGGGCGGGTGTTGGGCGAGAGTTGGCGGAATCAAAATGAATGTATGGGGAAAACCCGCGATGCTTTTATGGGGTGTTGAGGTCCGAAACGGGCAAGTCGTCCGTGCGGGCTGCCCCGTGGACGCCCGCGGGTTAACGTCCCAGGATGCGGCAGACCCTGAGGGTGGCGGCCTACGCCGTGGTGGTGCGCGACGGACGGCTCCTGCTGGCCCGGTCCCCGGTGCCCGGAGGCGCGCCGGAGTGGGTGCTGCCGGGCGGTGGCATGGAGCACGGCGAGGATCCGTACGACACCGTGCGGCGGGAGGTCGAGGAGGAGACCGGGTACCGCATCGAGGTCACCGGGCTGCTCGGCGTGAACTCCGCCCGGCACGTCTTCGTCCGGCACGGCTTCGCCCGCCGCCCGGGACGCAGGGCCGACCATCACGCCGTACGGCTGGTCTACGAGGGGCGGATCACCGGCGGCGGGCTGAGGAACGAGATCGGAGGCTCCACCGAGCTGGCCGCCTGGCAGCCCCTGGACGCCGTCCCGGACCTGGTCAGGATCCGCATGGTCGACATCGGTCTGCGGCTGTGGCGGGAGCGCCCGGCGACGGGACGGGTGGAACGCGCGGAGTGACGGCCCCCGGCCGGGTCCGGGCGTGGAGGCCGTGGACGCCCTGGCGGCAAGCCCCGTGGCGGCCGACGCCGAGGCCGGGCGCATCCCGCGCGCGTACGGCGTCGACCGGTCGGGCGTCTGCTGGCAGGTGGCCCGCGGCCTGCGCATCGGCCGCGCCACGCACTTCCGCCGCCTGCGGCACGGCAGGGTGGCGCCGGCCTCGCGGCACCCCGGCGGACGACGCCGCGGCTGACGACGCCGCGGCTGACGACGCCGCGGCGGCGCGCGGGCCCGGGAACCGGTGCGTGGAACAGGCGGAGGGCCGAGGTTTTTCGGTAAATAGTCGCGAACATCCTGATTGCCGGAATCATCCGGGTATCGAGTAGTCCGGTTCCCCGTCAAGTGAACGCGGTGTGACCGGTTCCGGGCCGGTGCGGAAGCGGATGCCGACGGGCCGGGTGGTCCAAGATCCACGTACGGCGATCGGTGTCGCGCGTTGCCGTCGCGTTCACACGCAGGCCATTCCCGCTGCCAAGCATCCAGTACGAGCGGGACGTTCGCCCGGCGAACGCCCCGCGGTCACTGCCGATGCGTTCGCACCCGGGGGGACAAGCGCCATGCCGCGCATACGCCCAGTCGCCGACTCCACCGCACTCCACCGCCGCTCCCTCCTCGCCGTCACCGGCGCGGTCGCCCTCTCCGCCGGCGCCGGATACGCCCTGCGCTCCGGCGGCGGCCAGGCCGTCGCCGCCGATGCCGGCGCGGACGAGACCGTCCTCACCTCCTCCCGGCAGGCGCCGGCCGCCCCGCTCGCCCCGTACACACGCGGCACCACCGTGGCCGGGATGTCCGTACCGCGCGGCGGCCGTACCGCCGGCTACCGGCGCCTCGACGAAGGGCCCGGATGGGAACGGGTGGTACGCGGCGAGCTGGCCGGCGCCCGCTCCGGCCGGGACGGCCGCCGCACCACGCTCGCCGCGTTCGTGCAGCTCACCGACCTGCATGTGATCGACGCGCAGCACCCGCTGCGCCTGGAGTACCTGCGCTCCACCGACGTGCACGCCTGGCGGCCGCACGAGGCGCTCACCGTGCACGGCGCGGTCTCCCTCGTCGAGCGGATCAACGCCCTGCGCGGCGCCCCCGTCACCGGCTCCCCGCTGCACTTCGCGATGACCACCGGCGACAACACCGACAACAACACCCGCTCCGAACTGGACTGGTTCCTGACGGCGCTCAGCGGCGGCCGCATCACCCCCAACAGCGGGGACCCGCGCCACTACGAAGGCGTCCAGAACAGCGGTCTGCGCCAGTACTGGCAGCCGGACTCCACCACCCGCGACGCCGACAAGCAGCTCGGCTTCCCGCACCTCGACGGCTTCCTCGCCGCGGCCGTCCGCGAGGTGAACAGCCCCGGCCTCAACCTCCCCTGGTACTCCACCGTCGGCAACCACGACACGATGCCGCTCGGCTGCTACGCCTCCCACGGCGACCCGTACCTCACCGAACTCGCCGTCGGCGGCCGGAAGCTGATGGAGCTCGGGGCGGCCGCGGCGAAGAAGCTCCAGCAGACCATCAGGAAGGCCACCGACCCGCGGGGCGTCCAGTACGCCGCATTCCTCAAATCGCAGGCCCGCGCCATGCGTTCGGTGACCGCCGACGAGGCGCGCGCCCCCTTCACGCCCGCCGAGTACGTCGAGGCCCACCTGGACCCCGCGTACCGCGGGTTGGGCCCGGTGGGGCACGGCTACTCCGCCGCCAACCTCGACGCGGGCACCCAGTACTACGCGTTCCGCGTCTCCGACGACGTCATCGGCATCAGCCTCGACACCACCGACCCGGGCGGCCACTACGCGGGCTCCGTCGGCACGGCCCAACTGCGCTGGCTGGAGCGGACGCTGCGCACCCACAAGGGCGACCACGCGATCGTCTTCAGCCACCACACCAGCGAGTCGATGACGAACACGCACCGCGACCCGGCCCGCCCCGACGAGCGGCGCCACGACGGCAAGGAACTCGTCGAACTCCTCGGCGCCCACCGCAACGTGGTGGCCTGGGTCAACGGCCACATCCACCGCAACGCGGTCACCGCGCACACCGGTTCGGCCGGCTCCTTCTGGGAGATCTCCACCGCCTCCCACGTCGACTTCCCCCAACTCGCCCGCGTCATCGAGCTGGTGGACAACAAGGACGGCACCCTGTCCCTGTTCACCACCCTGGTCGAGTCCGCGGCCCCGTCCCGCACGGATTACGGCGACCTCACCCAGACCGGCCTCGCCGCCCTCTACCGCGAGCTGTCCTACAACGCCCCCGGCGCCCGCACCGACCTCGGCGGCACCCCCCAGGACCGCAACACGGAACTCCTGCTCAAGGCGTAGGAAGCAGGAAGGGCGGGACCGGCGGGGCGGACGCATGGGTGGGTCGAGACTTCGGAATCAACTGACAGCTTCGGCATAGAGGCGACTGGCCGAACCTGCCTGGCACATGGCCGAGAGCACCTGGGTCGCCCACCCGACCCCTTCCAAATCCCGCTGAAAATACAGGGGTTGAGTATCCGGGAGCGCAGTGCTGAGTACGCGTACTCATGGAACGGCAGCTCCCTGGCGGCGAGAGTAGCGGCAGACAGACCAAGAGCGACTGGAGACGATCATGTACCTGCCCCGCAGAATGGGCCGAGCCGCCACTGCCTTTCGGCCCGGAAGGGGCCGTATCGCCGCTGCTGCTCTCGCGAGCGCGGCCGCAGTCGTGTTACTCACCGGATGTTCCGGCTTCGAGTCCACATCGGACATCTGCAGCAGCGGCGAGTACCCCGTTCTGTCCGTAGGCGAGACCGGCAGCGCTTGCGTGTCGGACAAAAAAGAGCCACCGACAGGATTCGCGCGCTATCCGGAGGGCAAGGTGCCGCAGCAGGTCGACGACAAGTGGGACGTGTACTGGGGCACCCACACGCTCGACAAGGACGGCAACATAATCGACGCCCCCGACGCGGGCTGACGTCGGTCGAGACGGGCCCTAGCGGGGCAGCACCACGACGTAGGCGGCGGGATCGCGGTCGTCCGCGGCCATCAGCGCCGTACGGATCACCGCTGCCTGCTGCTCCGCCGCGTCCCGCAGCTTGTGCGGGGTGAGGTGCACGACGGTGATGCCGAGCCGCTCCAGGTGCTCACGCTTGCGGGCGTACTCGGACCACACGTCCTTCGGGAGGGAACCCCCCGGGAGACGGCCCTCCCGGCGGCGCTCCTCCTGGCGGGGGCCCTGCCGGGAGGGCCGTCTCCCGG
>NZ_LIQT01000610.1 GCF_001418415.1 Streptomyces hirsutus
TTTTCCTGCCGCCCCCGGGGCCCCGCCCCGAACCCCCTTCGGCCCCGAGCGGGCCTCACCCTCGGACGCCGGACGGGCGGGGCCCACCCCCGCGGTTCGTCCTCGACCGGCTGGGCCGGCTCGACACCGACGCGCCGTCACGGCAGGTCCAGGAACCGCCCGTGGGGCCGCCGCGGGGTCCCGCACGCCCGGATAGCGGACGCCGTGTTCCCTTTTTGGACAACCTGCCCGCACGGGCCCCGTTTCCGTTGACTCCCCCAACCTTCGCTGTGAGTCTTCTCGCCACCTTGACATGCACACGATATGTCAGGCTCCCTGTGGCCCACCCCACGGCCACCTCCCGAAGGAGACAGTGTGAGACGACGATTCGCCGTGGCGAGCTTCTCCCTCGCCGTCGCGCTCGGCTGCGGAACACTCCCCGCCGCGGCCGCCGCTCCCGCGAACACGGCCCGGTCCGCCCCCGCCGTGAACGCGCTCGCCGCGCCCGACGTCGACGTGACGAAGGTGCGGGCGCACCTGAGCGAACTCAGCGCCATCGCCGGCCGCAACGGCGGCAACCGCCGCTCCACCACCCAGGGGTACCGCGACTCGGTCGCCTACGTGAAGGGCACGCTGCAGGCGGCCGGTTACACCGTCACCGAGCAGCCCTGCACCTCCGGCTGCACCAGCGGAGCGGGCCCCAACCTGATCGCCGAGTGGCCGCAGGGCGACGCGAACAACGTGTACATGTTCGGCGCCCACCTCGACGGCGTCTCGGCGGGTCCCGGCATGAACGACAACGGCTCCGGCTCGGCCGCCCTCCTGGAGAACGCCCTGACCCTGGCCCAGCAGAACCCGGCCATGCGCAACCGGGTCCGCTTCGCCTGGTGGACCGACGAGGAGCAGGGCCTCAACGGCTCGGAGTTCTACGTCCGTTCGCTGTCCTCCACCCAGCGCTCCAGGATCCGGGCGTACTACAACTTCGACATGGTCGCCTCGACCAACGGCGGCTACTTCATCAACCGCATCACCACGTCGGCCGCCGCGCCGATGAAGGCGTACTGGGACTCGCTGGGCCTGCAGCCCGAGGAGAACACCGAGGGCGCCGGGCGCAGCGACGACTACCCCTTCCAGCAGGCCGGCATCCCCACCTCCGGTTACGCGATGGGCGCCAGTGCCCGCAAGACGTCCGCACAGGCCGCAAAGTGGGGCGGCACGGCCGGTTCCGCCTACGACCCCTGCTACCACCGGTCCTGCGACACCCTCACCAACGTCAACACCACCGGCCTGAACCGCGCGGCCGACGGCATCGCCCACACCCTCTGGCAGCAGGCCGTCTCGTCAACGACCCGGGACTAAAGTCCCGGGCTTGCACAACGGGCACCACTGGCGGTGATGCTGCGTTTGCGTCCAGCCCCGCCCCGCGGACGCGGAGGCGGGGCAGGGGCCGTTGACGTGACCCCGCATCGCCACAACTCCCGCGCACGAGCGCGGATGTTGCGGGAGCTGTTCCGATCCGCGTGATCAACGAATCCGCAGGACCGACACACGAACCGGGCCTGACAGACCCGGTTCGCCTGGTCGATGTGCCCGCACTCGGCGCAGGTGCGGGAGGTGTACGCCGGATCGACGTACACCACCGGCACCCCCGCCCGGCGGGCCTTGTACGCGATGAACTGCCCCAGCTGAGCAAAGGACCAGCTGGAGTGGGTGGCCCGTTGGGGCTTGCGAAGCCGTACCCTCTGCCGGATGCCCGTGAGGTCTTCCAGGGCGATCCCGCGCGAGGTGCGTTCTGCCTCGGCCACCACATGCTTCGCGATCTTGTGGTTGATGTCCCGTGCCCGCCGGGCCTCCTTGCGGCGGCGTCTCTTCAACCGACGCCTGGCGGACGGGGTGTTCTTCTGCTGCAGCTTGGTGCGCAGGCCGCGCTCGCGGGCCCGGATCCGGTTGAGTTCACGCCCGGCCATGATCTTGCCGTCGGAGGTGGTGGCGATGTTCACGATGCCCAGGTCGATGCCGAGGAAGTCCACCGGATCGGTGTTCAGCGGCGCCTCGGGGACCTCGCAGGTGGCGTTCAGGAACCACCTGCCGTCCCGGCAGATGAGATCGGACTCGCCCCTGCGGTACCGGGCGAGCGTGGCCAGCTGCTCCGGCGCGGCGGTGAACGCCACGTCCTTCATCCGCCCGCCGGTGGTCCACACCGACACCGTCCGCCCGGCGAGCTGCCACGAGAGCATCCGGTCGTCGAAAGGCTGGGCGCCCAGGGGACGGAAGACGACGGGCTTCTGGGTGGCCCGGCGGTGGCGTGCCGAGCCGGGAGGTCCGAAGCAGCCCGCCGTCAGGTTTGCCCGCAGGGTGGCGTAGGCGTCGCAGGTCTTCTTGATCGTGTGCTGGGCCGCCTGCGCGCCCAGGTCCCACCGCAACCTGACCTGGTAGTAGGTGAGTCTGCGCAGCGCGAAGTTCTTGAACTCCCCGCGTTCGAAGGCGACCTCGCTCACCCAGGTGGCGGCCTCGTTGCAGGCGCGCAGGGTCGCCTCCAGCGCCGCCGCCTGTACGGGCGTCGGCAGCAGCCTGACCTGCACCACCAGCTTCACGATCACCGATCGTAGACACCCGCGCGACGCCGCACCACGCGTTCCCCACCGGCCAGCCCATCGAGTGAAACCCGGCACTACGGGGTCCGCCTCGCCCTGCCCCGTGAGCGAGACCCGGCCGCCACGCGGCCTGGACGGACGCAGCGGCACCGCGGCGCTCCGCGCCGCGGGACACGAGGGTGCGATTCCTCCCGGGGCTGAAGCCCCGGGGTTCCTAGCAAGAACAAACTGAAGCCGGGAGACCGCCGGGTGGCCGTCTCCCCGCGGCCGGTGAGAGCGCGTCCCCGCGGACGGGCCTTCTGACCGACGACGTGTGCCTCCGGGTACCTGGCTGGCGCCGGCCTCCACGCGGTGCTCCGCCCCGCCGCCCCTCGCGGCGGGGCGGAGCCCGTTCCGGGTACCCGCGCGCGATGCTGGCGAGGGGACGACGGGAATACCCCCGGCCCGCGCCACTGCTGTGATCTTCGGAGGTACGACGATGACGACCACGGACGACAACCGGCACTACCGCATCGAGCACGACTCCATGGGGGAGGTGAAGGTACCCGCCGACGCCAAGTGGCGGGCGCAGACGCAGCGGGCCGTGGAGAACTTCCCGATCTCGGGGCAGCGCATCGAACGCGCCCACATCGAGGCCCTCGCCCGGATCAAGGGCGCCGCGGCGAAGGTGAACGCACGCCTCGGTGTGCTGGACGGGGACATCGCCGAGGCGATCGGCGAGGCGGCCGGAGAGGTCGCCGGGGGGAAGTGGGACGAGCACTTCCCCGTCGACGTGTTCCAGACGGGGTCGGGCACCTCGTCCAACATGAACACCAACGAGGTCATCGCCACCCTGGCGACCGAGCGGCTCGGGCGCCCCGTGCATCCCAACGACCACGTCAACGCCTCCCAGTCGTCCAACGACGTCTTCCCGTCCTCGATCCACATCGCCGCCACCGCCGCCGTCACCCGGGACCTCGTACCGGCCCTGGAGCACCTCGCGGCCTCGCTGGAGCGCAAGGCCGAGGAGTTCGCCGACGTGGTGAAGTCGGGGCGTACGCACCTGATGGACGCCACGCCCGTCACCCTCGGGCAGGAGTTCGGCGGGTACGCGGCCCAGGTGCGGTACGGGGTCGAGCGGCTGCACGCCTCCCTGCCGCGGCTGGCCGAGCTGCCCCTCGGCGGGACCGCCGTCGGCACCGGCATCAACACTCCGCCCGGGTTCTCCGCCGCCGTCATCGAGGAGATCGCCGAGGTCACCGGGCTGCCGCTGACCGAGGCCCGCGACCACTTCGAGGCGCAGGGCGCCCGGGACGGCATCGTGGAGACCAGCGGGCAGCTGCGGACGATCGCGGTCGGACTGACGAAGATCGCCAACGATCTGCGGTGGATGGCCTCGGGGCCCCGCACCGGCCTCGCCGAGATCACCCTGCCCGACCTCCAGCCCGGCTCCTCGATCATGCCGGGCAAGGTCAACCCGGTCGTCCCGGAGGCCGTGCTCATGGTCTGCGCGCAGGTCATGGGCAACGACGCGGCGGTAGCCACCGCGGGCGCGTCCGGCAACTTCGAGCTCAACGTGATGCTGCCCGTCATCGCGAAGAACGTCCTGGAGTCGATCCGGCTGCTCGCGAACGCCTCCCGGCTGCTCGCCGACCGCACGGTCGACGGGATCGTGGCCGACCGCGAGCGCGCCCGCGAGTACGCCGAGTCCTCGCCGTCCGTGGTCACCCCGCTCAACAAGTACATCGGCTACGAGGAGGCCGCGAAGGTCGCCAAGAAGGCGCTGGCGGAGCGGAAGACCATCCGCCAGGTGGTCCTGGAGAGCGGGTACGTCGAGCGCGGCGACCTCACCGTGGAGCAGCTCGACGAGGCCCTGGACGTCCTGCGGATGACGCGCCCGTGAAGCGGCACGGCTGAGGCGCGCCCCCGGCGTTCCCCCGGTGTGTCCCCGTCGTGCCCCCCCGTCGTGTGTCCCGTCGTGTGTCCCGGCCACGCCCCCGTCGGGTCTCCTCCGTGACCCCGCCGTGACCCCGCCGTGTCACCGGTGTACCGCACGGGTGAAGCGTGACGGGGACCGCAGCGGTCTGTGCCCGTGGCACCTAATATCTGCCCATGACAGAGGGCGGAGCTACAGGACACGGGGAAGAGGGCGGCCCACGCC
>NZ_LIQT01000611.1 GCF_001418415.1 Streptomyces hirsutus
CGGACTGGTCGACCAGTCCGTCCGCGGCTACGCCGAGGCCGCCGCCCGGCAGGCGGGGGAGCGGCTGCGGTTGCAGCGCCGGCTGATGGAACTCCTGCTCACCGAGCACCACCGGGGCGATCCGGCCGAAGCGCTCGCCGAGCGGGCCGCCCGCGTCGGCTGGCCGCTGCCCGGGAAGGTCGCGGTGGGCGTCCTGCGGCGCCCCGCGCGGGAGGCGGTGGCACCCGCCGTGGGCCAGGAGGTGCTGCTCGACATGGAGTACGAGCAGCCCCGGATGATCGTCCCCGAGCCGGACGCCGCGGGCCGCCCCGAACTGCTGCACCGCGCGCTCACCGGCTGGTCCGGCGCGATCGGACCGCCGGTGCCGCCGGCCGACGCGGCGAAGTCGCTGCGCTGGGCCGAGGCCGCCCTGCGCCTGATGGAACGCGGGCTGCTGCCCGCCGGCGAGGTGCTGCACTGCACCCAGCACACCGAGGCGCTGGTGCTGCTCCAGCCCGAGGAACTCATCGACGACCTCGCGCTCAAGTGCCTCGCCCCGCTGGCCCACTGCGCCCCCGCGAACGCGCGGCGGCTCGCGGAAACACTGCTGGCGTGGCTGGAGACCCGGGGCGGCGCGCCCGAGGTGGCGGCGCGGCTCGGCGTGCACCCGCAGACCGTCCGCTACCGGCTGCGGCAGATCCGCGAACTGTGGGGCGACGAGATCGACGACCCGGACCGCCGCTTCGAACTGGAACTGGTCCTGAGGGCGCAGCGCCTCCGCGGCGAACTGGGAGGAACCCGCACCCGGCGCTGACCGGAGGGGTGCCCCGGACCGCCGGGGCCGACGGGGCGGGCAGGACCGGCGGAACAGGAGAGGACCGGTGGGGCTGCCGGGGCGGGCGGGACCGGTCGGACCGGTAGGACCGACGGAACTGCCAGGACTTGTGGGGCAGGCGGGGCAGGCAAGGCCGGCGAGGGCGGGGTGGACTGCCCCGCCTGCCCGGACTGCCCTACCTGGGGTGCCATTAACGAGCAGCGAACCAGGTGACAAGTAACCCGCGAGTAGCTTTCGGGTCGAAGGTCGGGTGGTAGAGCTGGCCAGCCGAGATACGGCCGCGAGGGGTATCGCCGAGGCTCTCCGGTATGGACGTCCAGGTCAGTCCGCTGCATCGGCGGCTGCTTCGAGAGCCTTTCGGGGTTGCCCGACGTCGGGTGCCCCGGCCATGCCGTCAGGGTTCGGTAGATCCGGCAGGAGAGCGACGGGGCGGTGCCGGGCTCGGCGAACGGGTCGCGGCCGTCGATGAGGATGGTCGGGGGGCCGGTGAAGCCGGACTGCTCGGCCTGGTCGGCGACGATGCGCGTGGTGAAGGCCGCCCCCTTCAGCCCGGCGTCGTCGAGCACCTGCCGCAGCCGGTTTCCCCGGATGCGCCTGGAGCTGCCATCCGATGCGGTCGAGCACGTCGCCAAGCAGGTCGACGTCGCCGCCTCTGAGCTGGGGTTCTACGACTTCACCTCCCGCGCCGCGAAACGGCACCGCAGCGAGTTGCGGGGTCTGCCCGGCTGGCACGAGTGCACCAAGACCGACCTGGCCAAGTCAGTCTCGCACCTGGTGGACGTGATCTGGCACGACGAACGCCGCGAGGAGCAGGTGCGGGCCGAGCTGCTGCGGCAGATGCGCGCGGCCCTGATCGAGCCGCCGACCGCCGCCCAGGTCAACACGATCATCCGCTCCGCGCTGCACCAGGCCGACGAGCGCGCCGTCGCCGAGGTCGCCGCACGGCTCGCGCGGGCCGAGGGCTGCCCCCGCCGGCTGGACGCACTCGTCTTCACCGACCTCACCGGCGACGGCACCGCACCGGGCGACGCGACCGCGGTGGATGGCGATACTGCGGAGGACGACGAAGACGAGGTGGAGTCGGTGCTGGCCGACATCAAGGCCCACCCGGGCAACGTCAGCCTCAACTCGCTGCTGGACGAGATCTCCAAGCTGGGGCAGGTCCGCGCCGTCGGCGTCCCGGAGAAGGCGTTCACCGGGATCGGCGTGCAGGTCATCAACGCCTGCAAGCTGCCGAAGCTGCCGTGGGTTTCCATCAGCGGAAAGCACTGCAACGGGGCGATCAAGTTCACCGAGCCCGAGCCGCAGAAGGAACCCAAGAACCTGCGCAGGCTCAAGAAGGCGATCCGTAAGAAGTGGGGCACCGTCGACCTCATCGACATCCTGAAAGAGGCCGCCCTGCGCACCGGGATGCTCAAGGCCCTCGCCCCGGTCGGCACCCGCGAGGCCATCGACGAGGCGAAACTCCTGGAACGCCTGCTCCTGATCGCCTGCGCCTACGGCACCAACTCCGGTATCAGCTCGGTCGCGGCCGGCGAGCACGGGCACAGCGAGGAGGAGCTCCGCTACACCGCGCGGCGCTACCTGACCGCGGTCGGCCTCAAGGCCGCCGGGGTGGAGATCGCCAACGCCACCTTCGCCGCCCGCCAGGAAGCGGTGTGGGGGCAGGGCACCGCCACCGTCGCCAGCGATTCCACGCACTTCAAAGCCTGGGACCGCGACATCTTCACCGAGTGGCACTCCCGGTACGGGGGCCGTGGGGTCCTCGTGTACTGGCACATCGAGAAAGGTTCGATGGCCATTCACAGCCAGCTGCTGAACTGCACCGGCTCCGAGGTCGCCGCCGCGATCGAGGCGCGAGCGGTCAGCCCCAGCAGTCACAGCCGGGGCGGCAGCCGCACGCGGCCGCCTCCTGGCCAAGGGGCGGGGACCATGGCGGCGGGCCGCAGCAGCCCTTCCCTGCCAGGCGTCGCGCGCCCCTCCTTGAGCCCGACAGCGGCGATCACCATCGCGCGGCGGTCGGTGTCGGCCCACGCCCATCCGGCGTCATCCTTGGGGTGTGCCCGGTCCTGCCGTGTCGAGGGCGGTGCCTGCCTGGTCGGCGAGGGTCACGGCGACCAGACGGGCCTGAAGGGACGAGTGGGCGCCCGGGGAGGGTGTGAGCATGAACCTTCCCTGGTAGTGGCCGTTGCCGATGGCCCGCAGCTCGATCTCCTCCTGGGGCCAGCCGCGCTGGTCGATATCCCATCGCCGACGGCCGGCGCTCACGCTGCCGTCCTGCTCCAGGCGGGGCGGGTGGCCTAGCAGGGAGCCGTATTCGAACCGGCAGCCACGCAGCTGCAGCAGTTCGGTGAGCTGCTGCTTGACGTGGTCGACGACCACGTCGGCAGCTGTCGTGGACTGAGCCAGCTGTGCGGTGTCATGGATCCGGGCCAGATGCTCGGCGTCGGTGACGACAGCCACTTCAAGGCGGCGGGCCCGCGCGGCCAGCTGGGAGACCGCCAGGCCCACCACCAGCAGCAGGACCGCGGTCTCGACATCGTCGGCACGGTTGATGGTGAAGCTCTGGTAGGGCCGGGTGAGGAAGAAGTCGAACCAGGCGGTGGCGGACAGCGCCGTGAGGGCACCGGCCACGCGGTTGCCGGCTGCGGCGACTGCGACCACGACCACGACCAGGATCAGCGCCGTGTTCGTGCTCGACAGGCTGCCGCGGAAGGGTACGAGCAACAGCGCAACCAGCAGCGGAGCGGCTAGGGCAGCCGTCACTGCGATGCGGTCACGAAGCGGATACCTGGCCACCGTGCCACCTCCGCTCTCTGCCTACCACGGTGTGTCCCATTTGTCTGAATGCCGCGCCTCGACGATCTTCAAAAACCTTGGCACCCTCTACAACCACATCCCCGACCTGCGCGAACTACGCGCCTCCCGCGTTCCGCGCCAGCTCGAAGGCAGTGCCTCGTAGCTCACGGCGGAGCCGTTGTGACTTTTGGTCTCACCTTGACCGGACTCGCGTCACGGTAGAATCTGTAACGCCTGATACATTTCCTGTCGTGACGAATGCTGAGCAGGTCAACCGGTGGCTGGTCCTGGTGATCAAGCTGCCCGCGGCCCCCTCCCGGCACCGCGTGGCGGTGTGGCGGGAGCTGCGCAAGATCGGAGCCCTCTCGCTGGGCCAGGGCATCTGGGCGGTGCCGGAGGTGCCGGTCTTTGCCGACGGCGTGCGGCGCGCCCTCGAACTCACCGGCAGCGCGGGCGGCCAGGGTGTGACGCTCCAGGCATCCGGCCGCTCGCTTGAGGACGCGGCCCGCTTCCGGGAGATGTTCACCGCGGCCCGCTCGGCGGACTGGGCGGAGTTCCTGGCGGACTGCGGCAAGTTCGAGGCCGAGATCGCCAAGGAGATCCGCATCGGCAAGTTCACCCTGGCCGAGCTGGAGGAAGAGGAGCAGAGCCTGGATCGGCTGCGCCGCTGGCACCGCGACCTGACCGCCCGGGACGTCTTCGGCGCCCCCGAAGCCGCCGAAGCCGCCGAACACCTCAAGCGGTGCGCCGCAGCCTGCGAGGACTACTCCGAGCGCGTCTTCGCCGCGCTGCACGCCAGTGACGAGGCCCCATCGTGACCACTCAGCCCATAGCCCCGGCTGCCCCGAAGCGGGCCATGTGGCCGCTGTACGCGGCCGGGTTCACCACCGCCTTCGGTGCGCACGGCGTCGCCGCCAACCTGGGCGGCTTCTCCGAGGACGCCGTCACCTCGCTCCTGGTCCTGGGCGGTCTGCTCGCCCTGTACGACGGCGCAGAAGTGCTGCTGAAGCCGGTCTTCGGCTCGCTTGCCGACCGGATCGGCGGCAAGCCGGTCCTCCTCGGAGGCCTGATCGCGTTCGCCGCCGCCTCCGCGCTGTACGCGATCGCCGACAGCCCCGGCTGGCTGTGGGCCGCCCGCCTCGGCCAGGGCGCCGCAGCCTCCGCCTTCTCCCCCTCGGCCTCCGCCATGGTCGCCCGCCTCAATCCGGCCGCCAAGCGGGGGCGTGCGTTCGGCAGTTACGGCTTCTACAAGTCCATCGGCTACACCCTCGGCCCCCTCCTCGGCGGTGTCCTGGTCTGGGCGGGCGGCCTGCGCCTGCTGTTCACGGTGATGGCCATGTGCGCGGCGGCCGTCGCGGTATGGGCCGCGCTCGCCGTGCCCGTCGTGCCGCCCCTGCCCCGCAAGCGCCAGACCGTGGCCGACCTCGCCCGCCGCCTGGCCGACCGGTCCTTCCTCGCCCCGACCGCCGCGCTCGCCGCGGCCACCGCCGCGCTCTCCGTGGGTGTGGGCTTCCTTCCCGTCTCGGGGGCCGCTGCCGGACTTGGCACCGTGGCCACCGGTGCCGCCGTCTCCGTTCTCGCCGCCACCGCCGCCGTCGTCCAGCCCAAGGCCGGCCGTGCCCTGGACGCCGGGCGCCTGACCACCCGCACCGGACTGCTCGCCGGACTGCTCATCACCGCCGCCGGACTCGCGGCCGCCATGCTGCCCGGCCTCACGGGTGTGCTGGCCGCCGCAGTGCTCATCGGCACCGGCACGGGACTGATCACTCCGCTCGGCTTCGCCGCCCTGGCCGCATCGACACCGGAGGAGCGAATGGGGCAGACGATGGGGTCTGCCGAGCTGGGCCGCGAACTCGGCGACGCCGGCGGCCCCCTGCTTGTCGCCGGTGTGGCCACCGTCTCGACTCTCACCTCCGGCTACGCGGCCCTGGCCGTCCTGCTGGCCGCCGGCCCGCTGCTTGCACTGGCGGTCCGCCCCCGCACGGCGCGAGCGTCGAAGTAGTCCCGAGTGCCTGCCGGGCCGGTCTTCCAAAATCCTTCGTTGGCCCGGACAGCCTGCGGGCAGCCCGTGACATGCTTCCCAACCCCGAGCACTCGATCACGAGCATCGCCAAGCTGCTCGGCGTCTCCCCGGGCACCTTCTGCCGCCACATCCCAGACCTGAAGGAGCTACGCGCGGGAGCCGTACCTCGCCAGCCAGCTCGAACCGGGGACCCGGTAATACCCGGCCCCGTCCGGTACACGAGGGCACAGGCGCGCGATCCTGGGAGCATGGACATCACAGTGCTGGTCGTGCCGGACTGCCCGAACGAGAAAGCCGCCATCGAACGGCTGAGGCAGGCCCTGAACGACGTCGGCCTAAGCGATACCGACGTCACCACTCACGTGGTCAGCGACCAGACCGAGGCCGAGCGGTCCGGCTTCACCGGCTCACCGACCATCCTCATCGACGGACGCGACCCATTCTCCGACCCCGACCCCCTGCCAGGACTGACCTGCCGGGTCTACCGCACGCCCGACGGCCTGGCCGGTGCCCCCAGCATCAGCCAGCTGCGACGAGCGCTCACAGCCGCCGCCGACACCGCGGGCTGACCGGCCGAGGCTCACCTCAACGCCGCTTCCGCCAGACCGATGTGGGTTGTGGGCTCACCTTGGCTGAACCCCCTTCCAGGACCGGAGCTCGCGAGGCAGTACCGGCGCCAGTAGCCGGTCCCTCTCGCCGAGCCGCTCGGGTGCTCCCGCCTCATGGCGACCGTGTGGTTCCGCACCACGTTCTGATTGCGGAGCGAGTCGAGGAACACATTGGCCGCCGCCCCGATGGCCGGCCCCTTCGGGTGCCGCTGGTGGCGCGACCTCACCGTCCTCTCACAGGTCCCATGGCGAACCGACAGACCATGTCAGGGTCCCCCATTTTCGCATGAATGCATGTGAAACTTCGGGGAGTGACGTCCTCTGTTCGAGGAGCGGCGCCCGTCGCCTGCAGGCGATGCTGTTGCGCCACACCAGCAACGAGTCGAGGTACTGGCAGCGATGGCCGATGTGGTGTTCGTCGTGCTGACGGTGGCGGCATTCGTCCTGCTCAACCTGCTTGTGCGGGTGGTGGGGCGGTTGTGAGTGCGGACAACATCGTCGGCTTGGTACTGGCAGTCGCCCTGACCGCGTTCCTCGTCATCGCTCTGCTTCTTCCGGAGCGGTTCTGAATGGGCCCGACGGCCGCGGGAGCCCTCTTCGCTCTGTCCTTGCTGGTCGCGGTGGCACTCGTCCATCGTCCGCTGGGCGACTACATGGCCAGGGTGTTCACCTCGCGCCACCATGTGCGGGCCGAGTGGTGGATGTACCGGCTGATCGGCGTCGATCCCGATGGTGAGCAGACGTGGGCGGTGTACGCACGCAGCGTTCTGGCGTTCTCCGCCGTCTCGGTCCTGTTCCTGTACGGCTTCCAGCGGTTGCAGAGTCACCTGTTCCTGAACCTGGGGCTGCCCGCGGTGAAGAGCGACCTGGCCTGGAACACCGCCGTCAGCTTCGTCACCAACACCAACTGGCAGGCGTATGCGGGTGAGTCGACGATGGGCCATCTGGTGCAGGTGGCCGGGCTCGCGGTGCAGAACTTCGTGTCGGCGGCGGTCGGCATCGCGGTGGCGATCGCGTTGGTGCGTGGGTTCGCCCGCAGCCGTACGGACAAGCTCGGCAATTTCTGGGTGGACCTGGTCCGCGGATGTCTGCGGATCCTGCTGCCGGTGTGCGTCGTGGCCGCGGTGGTCCTGGTGGCCGGCGGCGCGGTGCAGAGCTTCGTCGAACCGCAGACGGTGCAGACGCTGTCCGGCGCTCAGCAGGCCGTCACCGGGGGGCCGGTGGCCAGCCAGGAGGCCATCAAGAACTTCGGCACCAACGGCGGCGGCTTCTACAACGCAAATTCGGCTCATCCGTTCGAGAATCCGACCGTATGGACCAACTGGGTCGAGATCTTCCTGCTCCTGGCGATCGGCTTTTCCCTGCCCCGCACCTTCGGCCGTATGGTCGGCGACCTCCGCCAGGGCTACGCGATCGTCGCGGTGATGGCGGTGCTCGCCATCGGCAGCCAGCTCGCCGTCCACGGCTTCCAGCTGGCCCACCAAGGCACCGTTCCCACTGCGGTGGGGGCGGCGACGGAGGGCATCGAGACCCGGTTCGGGGTGGCGAACTCCGCAGCGTTCGCCTCGGCGACCACACTGACCTCGACCGGCTCGGTGAACTCCTTCCACGACTCCTATACCAGTCTGGGCGGAGCCGTGCTGCTGGCCAACATGATGCTGGGCGAGGTGGCTCCTGGCGGCGTCGGCTCCGGGCTGTACGGGATTCTGATCCTGGCGGTGGTCACGGTGTTCGTGGCCGGACTCATGGTGGGCCGCACCCCGGAGTTCCTCGGCAAGAAGATCCGTGCGCGGGAGATCAAGCTCGCGTCACTGTACTTCCTGACCACACCGGCGCTCGTGCTGCTCGGCACCGCGGTCGCGATGGCACTGCCCGAAGGGCGCGAAGGAATGCTCAACCGGGGGCCGCACGGGCTGTCGGAAGTGCTGTACGCGTTCACCTCGGCGGGCAACAACAACGGTTCCGCCTTCGCAGGCCTCGCGGCCGACACCACCTTCTACAACACCGCGCTGGGGCTGGCGATGCTGGCCGGCCGTTTCGTGCCCGTCGTTCTCGTGCTGGCACTGGCGGGGTCGCTGGCCGCACAGAGGTCCACGCCGGTGACCGCGGGCACGCTGCCCACCCACCGGCCGCAGTTCGTGGGCATGGTGGCCGGGGTCACCGTCATCCTGGTCGCCCTCACGTTCTTCCCCGCGCTCGCGCTCGGGCCGCTCGCCGAGGGCCTGCGCTGATGCCCGGCCCCCGCCGAAACCGCACCCGCACTTCCCGCAAGCCGTTGCCCACGCCTTTGCCGTCGCACCGGGGGCGGGGCGGTCTGCTCGATCCGCGGCAGCTGGTTCGGGCGCTGCCGGACGCGCTGCGCAAACTCAACCCGGCCACGCTGTGGCACAACCCGGTGATGCTGATCGTCGAGGTGGGGGCAGCCTGGAGCACGGTGCTGGCCGTCCGTGAGGCGACCGTCTTCGGCTGGCTCATCGCGTTCTGGCTGTGGCTGACCGTACTCTTCGCCAATCTGGCCGAATCCGTGGCAGAAAGCCGCGGCAAGGCCCAGGCAGACACCCTGCGCAGGGCCAAACGCGCCACCATGGCCCGCCGTCTGCCCGGCTGGGAGCCGGGCAGGGAACCTGCCGGGGGCACCGAGGAGGCGGTGCCGGCGCCGCAGCTGCAGCAGGGTGACCATGTGATCGTCGAGGCCGGCGAGATCATTCCCGGGGACGGGGATGTGGTGGAAGGCATCGCCAGCGTCGACGAGTCCGCGATCACCGGGGAGTCGGCGCCCGTGATCCGCGAGTCGGGCGGCGACCGTTCAGCGGTCACCGGCGGCACGAAGGTGCTGTCGGACCGCATCATCGTGAAGATCACGCAGAAGCCGGGGGAGAGCTTCATCGACCGCATGATCGCGCTGGTGGAGGGGGCGCGCCGGCAGAAGACGCCGAATGAGATCGCCCTGAACATTCTGCTCGCCGGGCTGACGATCATCTTTCTGCTCGCCGTGGCGACCCTGCAGCCGCTGGCCGTCTTCGCGAAGAACACCCAGCCCGGCATTCCGGACACCGCCACGCTGAACGGGAACGGAGTGACGGGTATCGTCCTCGCCTCGTTGCTGGTGTGCCTGATCCCCACCACGATCGGCGCGCTGCTGTCGGCGATCGGCATCGCCGGCATGGACCGTCTGGTGCAGCACAATGTGCTGGCCATGAGCGGCCGCGCCATCGAGGCGGCGGGCGACGTCAATACGCTCCTGCTCGACAAGACCGGGACGATCACTCTGGGAAACCGGCAGGCTGCCCGGTTCGTCCCGGTCAGCGGCGTCGAGGAGAGCCATCTCGCCGATGCGGGGCAGCTGTCCAGCCTCGCCGACGCCACCCCCGAAGGCCGCTCCATCGTGGTCTTCGCCAAGCAGCGCTACGGGCTGCGCGAGCGCACCCCCGGAGAACTGGCCCACGCCACCTGGGTTCCGTTCACAGCCCAGACCCGGATGTCGGGCGTCGACCTCGCCGATACCGGCGAGGTCCGGTCGCTGCGCAAGGGAGCGGCGACCGCGGTGATGAAATGGGTCCGCGACCACGGAGGCCACCCCACCCAGGAGGCCGGCCACCTCGTGGACGGCGTCTCCGCCACGGGCGGCACTCCCTTGGTCGTCGGCGAGGTGATCCGGCACGGCGAGGTCACCGGCGCCCGGGTACTGGGCGTCATCCACCTGAAGGACGTCGTCAAGGAGGGCATGCGGGAACGGTTCGACCACATGCGGACCATGGGCATCCGCACGGTCATGATCACCGGCGACAACCCGCTGACCGCCAAGGCGATCTCCGACGAGGCAGGTGTGGACGACTTCCTCGCCGAGGCCACTCCCGAGGACAAACTCGCCCTGATCAGGCGTGAACAGGAGGGCGGGCGGCTCGTCGCGATGACCGGCGACGGTACGAACGACGCCCCCGCGCTCGCGCAGGCGGACGTGGGCGTGGCGATGAACACCGGAACCTCGGCCGCCAAGGAGGCCGGGAACATGGTCGATCTCGACTCCAACCCGACCAAGCTCATCGAGATCGTCGTGATCGGCAAGCAGCTCCTCATCACTCGCGGCGCGCTCACCACCTTCTCCATCGCCAACGACATCGCGAAGTACTTCGCGATCATCCCGGCGATGTTCGCGGCGGTCCATCCCAGCCTGGACACCCTGAACATCATGCGTCTGGCCTCACCGGAATCCGCGATTCTGTCCGCGGTCGTCTTCAACGCGCTGATCATCGTGGCGCTCATCCCGCTGGCCCTGCGCGGTGTGCGCTACCGGCCCGCATCGGCCTCGGCTCTGCTCAGCCGCAACCTCTCCCTCTACGGGCTCGGCGGGATCATCACCCCGTTCATCGGCATCAAGCTCATCGATCTGATCGTCCGGTTCATCCCGGGGGTGTCCTGAGGTGTACCTGCCCACCTGGATCCGCCCGCACCTCGCGGCTCTGCGTGCGCTGCTGCTGCTGACCGTCGTGTGCGGTGTGCTCTACCCTCTGGTGATCACGGGCATCGTCCAGTTGCCGGCTCTGCGGGAGAAGGCAGGCGGGTCGATGATCGAGGCGGCTGCCGACGGCCGCCTCGTCGGCAGCCGACTCATCGGCCAGGCGTTCACCGGCAAGGCCGGCAGCGCGCTCCCGCAGTACTTCCACAGCCGTCCCTCGGCCGCGGGGAACGGCTACGACCCTCTCGCGACCGGAGCGAGCAACCTCGGTCCCGAGGACATCGTCGATGTGCTGCCCGACCCGGCTCCGCAGAAGACCGGGCACCAGGACCCCGAGGCCCGGCAGAGCCTGCTCACCCAGGTGTGCGCCCGCAGCAGGGCCGTCGGTGCGCAGGAAGGGGTGGACGGCTCGCGCCCCTTCTGCACCGCCGGCGGGGTCGGCGCGACGCTGTCCGTCATCGGCCCGCGCGACGCCACAGGGCACGTGAACCGGCCGCGGCGCGTCGTCAGCGTCAACGAGCGGTGCCCGGACAAGCCGTTCCTGGCGACGTACCGGGGCGTGCGGGTGGAATGCGCCAGGTACGGCCAGGACTACTCCACGGGGGAAATCCTCCCCATCCGCGGTAATGCGCCGAAGACGCCGAAGGTCCCCGCCGACGCGGTCACCGCCAGCGGCAGCGGCCTGGATCCTGACATCTCCCCCGCCTACGCACGCCTGCAGGCACCGCGCGTGGCGCGCGTCCGCAAAATCCCCCTGCGAAGCGTGCTGGATCTCCTCGACCAGCACACCACCGGGCGGACACTGGGATTCATGGGAGAGCCGCACGTCAACGTCCTGCAGCTCAACCTCGACCTCGACCGCCGCCACCCGTCCGGCACGTAGGTCCTTTACTTCGGCAGCGACGTTGAATAAGAGAGGCTGTGATGGCCCGCGGACAGTTGCGCGTCTACCTCGGTGCCGCCCCTGGGGTCGGCAAGACGTACGCCATGCTCGCCGAGGGACACCGCCGCTCCGAGCGCGGTACCGACGTGGTCGTCGGCTATGTGGAAACCTACGGCCGGGCTCACACCCAAGCGCTGCTGGCCGGCCTGGAGATCGTTCCGCGCAAGACCATGACGTACCGCGGCGCCACGTTCACCGAACTCGACACCGAGGCGGTGATCGCCCGGCGCCCGCAGGTCGCGCTGATCGATGAGCTGGCCCACACCAACATCCCGGGATCGACCCACACCAAGCGATGGCAGGACGTCGAGCAGATCCTCGAGGCCGGCATCACCGTGATCTCCACGGTCAACATCCAGCACCTGGAGTCGCTCAATGACGTCATGCAGCAGATCACCGGCGTACTCCAGAGGGAGACCCTGCCCGACGAGGTCGTGCGCCGAGCCGACCAGGTCGAACTCGTCGACATGACCGCAGAAGCGCTGCGCCGCCGCATGGTGCACGGCAACATCTACCCACCGGAGAAGATCGACGCCGCACTGTCCAACTATTTCCGCAGCGGCAATCTGACCGCCCTGCGTGAGCTCGCCCTCCTGTGGCTGGCCGACAAAGTGGACGACCAACTCGACCGATACCGAGCCGAACACCACATTGAAGCCACCTGGGAGGCCCGTGAGCGCGTCGTCGTCGCCCTCACCGGCGGTCCGGAGGGCGACACCCTCGTACGCCGGGCCGCCCGGATCGCCGAGCGCAGCAGAGGCGCAGACCTGCTCGCGGTGCACGTCACCCGCGGCGATGGCCTCACCGGCGCCCACCCCGCCCACCTCGGCCGCCAGCGCGAGCTCATCGAAAGTCTTGGCGGCACGTACCACCAGGTGGTCGGCGACAACATCCCCACCGCGCTGCTCGACTTCGCCCGGGCCGTGAACGCGACCCAGCTCGTGCTGGGCGCCTCACGGCGTGGACGCGTCGCCCAGCTGTTCTCCCGCGGCATCGGAGTGACCACCACCGCCCTGTCCGGGGCGATCGACGTGCACATGGTCACGCACGAGGAGATCGGCCGGGGGCGGCAACAAGCCACGTCCAGGAGCGCACTGGCGCGGTCCCGCCGCCTCTGGGGCTTCGCACTCGCCACCACAGGCCTGCCGCTGCTGTGTCTCATACTGGCCAGCCTTCGCGGTCAGCTGTCCCTGACCAGCGAAATTCTGGTGTTTCTCATGGCGATCATGGGCATCGCGCTCGTCGGGGGTCTCTACCCCGCGCTGGTCGGCGCCCTGGCAGGTTTCCTGCTCCTCAACTACTACTTCACTCCCCCCATCCACAGCTTCACCATCCTCGAAACCGATCACCTGCTTGCCCTGGTGGCCTTCATCCTGGCTGCAGCGGTGGTGAGTACGATCGTCGATCTTGCCGCCCGTCGCACCAGGGATGCCGCCCGGGCCAGTGCCGACGCAGAGGTCCTGTCCACCCTCGCCGGCAACGTGCTGCGCGGCGAGCACGCGGTCGACACCCTGCTCGAGCGTCTCCGGGAGACCTTCGGCATGACCTCGGTGGCCCTGCTCGAGCTCCGGCACGGCGCGCCGCTGACGCCGGAACGCAGGCGCGATCCACACAGCTGGCAAGTCGTCGCATCCGTCGGCGCCGAACCGTGTACCTGCCCCGACGAGGGCGACACCGATATCCCGGTCGGCGACGAGCTCGCCCTGGTACTTCTGGGCCGCCCCCTGCTCGCCGCCGACCGGCGGATCCTGGAAGCCTTCGCCGCACAGGCCGCCAGCGCGTTCCGCCAGCAGCGTCTGGAGGAGGAGGCGCAGCAGATTCGCCCCCTCTTTGAGACTGAACGCATGCATACCGCTGTCATCAACGCAGTAAGCCATGAACTGCGCAGCGCTCTCGCCGCCGCGAAGGACGCCGTCGACGGCTTGGACGCCCACGACGGCGAGAGGAACGGCGACGAAGGCGCGGATGACGTCGCCGTCGCCAAGGAGTCGTTCCAGCGACTCGATCGAGTGGTCGCCGGCCTTCTTGACATGAGCCGCCTCCAGGCCGGGACACCGGGCGCCAGCAGGGGGCCAGTGGCAGTCGAGGACATCGTCACCAGGGCCGTGGAGAGTCTCGGGCAGCCCGGCCACGATCTCGACCTCCTCGTTCCCGACGACATCCCAGACGTCTTCGCCGACCCGGTGCTGGTGGAACAGATCCTGGTGACTCTGATCTCTCAAGCCCAGCGCTCCAGCCCGCCCGGCCGGCCCGTCCTGCTCACCGCCGCCGCCCGCGACAAACGGGTGGAACTCCGGGTCGTCGATCGAGGCCCGGGCATTTCAGCGGCTGAGCGCGCGCGGGTCGTCCTCCCCTTCCAGCACCTGGAAGCGGAGGACGGCCATCACGGCCCCATCGGCCGAGGCCTGGTACTCGCCCGCGGGCTCGCGGAGGTCATGGGCTGCCGCCTCATCCCTTACAACACTCCCGGCGGCGGGCTCACCGTGGTCCTCACCCTGCCCGCCGCACCCACAGCTGGCTAGGCTCGGGCAGCCCCGGCGACCGTCATGCGCATGTTGCGCGAGCACGACGAAGCCGCCGCGCTGAACCGCGGCCCGGTGTAGCTGCTCAGCGCTACCCGCCATGGCCGTAGCTATACGAAAACAAGGCCGTCGCGGAGCGTACAGCCGCACGATCCGACATCGATGTTCCTCAACGCCCGACCCTGGCGCCGGACCGGCGGCAACCCGCCCATCAAACGGACAACTTGCCCAGACCGGTGAGAAAACCCCCCAAAAGATACTGGCGGGTTACTTGTCACCTGGTTCGCCGCTCGTTAACGGCACCCCTACCCATCCGGACTGTTCGGACTGCCCGGGCCGCCGGGGCCGTGTCAGGACCGGTTCGGCCGCCGGGTCCGGCAGGCCTGTGTCGACTCTCCGGCAGGCCATTGCCCGAGTGGGTCCGGATGGCTAGCCTGTGTGTTCGTCATTCCGATCGCCTGTTGATATCTCGAACAGGCCGAGACAGACAGGGAGGGGCCGGTCGTGGGACGTCTCGTACCAGCCGTGACCCGGGCTCTCGACATTCTCGAGCTCTTCCTCGACGGGGACGGGACGCTCTCCGCTCCCGACATCGTGCGCAGGCTCCAGCTGCCGCGCACCACCGTGCACGAACTGGTGACCACGCTCGCCGCCCGGAAGTACATCGTCCCGGTGACCGGCCAGCCCGGCCGCTACCGGCTCGGCGTACGCCCGTACCAGCTCGGCGCCCGCTACGCCGAGCACCTCGACCTCGCCGCCGAGGGCCAGCAGGTGGCCCGGTCCGTCGCCGAGACCTGCGACGAGACGGTGCACGTGGCGATCCTGGAGGACACCGACGTCATCTACATCGCCAAGGTGGACTCCACCCACGCGGTACGGATGGTGTCGGCGGCCGGCCGCCGGCTGCCCGCGCACTGCACCTCCGTGGGCAAGATGCTGCTGGCCTCCCTCCCCGAGAAGGAACTCGCCGCGCGCCTGCCCGACGACGCCGGGCTGGCCGCGATGACCCCCAACAGCATCACCGACCCGGCCGCCCTGCGCGAGGCCCTCGCGGAGATCCGGGCCCGGGGCGTCGCCGTGGAGAGCCGCGAGTCCAACCCGGACGTCAGCTGCGTGGCCGCCCCGGTCCGCGACCGCACCGGACAGGTGGTCGCCGCGCTGTCCATCTCCGTACCGATGATCCGCTGGAGCGACGACCGCCTCGTCGAGCTGGAACAGCTCGCCGCCAAGGGCGCCGACGACCTGTCCGAGCGCCTCGGCCACCGGAGGACGTCATGACGGCGACACGCGACGGCGCCTCCTACGAGGTGGCGGTCCGGGCGGAGTCCGCCCTCGGCGAGGGCCCCACCTGGGACCCGGCGACCGGCCGCCTCCTGTGGATCGACATCCTCAACTCCCGCCTGAACGGCTACGATCCGGCCACCGGCCGGCGCACCCTGCGCCGCACCGACCAGCACGTGGGCGCGGTCAAGCCCCGCGTGGGCGGCGGCCTGGTCCTCAACCTGCGGGACGGCATCGGCCTGCTCGACCCCGACGACACCTTCCGCTGGCTGCGCCACGAGCCCGTCCCCGGCCGCCGCGGCAACGAGGCCGCCGTCGCCCCCGACGGCGCNNCCTCGACGACGTGACGGTGAGCAACGGCACCGGCTGGAGCCCCGACGGGCGCCGGATGTACTACATCGACACCCCCACCCGCCGTATCGACGTCTTCGACCACGACGCGGACACCGGCAGGGTCACCGGCCGCCGCCCGCTGGCCGAGGTGGAGGACGGCGCCGGCTTCCCCGACGGCCTCACCGTCGACGCCGAGGGCTGTGTGTGGGTGGCNNCCCGGTCCCGCGCGTCACCGCCTGTGCCTTCGGCGGCCCCGGCCTGACCGACCTGTACATCACCACGGCCCGGGTGGGCCTGGACCCCGCCCCGCCCCTGGCCGGCTCGCTCCTGGTCGTCCCGGGTGCGGGCGAGGGCGTCGCCCAGCCCGCCTTCGCGGGCTGACGCACGGACCGC
>NZ_LIQT01000612.1 GCF_001418415.1 Streptomyces hirsutus
GGGCTGAGTACGCGGACAGGTACCGGCTGAGTACGTACGCCCCTGTCCGGTCCCCGTCGCTCGGCTTGACCGGTTCCATGAGCCAGGACCCCTCCGCCCCCTGACGCGGGCGGTGCCCGACCCGCCCGACCAGGACCGCTGGGCCTGGGCGGCGCCCACGATCGCGACCGTGCTCCTGACGGTCCTGGGGCCGGTGGCGCTGCCGGCGGCGGCGATGTCCGTCATGGCGACCGACAGCTGTGGTCCCGACGACTGCTCGCAGGCCCTGACGACCGCCCTGGACGTGGTCCACCGGGGGACGGCCCTCGGCGGCGTCCTGACCTTCTGCGCCTGGCTCGTGTCCTGGCTGCTGCCGTGGAGGATCCGGTGGTCGGTCCCGCGTGCCTGGGCGGCAGCGCTCTCGCCGCTGCCGCCGCTGTTCGTCGTCCTGCCGGTGTTCAACCTGCCCAAGGGCCGGCCCTCGCGCACGGCAGGCCCTCCCGCAGGGCCCTCCCGCAGGGCTAGCTTTCCGTGAGGAGCTCGTCCGCGTCCATGATCCGGTACGCGTATCCCTGCTCCGCCAGGAACCGCTGGCGGTGGGCCGCGAAGTCCTGGTCGATGGTGTCGCGCGCGACGACGGAGTAGAAGTGGGCCTGGTGGCCGTCCGCCTTGGGGCGCAGCACTCGGCCCAGCCGCTGGGCCTCCTCCTGCCGGGACCCGAAGGTGCCCGACACCTGGATGGCGACCGTGGCCTCCGGCAGGTCGATCGAGAAGTTCGCGACCTTGGACACGACCAGGACGCTGATCTCGCCCTCCCGGAACGCGTCGAACAGTTTCTCCCGCTGGGCGTTCGACGTCTCGCCCTTGATGACGGGGGCGTTCAGGTGCTCGCCCAGCTCGTCCAGCTGGTCGATGTACTGCCCGATGACGAGGATCTGCTGTCCCGCGAACCGCCGGACGATCGCCTCCGTGACCTTCCGCTTGGTGGCGGTCGTCGCGCAGAAGCGGTACTTCTCCTCCGTCTCCGCGGTGGCGTACGCGATCCGCTCGGAGTCGGTGAGGTTGACCCGGACCTCGACGCAGTCGGCGGGCGCGATGTACCCCTGCGCCTCGATCTCCTTCCACGGCGCGTCGAACCGCTTCGGCCCGATCAGCGAGAACACGTCCGACTCGCGGCCGTCCTCCCGCACCAGCGTCGCCGTCAGGCCCAGCCGCCGCCGGGCCTGGAGGTCCGCGGTGAACTTGAAGACGGGCGCGGGCAGCAGATGCACCTCGTCGTACAGGATCAGGCCCCAGTCCCGGGAGTCGAACAGTTCCAGGTGCGGGTAGACGCCCTTCCGGCGGGTCGTCAGCACCTGGTAGGTGGCGATGGTGACGGGCCGGATCTCCTTGCGCGTCCCGCTGTACTCGCCGATCTCTTCCTCGGTCAGCGAGGTCCGCTTCACCAGCTCGTGCTTCCACTGGCGGGCCGAGACGGTGTTGGTGACCAGGATCAGCGTGGTCGACTTCGCCTGCGCCATCGAACCGGCACCGACGAGCGTCTTGCCCGCGCCGCAGGGCAGCACGACCACGCCGGAGCCGCCGTGCCAGAAGTTCTCCACCGCCTGCTTCTGGTACGGGCGCAGCGCCCACCCGTCCTCGCGCAGTTCGATGTCGTGCGCCTCGCCGTCCACGTACCCGGCGAGGTCCTCGGCGGGCCAGCCCAGCTTCAGCAGCACCTGCTTGATCTGCCCGCGCTCCGAGGGGTGCACGGCGACCGTGTCCGGGTCGACGCGGACGCCGACCAGCGGGGCGATCCGCTTGGAGCGCAGCACCTCCTCCAGCACGGGCCGGTCGGTGCTGGTGAGGACGAGGCCGTGCGCCGGGTGCTTGAGCAGGCTGAGCCGGCCGTAGCGGTCCATCGTCTCGGCGATGTCGACGAGCAGCGCGTGCGGCACCGGGTAGCGGCTGTACTTCACCAGCGCGTCCACGACCTGCTCGGCGTCGTGGCCGGCGGCCCGCGCGTTCCACAGGCCGAGCGGGGTCACCCGGTAGGTGTGGATGTGTTCCGGCGCCCGCTCCAGCTCGGCGAACGGCGCGATGGCGCGACGGCACTCACCGGCCTGCTCGTGGTCGACTTCCAGGAGAAGCGTCTTGTCGGACTGGACGATGAGCGGACCATTCACGCGCGGCTGCCTTTCTGCGACGGGCTCGGCACGGGCACTGCACGGGTACAGCTCGGCCAAACGTCCAGTTTGCCTGATCGACCGTCCCCCGGGGGCCGCAGTGACGGCAGCCACAGGGACGGCGGACGACGCCCCGGCAGGAGACCGAACCCGCCGGCAGATCGAACCCGCCGACAGGCCGAACCCCTCAGCAGACTGTGCCCGGTCCGGACGCCGTGGCGCGCAGCAGATCACGTACCAGGCCGAAGTCGATGCTCTCCACGTCCTCCGGCTTGCGGAACCGCAGGCAGCTCTTGCCCATGTCGTGCCCGGCCAGCCGGTCCTCGAAGGCCGCGCGGACGTCGCTGCGCATGAGGTAGAAGGAGACGTACTGCTTCTGTGAGGCGAAGGCGATCTCGGCCGTGCCGTCCCGCTCGTAGGCGGGCATGCCGTACGCCATCACCTCGGCGAAGCCCTTGAGCTCTTCCCCGCACAACCGCCGCAGCTCGGCCAGGGCGGCCCTGCGCCCCTCCGGGGCCTCGGAGAGGTAGCTGTCGACGTCCGCTGCCGTGCTCTGCGCCATGGGTGCAGCGTACGCGGGGAGACCCGTCCCGGACGGTGGAGTCCGCTCAGTTCTCGTCGTCCGCCAGTTCCGCGACCCCGGTGATCCGGTGCAGCGGGTACGTCCGCACCTCGTCGGCCGTGTGGTCGTACGCAGTGACGAAGCCGCCCTCGACGCGGACCGGGGCGATGACGCGCTGGCTGGCGGCGCCCTCCGCGTTCACGTAGCCGATCCACAGCGACTCGCCGGTGAGGACGGCCGCCTGCACGGTGGCGAGGGTCTCGGCGGACCCGGTGCGCGGCAGTTCACCGCTCCCCGCCCCGGCGTCCGCCTCCCCGGCCTTGGCCTTGCGCGGGGCGGTCGAGGCGAGGTCACCGGCGCGGACGGCGCGGATCGCCGCCGCGAGCAGCGTGTCGTCGGGCACCGGCGGCCCCTCCGGGACCGGCTCGGGTGCCGCGCGCGGCGGGGTGCGGCGGGCGTCGGTACGGGTGATCAGGACGTCGCCCTCGGCGGATTCGGCGGCCGGCGCGAACCCCATCTGGCGCAGCCCCTCCAGCAGGCCGGCCGGATCGGCCTGCGCGGCCAGCACGGTCGGCGCGAGCCGGCGCAGGCCCAGTCCCGCGGCCCGCTTGTCGGCGAGGATCTCGTTCAGCATCGCGTCGTCGTCGCAGCGTACGTACGCGGAGGCCGCGCCCACCCGCAGATGCCCGTGCCTGCGGGCCACGTCGTCGATCAGATACGTGAGCGGCTGCGGCACCGGGGTACGGGAGTGCGCGGCGAGGAAGGCGTGCAGGTCGGTGGCGGCCCGGCCGGCGTCCAGGGCACGGCGTACCGAGCCCGGCGTGAACCGGTAGACGGTCGCCCCGCCCTTCGACTCCACGTCCGCCAGCACCCCCAGCATGTCCGCGAGCGGCCGCTGGAGCGGGCCGGGCGCGACCGCCGTCAGGTCGGCCTGGAGCAGGACGTGGTCCAGCGGCTCGGGCAACTGCGGGGCGAGCAGCCGGGCGGCGGCGGCGGACGCGGCGGCCTGCTCGGCGGGCGTGAGGGCGGTGAGGAGGGGGG
>NZ_LIQT01000613.1 GCF_001418415.1 Streptomyces hirsutus
TCGCCGCCGCCTCCGGTGGTGCCGCCGCCCGTGGTGGCGCCGGCGCTGGTGCTCGGGGCCTGTTCCACCGGGGACGACTGCTGGGGCGGGGCCTCGCCGGTGGTGCCCTGGGTCTGGCTGGGCGCGCCGGTCACACCACCGCCGGTGTCGCGGGTCGCGCCAGGGGTCGTGGTGCCCTCGGCGGGACTGGCGCTGCCGGTTCCGGAAGTGGCGCCCTGGGTGGGCGGGGTGGAAGCGGACGGGGTCCCCTTCCGGCGCTCGCCGGGCTCCTGCGGAAGCGGGGAACCCGGGAGTTCGTTGCGCGGGGCTTCGCCGGGACCGGGGACCACCACGCGGTCGGCGTCCCGCACGGCGCCGCCGAGCAGCGAGCCGACGAGCAGGGTGAGTCCGCAGACGACGACGGTGACGAGGGCACCGCGGCGCAGCACGTAGCGGCGCAGGTCCCAGAGGTCGGAGCGGGGTCCGAGGCGGCGCCAGGCGCGGGCGACGAGGCGGCCGTCGACGGAGTAGACGGGAGCGCCGGCGATGATCAGCGGGGACCAGGCGGCGAGGTAGATGATGTCGGGCGCGTCGTAGGCGGGGACGCTCTTCCAGCTGACGGTGACGAGCAGCGCGGCGGAGAGCAGGGNNCGCCGTGGCGCCTGGCCCGGCGGCCGCCGGTGTTCGGGCCGGTGGCGGT
The DNA here is from genome assembly GCF_001418415.1 of Streptomyces hirsutus. Lineage (GTDB taxonomy): Bacteria > Actinomycetota > Actinomycetes > Streptomycetales > Streptomycetaceae > Streptomyces > Streptomyces hirsutus. Next base: position 680 of record NZ_LIQT01000613.1, read on the forward strand.
CCGGTGGCCGCCGGTGTCCCCGAACTCGTCGCTGTCGTAGTCCTGTTCGCCGTATCCCTGCTCGCCGTATCCCTGTCGGCCGTAACCCTGCTCGTCGTAGTCCTGGTCCCCGTAGCCCTGGCCGCCGTACGCCGGTTCGTCGTAGGCGCTGCCGACGGTGCGCAGGGGGGGCAGCAGGGGCTGCCGGCCGCCGTGGGTGCGCTGGGGGCCGACGACGGGTGTTTCGAGGGTCTGGGCGGTCGGGTCCTCGGCGTAGCCGTAGCCGTAGCCGTAACCGTCGCCGGCGCGGGGGACGACCTGGGTGGCGCCGGCGTCGGTGAGCGGTTCGTCGGCGTGGCGGACGCTTCCGTTCCGCATGGTCTGGAGGAGCCGGTGCGCGCCGGTGTCGTCGGGGGCCGAGCGGCCGCTCCAGACGACGGGGCGCCGACGGGGCGCCGACGGGCCGCGGTCCGGCCCGGGGCGCCCACGGTGGTGACGACGGGGATGCGGGCCGTGTCCTCGGCCGCGATCAAGTGCCGTGCGATCCGCTGGGATTGGACGCGTCGGTTCGAGACGCCCAGCTGCACGCGGAAGCTGGCGTGATTGACGATGACCTGCGCCGGATCGCTCGGCACCTTCACCATGCTCAGCGCGGGAGCGTCGTCGAGTCCCGACGAGCGGTCCCCCGTAGGTGTGCGGGGTGTTCTGGTGTCCACACTCGTCTAACCGAGTGACCCGACGTTAGGACACTGCCTTGACGCGCCGGATGTGTCCGGACCGCGTCAAGCATGTCTCCCACCCGTCCGGACGACCTGGAATACCCCGTACGGGTGAAGGTGTCGAACGGTCTTTCAGGCGCGGCGGCGTGCCGCCTCGTACAGCACGACTCCCGCCG
>NZ_LIQT01000614.1 GCF_001418415.1 Streptomyces hirsutus
GCGGCGTACGCGGCGGCCGGGGCCCTCGGCCTGTTCGGGTTCGGCGGGCTGGCGCGCGGCCGGGCCGGGCGGGCCTGGGTGCTCGGTCTGTTCGGCCGCTACCGCGGGACCGTCCGGCGCACCGGCCTGCTGTGGGTGAACCCGTTGCTGCTGCGCCGCCGGGTCGACGTGCGGCTGCGCCACTGGCGCAGTGAGCCGATGCAGGCGGCCGACCGCGGTGGGGTGGCGCTGCGGGCGGTCGTCCTGGTCGTGTGGCGGGTGCGCGACACCGCGCGGGCCGCCCTGGGCGTCGAGGACCACGAGAGGTACGTGCGCGAGTGCGTCGAGGCGGCGCTGCTCCGGGTCCGGGTGGAGGCGCCGGGTGAGCCGAGCGGTACGGCGGGCACGGCGCAGGACGCGCTGACCCGGCTGGTCGCGGCGGACGCCGGCCCGGTGGGGATCGAGGTGTTCGCGGTGCGGCCGGTCCGGGTGGAGTACGCCCCCGAGGTGGCCGCCGCCATACACCGGCGCCTGATCGCCGAGCTGGACGCCCGGCAGCGGGCGAGCGCGCTCACCTCGGTCGTGGACTCGGTGGAGGACACGGTGACCCGGCTGACCCTGCGAGGCCTGGTGGACCTGGACGACTACGAGCGCAAGGTGCTGGTGAAGGACCTGACGGTGGCGTTCTGCGCGGGGCGGGGGGAGACGGAGCCGTAGAACGTGCCGCGGCCGGGCCGGGCCGGGTGCGGGGAGGCGCCGAACGGGCTGCGTTATTGGTATGGACATGATCAAGCGGCAGCCCTAATCTGAGACTTGGTCTAGACCTACCTGCACCAGCTCACCGAAACTCCCCCCACGTTCCCCAGGAGCGGCAGCATGCGCACACAGACCAAGCTGTACGCAGCCGCGGTGGGGCTGGCCACGACCGGAGCGCTCGTGCTCTCCTCCGGCGGCGCCAGCAGCCACGGCTACACCGATCTGCCCATCAGCAGACAGAAGCTCTGCCAGAACGGCAGCGTCACCAACTGCGGTTCCATCCAGTGGGAGCCGCAGAGCGTCGAGGGCCCGAAGGGCTTCCCCGGCTCCGGCGCCGCCGACGGTCAGCTCTGTTCGGCCAACAACACGCGGTTCGCCCAGCTCGACAGCCCGAAGACGCCCTCGGGCGGCGCCTGGCCGACCACCAGGGTGTCGGGCGGCCAGAACTACACCTTCCGGTGGCAGTTCACGGCCATGCACGCCACCAGCGACTTCTCGTACTACATCACCAAGCCGGGCTGGAACCAGAACCACAACCTGGCCCGGTCCGACCTCAACCTCACCCCGTTCCTGAAGGTGCCCTACAACGGGCAGCGCCCGCCGCAGACGCTCTCGCACAGCGGCACGATCCCGTCCGGGCTGAGCGGGCGCCACGTCATCCTCGCGGTGTGGTCGGTCGCCGACACGACCAACGCGTTCTACGCCTGCTCGGACGTCACCTTCTGACACCGCTCCCCGGCGTCGCCCGTTCGGCGCCGCACCCCGGCGCTGCTCCCCGGCCGGGCACGACGAAGGGCCTCCCGCTTCCGCGAGAGGCCCTTCACTGTGCGCCGCCAGGGACTCGAACCCCGGACCCGCTGATTAAGAGTCAGCTGCTCTAACCAACTGAGCTAGCGGCGCGTGACTCCCGCCGTCCGCTTCCGCAGTCGGCGACGCGGAAAATACTACCCGCTCCCGAGGGGTGCTTCCGACCGCGTGCCGGCCCGGCGCCTCCCGGCGCCCGCTGCCTAGATCACCAGCGACAGCAGCACCGGAGCCGCGTTGCGGTTGAGGGCGTCGGCGGCCTGGCGCAGGCGGTGGGCGTGCTCGACGGGCAGGGACAGGGCCAGGCAGCCCACCGAGGAACCGGCGGTGACCGGGACGGCCGCGCAGACCGTGCCGATCGCGTACTCCTGGAGGTCGAGCACCGGCACCGTGGGCGGATGGGACGCCAGCCGGGAGAGCAGCACCTTGTCGCTGGTGATGGTGCGCGAGGTGAGCCGGACCGTCCGGTGCCGGGCGAGATGCTCGCGCCGGCCGTTGTGGTCCAGCTGGGTCAGCAGGCTCTTGCCGATGGCGGTGGCGTGGGCCGCGTCGCGGAAGTCCACCCACTCGTGGACCTTCGGGGCGGCCGGCCCGGCGGCGTACTGGGTGACCTCCACCTCGCCGTCCACGTACCGGCTCATGTAGACGGCGGCGCCGACACGGTCGCGGAGCCGGTCCAGGGTGCGCTGGAGTTTGCCGTGCAGCGCCGCTTCGTGTTCCTGGGCCGAGCCGAGGCGGGCGAAGGCCTCCCCGGCGACGTACGTGGCGTCGGCGCTCTGCTCCACGTAGGCCTCCCGGCGCAGCATCGACAGGAGCGTGGTCAGTCGCTCCGGGCCGAGGCCGGTCTCGCGGGCGAGCTGGGTGTCGGTGACTCCGGTGGTGTGCCGCGCCACCGTGTCCAGGACGCGCAGGGCGTCCTGGACCGAGTGGTGCGGGGCGGTCGGCTTGTGCTTCAGCGCCACGGTTTCCCCCTGCGCTCGCTCATGGTGCCGCAGTCCGGTCAGCGAATCCTCTCCACGATAGCCGTCAAGCGGCTTTCGGGGAGCGGGTGTTGACGAGATTGCGGCTCCCCCAACTGCGGTGCCGGTCCACGGGCATATGCCAAGGGGATGTCCCGGCGCGTGGACCTCGGGCGTTGCCCCGGAGGCCGCCCGCTCCGGAGGCCGCCCGCCCCCCGACATCGCCCCGCCGTCACAGGACCGCGCTGAGGAACTCCCGGGTCCGGTCGTGCTCGGGCTCGCTGAAGAGCTTCTCCGGCGGGGCCGACTCGATGATCCGGCCCTGGTCGAACATCAGGACACGGTCGGAGATGTCCCGGGCGAAGTTCATCTCGTGGGTGACGCAGAGCATCGTGATGTCGGTGGAGCGGGCGATGTCCCGCAGTACGTCCAGGACACCCGCGACCAGCTCCGGGTCGAGCGCCGAGGTCACCTCGTCGAGGAGCAGGACCTGCGGCCGCATCGCCAGCGCCCGCGCGATCGCCACCCGCTGCTGCTGACCGCCGGACAGCTGCGCGGGGTGCTTGTCGATGTGCTCGGTCAGCCCGACCATCTCGAGCAGTTCCCGCGCCCGGTCCTCGGCCTCGTCCTTGGACAGGCCGAGCACGGTGACCGGTGCCTCGGTGATGTTCCGCAGCACGGTCATGTTCGGGAACAGGTTGAAGTGCTGGAAGACCATCCCGATCTTCTTGCGGATCTCGCGGACCTGCTTCTCGGGTGCGGGGAACAGCTGCTCCCCGTCGACGGTGATCGTGCCCTCCTCGGGCTTCAGCAGCGTCATCAGCAGCCGCAGGATCGTCGTCTTTCCCGATCCGGACGGCCCGATCAGGGTGACGTGCTTGCCGGCGTCCACGGAGAAGTCCAGGTCGTCGAGGACCGTGTTGGTCCCGAACCGCTTGGTGACCTTCTCCAGCCGGATCAGCTCGCTGCCGGCGGCGCGGGCGGTGCCGGCCGCCGGGTCGGCCGCCTTCTCGGCTCCGGCGCCGGGGACGGGAGAGGTGCTGGGCTGGGTGCTGTCAGTGGACAAGGCGTCGCTCCAGGGCTCGGAGGGCAAGGGAGGCCAGGTAGGAGATGACGATGAAGGCGAGGCCGATCACCGTCAGGGGCTCGGTGAACTGGAAGTGCTGCTGGGAGAACAGGCGGGCCTCACCGAGCATCTCCAGCACGGTGATCGCCATCAGCAGGGGCGTGTCCTTCAGCATCGAGATGACGTAGTTGCCGAGCGCGGGGACCACCCTGCGCACGGCCTGCGGCAGGATCACCGCGGTCCACGTCCGGCGCAGCGGCAGGTTCAGGGCCGTCGCCGCCTCCCACTGGCCCACCGGCACGGCCTCGATGCCCGCGCGGTAGACCTGCATCGTGTACGTCGAGTAGTGCAGACCGATGGCGACGACACCCGTGGTCAGCGCCGAGAAGGTCACCCCCCACTCGGGCAGCACGTAGAACAGGAAGAACAGCTGCACCAGCAGCGGGGTGTTGCGGATGAACTCCGTCACCCCGCCGACCGGCCAGGTCACCCAGCGGGACGGCACCCGCATCAGCAGGGCCCACACCAGACCGAGGACGAACGAGATCAGTGAGCCGAGGACCAGGATCTGCAGGGTGACCAGCAGACCGTCCCAGAAGTACGGCATGAACTCGGAGACGGCGCTCCAGTCCCACTTCATCAGGCACCTCCCCCGCCGACACCGGTCGTCTCGGCCCGCTTCAGTTCCAGATCCGGTTCGGGCACGGGCTTCTTTCCGACGCCGGCCTTCAGCTTCTTCTCCAGACCGCGCATGATCCGGGTGAGTAGGAAGGCGATCACGAAGTAGATGATCAGGATGTACGTGTAGATCTCGGCGCTCTCCTGGAGGGCCAGGCGCACCAGGTTGCCGCTGAACGCCAGATCGCCCATGCCCATGATCGACACCAGGGCGGTGCCCTTGAGCAGCTCGACGAGCAGGTTGGAGAACGGCGGGATCATCTCCGGCACCGCCTGCGGCAGCAGGATCAGCCGCATCCGCTGCGCGGGCGTGAAGCTGAGCGCGATACCGCCCTCGCGCTGGGCCGGGTCGACGGCGGCCAGCGCGCCGCGCACGATCTCCGCGCCGTAGGCGCCGTAGGTCAGGCCGAGCGCCAGCGTGCCCGCCCACAGCGGCACCAGCTGCCAGCCGAAGGCCGGGGGCAGCACGAAGAACACCCAGAAGATCATCACCAGTGCCGAGGTGCCGCGGAACACCTCGATGTAGAGGCCCGCGAGGAAGCGGACGAACTTCAGCCGGTGGGTGCGCGCGATGCCGACCACGAAGGCGACCGCGGTCGCGAGCAGCCCGCTGAGCACCAGCAGCTGGATCGTGACCCAGACGCCCTTGAGGACGAGGTCCCAGAGTCCTGAGGTCATCCGCCGCACAGCTCCTTCGCGGTCAGATCCGTCATCTCGTCCTCGGTGAAACCGAACGGCCGCAGGATCCGCAGCAGCTCGCCGCTCTCCTTCAGCTTCGCCAGCTCCTCGTTGAAGGCGTCGCGCAGATTCGTCTCGGTGGGGCGGAACGCGAAGCCGCCGCCGTCGGTGTGCGGCTCACCGCCGACGATCGGCCGGAACGGCTCGGTGACCTCCGCCTTGGCGGACTTCTTCACCACCTCGCGGGTGGTGAGCGCCGTACCGGCGAAGACGTCGACCCGCCCGGCCTCCACCGCGTTCAGCCCGGCGACCTGGTCGGGGACGATCAGGATGTCGCCCTCCGGATATCCGGCCTCGACCGCGTACGCGATCTCCGCGTACCCGGTGCCGGTGGCGAACTTGGCCTTCTTCTCGACGACGTCCTTGTAGTTGTTCAACCCCTTCGGGTTGCCCTTGCGCACGATGAAGGAATCGAGCATCTGGTAATCGGGGTCGGAGAATATGACCTGTTCGCACCGCTCGGGATTGATGTACATCCCGGCGGCCACGACGTCGAACTGCTGCGAGTTCAGGCCCGGGATCAGCGAACCGAACTCGGTGGGCACGGGCTGTACCCGGTCCACGCCGAGCCGCTTGAAGACGACCTTCGCGAGCTCCGGCGCCTCCCCGGTCAGGTTGCCGTCCTTGTCGATGTACCCGAAGGGGATCTCGCCGGCGATGCCCAGGCGGACCACACCCGCCGCCTTGAGTCGTTCGAGCTGGTCACCGCCGCCCGTGCTCGCTTCGGTGGGTACGCGCGAGCAGCCCGCCGCGCCCAGTGCGCCGAGCGCCGCGACCCCCGCGAGCAGCGACCGGCGCGAGAGCCCGACGGGCGTGGACGCTTCCCCGCGTCGTCTCAGTGGTTTTCCCAGTGGTGGAGCCATGGCCGCGCGGCTACCCGAATCGAACCCGATTATTCCCGCCGGTTTCGGCCCCGTTCGGCGGTCGGGCGGTCTTGACCGGTGCGGGACGATGGGCTTCATGATGGACCGATATGTCGAGGTCTCGCTGGTCAAACGCGGAATCACCTGTACGGCCCGGTTGCTCGACGACCGCGCGCCGGTCACCTGCGCGGCCGTCTGGGATTACCTGCCCCTGTCCGGCGACGTCTACCACGCCAAATACGCCCGCAACGAGATCTATGCCCTTTTCCCGCCCTTCGCGGAATCCGAACCACCGCTGGAGAATCCGACGGTCACCCCCATTCCGGGAGATCTCTGCTATTTCTCCTTCGCGGGCGCGGAACTGGGCACCAAGGCCTACGGCTACGACCGCGAGGTCGGTCCCGGCGCCACGGTCGTGGACCTGGCCCTGTTCTACGAGCGCAACAACCTGCTGCTGAACGGCGACGTGGGCTGGGTGCCCGGCATCGTCTGGGGCCAGGTCGTCGAGGGCCTGGCGGAGATGGCCGACGGGTGCAACGACCTGTGGCGCACGGGCGCGGCGGGGGAGAGCCTCAGCTTCCGGCGGGCGTGAGTCCCGGCCCCCGGGCCGCCCCGGACGCGTGCAGCGCGTGGGCCGCCCGCAGCACCAGCGCGTCGGCGTGGCGGGCGGCCACGAGCTGGACGCCGATCGGCAGCCCGGCCGCGTCGGTGCCGACGGGGACGGTCGCCGCGGGCTGCTGGGTCAGGTTGAACGGGTAGGTGAACGGGGTCCAGCCCGTCCACCGCCGGTGGCCGGCCCCCTTCGGCACCTCCGCGCCCGCCTCGAACGCCGTGCGGGGCACGGTCGGGGTGACCAGCAGGTCGTAGGTGTCGTGGAAGCGGCCCATGCGCCGGCCCAGATCCATCCGGACGTCGACCGCCGCCAGGTAGTCCAGCGCCGACCGGCGCGCCCCGGTGGCGCAGATCTCCCGCAGTCCGGGATCCAGCAGCCCTCGTTGCTCACGGGTGAGGTGCTGCACCACCCGCGCCGCCCCGGAGAACCACAGGGTGTGGAAGGCGTCCGCCGGGTCCGAGAAGTCCGGGTCGGTCTCCTCCACGTACGCGCCGAGCGCGGCCAGCCGCTCCACCGCCCGCCGTACCGCCGCCGCGACCTCCGGCGCCACCGCCACCTGCCCGCCCAGCGACGGCGAGTACGCCACCCGCAGCCCCCGCACCCCGCCGTCCAGCCCTTGCCGGAACGAGCCGGGCGCCGGGGCCAGCGCCGACCAGTCGCGGGAGTCCGGTCCGCTGATCACATCCATCAGCAGCGCCGCGTCCGCCGCGTCCCGCGTCATCGGGCCGACGTGCGCCAGCGTGCCGAACGCGCTCGCCGGATACAGCGGCACCCTCCCGTACGTCGGCTTCAGCGCGAAGATTCCGCAGAACGCCGCCGGGATGCGGACGCTGCCCCCGCCGTCCGTCCCCAGCGCCAGCGGTCCCGCGCCCAGCGCCACGGCCGCCGCCGCGCCCCCGCTGGAGCCGCCCGCGGTGCGCGCCGGGTCGTACGGGTTGCGGGTGATGCCGCTGAGCGGGGAGTCCGTCACGCCCTTCCAGCCGAACTCGGGGGTCGTCGTCTTGCCCAGGAAGACGGCGCCGTGCTCCCGCAGCCGCGCCACCGACGGCGCGTCCTCGTCCCAGGGACCCGCCGGGTCGACGGCGCGCGAGCCGCGCAGGGTCGGGGCGCCACGCAGCAGCAGGATGTCCTTCACCGTGACCGGCACGCCGTCGAGCAGCCCGTGCGGCTCGCCGCGCCGCCACCGCTCCTCGGACGCGGCGGCCTGTTCCAGCGCCTGCTCGGGGAAGAGCCGGACGAACGCGTTCACCTCCGGCTGGATCTCCCGGGCCCGCTCCAGCGCCGCGCGGGTCACCGCCACGGGGCCGAACGCGCCGGTGCGGTAGCCGTCGAGGAGCTGCACGGCGGTGAGGGACGTGAGGGCGGTGCGGTCGGTGCCTTGGGTCATCCACGCTCCCGGGAGGTGAGGGGGGCCGGGCG
>NZ_LIQT01000615.1 GCF_001418415.1 Streptomyces hirsutus
CACTTCCCCGAAGGCCCCGCACCACCCCGAGTCGGGGCCGTACCACCCTGAAGGAAAGGCACTTTTCGTGCGTAACACCGTCAAGATCACCACCGCCGTCCTCGCCGCCGGAGCCCTCACCCTCGGCCTCACCGCCTGCGGTTCGGAGAAGGAGTCCGGGTCCGACGCCTCCGGCCCGCTGACCGTCGCCGCGAGCCCCGTGCCGCACGCCGAGATCCTCAACTTCGTCAAGGACAACCTGGCGGAGAAGGCCGGGCTCGACCTGGAGGTCAAGGAGGTCACCGACTACGTCACGCCGAACACCTCCACGGAGGACGGCTCGGTGGACGCCAACTACTTCCAGACCCAGGCGTACCTCGACGACTTCAACAAGAAGAACGGCACGCACATCGTGCCCGCCGGCGACGTGCACCTGGAGCCGCTCGGTCTCTACTCCGAGAAGGTCAAGGAGGCCGACGAGCTGAAGAGCGGTGCGACCATCGCCATCCCCAACGACACCATCAACGAGGGACGCGCACTGCAGCTGCTCGCCGCCAACAAGATCATCACGATCAAGGAAGGCGTCGGCTTCGAGGCGACCCCGTCGGACATCACCGGGAACCCGAAGAAGCTCAAGTTCAAGGAGCTGGAGGCGGCCCAGACGCCGCGCGCCCTGGCCGACGTCGACGCCGCGGTCGTCAACGGCAACTACGCCATCGGGGCCGACCTCAAGCCGGCCGAGGACGCCCTCGTCCTCGAGGCCGCCGAGGGCAACCCGCACGCCAACTTCCTCGCCGTCAAGGAGGGCAACGAGGACGACCCGCGCGTGAAGAAGCTCGCCGAGCTGCTCACCTCCGACGAGGTCAAGAAGTTCATCGACGACAAGTACGCCGGCTCGGTCGTCGCCGCCTTCTGATCCGCCGTCCGGTCCGGGCGACGCGCACCACCGGCACAGGGCACACGGCCGGTCGCACGAGGGGGCGCACAGCCGCCCGCACCGCGCCCGGCACCCGTCCGGCACTCTCGGGGTCCACTCCGGTACACGGAGTGGACCCCGTGGTGCGGTCCGGTGCTTTCATGCTGCATGCTGGGCAGTTCAGCGGTATCCGACGGTCACGAAGGTTACGGAGCGGCGCATGACGAGCAGCACCTTCCCCAACATCTCCATCAGCACGGAGCGGTTGGTGCTGCGTCCCCTCGACGCGGACGACGTCCCCCCTCTGACCGAGATGATGAACGACGAGCAGGTCGCCGCCTGGACCGACGTCCCCCAGCCCTTCACCGAGCAGGCCGCCCGCACCTGGATCACCGAGCACGCCCCCGCCGAACGCGCGGCCGGACGCGGACTGGACCTCGCCGTCACCGAGTTCCTCACCCAGCGCCTGGTGGGCGTCATCCAGCTCACCAAGACCAACTGGCACATCCGGTCCACCGAACTCTCGTACATCGTCGCCCCCTGGGCGCGCGGCGAGGGCTACGCCTCCGAGGCCGCCATGGCCACGGCCCAGTGGCTCTTCGGCGACCAGAAGCTGGAACGCGTCGAGCTGCGCACGGCCGCCGACAACACCGCCTCGCAGCAGGTCGCCCAGAAGATCGGCTGCATCAGCGAGGGCGTCCTGCGCAACGCCTGCATAGCCCACGTCCGCGGTGACGACGGCGTCTGGACGGACGTACGCACCGACTTCATCGTGTGGAGCCTGCTGCCGGAGGACCTCGAGGGATCGGCCGAACAACTGGCCGACACCGGACAGTTCACCGCCTTCACCGACTGGAGCTGAACCCCGTCCGGAATCCTCCCGGACGGGTGGCCGGTGGCGGGTCGCCCCGGTTCACGACCGTACCGGGTACTCTCACCAAGCCCGCCCGCGGGCGGAGCGGCCGACCGCACCCCGCACACCCAAGACGCCCCGCGCACACCAGGAGACTGACAACGATGGCCGACCGGGTCACGGTGATCGGCTGGGACGGTTCGCCGCTGACCGCAGCGGCCCGCGCCGCACTGGGCGCCGCCACCCTGGTGGCAGGCGCCGCGCACCACCTGGAACTTCCCGAGGTGCCCGCCGGTGCCGAGCGCATCCGGCTCGGCAGTGTCGCCCTGGCCGCCCGCCGGGTCGCCGGCCACCGCGGCACGGCGGTGGTCCTCGCCGACGGCGACCCGGGCTTCTTCGGCGTCGTCAGGACCCTGCGCGCACCCGAGTTCGGCCTGGAGGTCGAGGTCGTCCCCGCGGTCTCCTCCGTTGCCGCCGCCTTCGCCCGAGCCGGCATGCCCTGGGACGACGCACACGTGGTGGTCGCACATCCCCGAACCCTGCGACGCGCGGTGAACGTATGCCGGGCCCACACCAAAGTGGCGGTTCTTACGTCTCCCGGCGCCGGCCCGGCCGAACTGGGCCTGCTCATGGAGGGCGTCCACCGCACCTTCGTCATCTGCGAGGAACTCGGCACCGCGCGCGAGCAGGTCAGCGTCGTCACCTCCGACAGGGCAGCCGACCACACCTGGCGCGACCCGAACGTCGTCATCGTCGCCGGCGGCCAGGCCACCACCACGTCCGGCGGCTGGATCGCCGGGCGCGACCCCGCCGCCGGCCCGCGTGGCTGGACGCTGCCGGCCGACGCCTACGGCGGCGGCCTCGGCGAGGGCGAACGGGAGCCGCTGCGCGTCTCCCAGCTCGCCCGGCTCGGCCCCAGACTCGGCGACCTCGTGTGGGACATCGGCTGCGGAAGCGGTGCCTTCGCCGTCGAGGCGGCGCGGGCCGGCGCCGCGGTCATCGCCGTCGACAGCGACCCGCGGGCCTGCGCGCGCACCGACTCCACCGCCCGCCGTCACGGCGTCCAGCTCCAGGTCGTGCACGGCACCGCCCCGCAGGTGCTGGAGGACCTCCCCGAACCGGACGTCGTCCGCGTCGGCGGCGGGGGAGCGGCCGTGGTCCTGGCGGTGGCCGACCGCCGCCCGCAGCGCATCGTCACGCACGCCGCCACCCGCGACGCGGCCGAGCGGATCGGCCGGGAACTGACCGAGCACGGCTACCGGGTCGAGTGCGCCCTCCTGCAGTCCGTCGAGCTCGACACCAAGGCCTGGACGGAGACCGAACGGAGCGTCGCGTTCCTGCTCAGCGGCGTGCTGCCGACGCGTACCACCTGAGCGCGCCGCCCTGTTCCGATGCCGTCCCCGCGGGCGGGTTGTCGTATCGCGCGCGGTAGGCTGGCCGATCGTTGTACCGCAACTCGGACGCCCGCCGACTCGTCGGCCGATGTCCCGAAAACACGCCCGTTCCGAGGTGTGTGTGGTACGGCACAAGCCAAGGACGCGCAACGTGGCGCAGTCCACAGCGGAACCGTCGCGGATCAAGCTGACGCGGCGGTCGTACGGCAGCGACAATGCCTGTGAATGGCTTTGTCGCCTTTTAGGGAAGGCCGTTCGTACCGCTGGGGACGCACGCTCGTTCTTCAGTGTGGAGCGGTCGGGTGCGCCGTTCCGGGTGAGCTGGTCGTAGGAGCACTAACCGATGGGCGAGGGGTACGCATGACCGACACCGGCCAGGTCCCGGGCGAGGGACAGCCGGAGAACGCAGGCATGGTGGAGCAGCCGGGCGTCCCCGCGCCCGACTCGTACACCTACCTCTCCGAGAGTTCCGCCGAGGACGAAGACCTGCTGCTGCCGGGCGCCCAGGGCGCCTGGGGCAACGAGGTCGCCCCACCCGCGCCGGAGCCGGTCGTCGAGACCGTGCACGAGCCGGGACCGCACGAGACGTCCGGCCGGGACACCGGGTCGGTCGACCTCGGTGGCGTCCGCCTGCCCGATCCCGGGCAGAAGCAGGCGCCCGGTCCCGCGGTCACGCACGGGTCGCAGGCGCCGGCCGCGCCGCGCCGGCCGCTGCACCTCGGCCCGCCCATTCCCAGCACCACCGCCGGCCCGGTCCGCTCCCTTGCCGACCGCGGCCCCGCCGACGTGCCGGTGCGCCAGGCAGGCCTGCCGTCCGCCGGCCCCGAGTACCTCGACGTGCCGCGCACCCGGGAAGCGGTCCCGCAGGCGGCGCATCCCTGGGGCGCCCATGCGGCGGTGGGTGCGACCGCCCAAGCGGAAACGGTTGTTCCGTCTCAGCGGTCCCTGGGGGCCGCCCAGGCGCTGGTCGCCCGCGTCGCGACGGAGGCGGGCGCCGGTCAGCCGCAGGACGCGCCGCAGGCCGCCGCGGCCGCGGCGGACCGGCAGAGCACCCCGGGCGCACCGGTCGCGGACGCCGTTCCCGCGCCGGGTCCGGAGGGGGCTCCGGGTCCGGAGGGCCTTGCGGGGTCCGAGGGCTCTTCCGTACCGACGGCCGAGGCGACCGGACCCGAGGCGGGTTCGAGCACGGAACCGGGTTCGGCCGTCGGTGCGACCGCCGGGCTGCCCGGGAGCCCCGGGTACGCAGCCGGTCCCGCCGCGGACGCCGTACCGTCCCCCGTCCCGGACGCGGGTCAGGATGCGGGTCAGGGCGCCGAGCCCGTACCGGCACCGGCTGCCGGGGAGCAGGTGCCGGCGCCCGAGGCGGACGCCGCCCCCGTCGCCGCCGTGGCGCCGGACTCTCCGGTCCAGGAGGCCGTGGCCGCCCAGGCGCCGGAGGACGTCACCGTCGCCGCCGGCGGAACCGAGGCCCTCTCCGCGGTGACCCACGAGCCCCAGGGACCGTTCACCGGCCCGGCAGCCCCGCAGGCGAGCGCCACCGCCGCCCAGGACGACGGCGATG
>NZ_LIQT01000616.1 GCF_001418415.1 Streptomyces hirsutus
ACCACCGGCCGTCCGGCACTTCTCCTGCGGTCGTCGGGATCGCGGAGCGGGTGGCCGGCGGGTGGGCCGACGGGTGGGTGGGCGGGTGAGCAGGTAGGCGGGCGGGACAAGTGTGCGGGCGGTCCCGGGCACCCCGTACGGTTGAGCCCGGAACCACCTGAGCACCACTCGCAACGGAATTGTCGATCACGTGAACATCACCCGCGGCTTCACCGGCCGCCCCCGCGTGCACAACCCCGGCCTGCCACCCGGCCAGTACGACGCCGGCGACGAATGGCCCGTACTCTCCGCCGAGGTCACGCCGGACCTCGCGCCCGCCGACTGGGCGCTGCGGATCGACGGGCTGGTGGCGGAGCCCCGCACCTGGACCTGGGAGCAGGCCCACGCCCTGCCGGCCTCGGCGTACGAGGGTGCGATCCACTGTGTGACGGGCTGGTCGAAGTTCGGGGTGCGGTTCGGGGGTGTCTCCCTGGACACCTTCTGGGACGTCGCCCGGCCCCATGGGTCGGCCACCCATGTCGTCGCCTACTCGCACACCGGCTACACGGCGAACCTGCCGCTCGCGGACCTGACCGGCGGGCGGGCCTGGATCGCCTGGGAGTACGACGGCCGGCCGCTCCCGCCCGAGCACGGCGGCCCGGTCCGGCTGGTCGTGCCCCATCTGTACTTCTGGAAGAGCGTCAAGTGGATCGCGGGCCTGCGGCTCCTCGACCATGACGAGCCGGGCTTCTGGGAAGGCAACGGCTACCACGCGCGGGGCAATCCCTGGGAGGAACAGCGGTACTCCGGTGACGGAGACGACGGGAATGGCTGAGGTGATCGAGGGGGCGGCACAGCCGCAGCAGGCCCGGAGCCGGGGGGCGGAGGTCTCGTCGGCACCGTTCACCCCTCCGACACGGTTCGCCGTACCCGGACGCATCGGGGTGAGCGAGCAGACGGCCTCGGTATGGCGGACGGCGACACTGACCGACATCCGTCGCGAGACCCCGCGCGCCGCGACCTTCCGCTTCGCCGTGCCCGGCTGGCCGGGGCATGTGCCCGGCCAGCATCTGCTGCTGCGGTTGACCGCCGAGGACGGCTACGTGGCCCAGCGCCACTACTCGATCGCGTCCGCGCCGGACGACTCCGGGCACATCGAGCTGACCCTGGACCACGTGACGGACGGCGAGGTGTCGGGCTGGTTCCACTCGGTGGCCCGGCCCGGTGACCGGGTCGAGGTGCGCGGCCCGCTGAGCGGCTTCTTCGCCTGGCCGGGCGACCGGCCCGCGCTGCTGGTGGGCGCCGGCTCGGGCGTGGTCCCGCTGATGTCGATGGTGCGGCACCACAGGGCCCGGGGTCTGTCTCTGCCCCTGAGACTGCTGGTGTCGGCGCGCAGTCCCGAGGAGCTGATCTACGCGGGCGAGTTCGGCGCGGAGACCCTGCGGGTGTTCACCCGGAGCGCGCCGGAGGGCACGGCCGTGGGACGTATGACGGCCGCACATGTGGCGCCGCTCCTGGCCGAAGCTCCTCCGGGTGGGTGGGAGGCCTATGTGTGCGGTTCCAACTCCTTTGCCGAGCATGCCTCCAGACTGCTCGTCGCGGCCGGACAGCCCGTGGACCGCATCCGTATCGAGCGCTTCGGCTGACCCGCACCGCTCACCGGGTCCGCGCCACCGCCGCCACGCCGGCCGGCCGCATCGGGGCCGGGCTGCTCCGAGGCCGGAGCGGCTGCCGTTCCGGACCCGGTGAGGGCAAACGCTTTCCATGCCCTTCACCTGCGCCTCTCCTTTCTTGCGTAAGCATGGATCAAGTCCGGCGCAGGGTCTGGCGGGTGCTCCGACGGCCCACGTACGGTGTGATCGCTTCGTACTGTCCCGGCGCAAAGGCGGTTCCTCATGCCCCTGTTCGACCTTCCCCTCGACGAGCTGCGCGAGTACCGGAGCGCGTCCACCGCACCGGGGGACTTCGACGCGTTCTGGTCCGGGACCCTCGCGGAGGCGCGCGAGCACGACCTGGACGCCCGCTTCGAACCGGTCGACACCGGCCTGTCCACCGTGCGGGTCCTCGACGTGACGTTCGCCGGGTTCGGGGGCCATCCGGTCAAGGGCTGGCTGACACTGCCGGCCGGGGCCGGGGCGCCGCTGCCGCTGGTCGTGCAGTTCATCGGCTACGGCGGCGGCCGCGGGCTGCCCCACGAGCACCTGCTGTGGGCCTCGACGGGCCGGGCGCACTTCGTGATGGACACCCGCGGCCAGGGCAGCGCCTGGGGCGGCGGCGGTGACACGGCGGACCCGGTGGGCGGCGCGCCCGCGTACCCCGGGTTCATGACGCGCGGCATCGACGCGCCCGAGAACTACTACTACCGCCGGGTGTTCACGGACGCGGTGCGCGCGGTGGAGGCCGCCCGTTCCCACCCCCTGACGGACGCGGCGCGCACCGCGGTCCTCGGCTCGAGCCAGGGCGGCGGCATCACCCTCGCGGTGGGCGGCCTGGTCCCGGACCTCGCGGCGGTGGCCCCGGACGTGCCGTTCCTGTGCGACTTCCCGCGGGCGGCGACGCTCACCGACCGGCATCCGTACCGGGAGATAGGCCTCCACCTCAGGACGCACCGGGGCCGCACCGGGGACGCCCTGCGCACCCTGTCCTACTTCGACGGCGTGCACTTCGCCGCCCGCGGCTCGGCACCCGCGCTGTTCTCGACGGGCCTCGAGGACCAGACCTGCCCGCCCTCGACGGTCTTCGCGGCGTTCAACGCCTGGACGCACGACGACAAGGCGATCGAGGTGTACGACTTCAACGACCACGAGGGCGGCGGCCCCTTCCAGGAGGCGGCCCAGCTCCGCTGGATGCGCTCGTACATCTGAGGGACCGCACCGCGGACTTTCGGACAGGACGGCCCGGCGGCTCCCGTATCCCATCCGGCTCCAGAACCATGGGACTCGGCCGCCGCCGCACCGCACGCACCCTCCCGCACGGCGCCGCGCGGCGGGCACCGGCCCGGTCCCGTTTCGGCCGAACTCACGGACCGCCCTTCCCTGCTGGTTTAGACCAATGGTAGATGTGGTGGCGCAACGAGCCCACACCGCTACGGAACGTCACCAACAGGAGGCGCGGCATGGCCCGCACCACCCCGCACGACCCTCCGCAGGCTTCTCCACCCACCGCCCCGTCCACCCCACCGCACGATCCCGCGCACCCCGAAGACGAGCCGCTCTACCGGCGGATCGCGACGGAGTTACTCGGCGCGCTGCGCGGCGGAGCCATTCCGCCCGGCGAACGGCTCCCGGGTGAGCGGCAGTTGGCCGATCACTTCGGGGTGAGCCGGGAGACCGTACGACAGGCGCTGGAGATGCTGCGCCGCGACGGCCTGGTCACCACCGACCGACGGGGCAGCCATGCGACTCTGAAGGGCCCGCCGGTGGAGACGCCCGCGGCGCTCACCTTCCCGGTCGGCGCGCGGCACGTCGGCCGGGACGCGATGGCGCGGGCCACCGTGTCCTGGGAGTCTCCGCCTCCCGGGCATGCCGAGGCGCTGGCCCTGGCGCCCTCCCGGCCGACCCTGGTGCACCGCTACTGGTCCGCGTCGGCCGACGGGCACGAACTGCGGACGGCCGTGACCTCGTTCTCCACCGTCGCGCTCGCCGAGGTCGAGGAGCTGGCGCGCTACCGCGACCGGGCCGACGGCACCACCGCCGCGGAACTGCGGCGCGCCTACGACTGGCTGCGCAGGGCCGGGCTGACACTGCACCACCGCGACACGATCACCCGGATCGCGGGTACACCGTCCGTTCGGGTCACCCGGCGGGTGCACGACCAGTACGCCCGGCCCCTGGAGATCACCGAGCTGATCGTGGACGCCCAACAGGACGCTCTGGTGTACGAGTTCACTCTGCCTGCCGCGGTCTGACCGGCACGGCGGACGGCCCGCGGCCGGCCTGCTGCTCCACGGGCCGCTCGGCGACGACCAGGCGGACCCGGGGGCTGCCGTCCGGCCGCCGCCCGAACTCGGGCAGCGGATGGAGTTCGACCCGGAATCCGGCCCGGTCCAGCTCACGCCGGAGAGCACCGAAGCGGAGGGCGCGGTAGTACATGACGAACGGCGGACGCCACACCGCGTTGCGCACCCGCATCACCATGTCGAAGCCCAGGAGCATCCCGTGCTCGAGCGAGCCCGTCCGGGGCGGGGCGACCACCGGGAAGGCGAACCGTCCCCCGGGCCGCAGCACCCGGTGGACCTGGGTGAACAGCCCTGGCAGCTCGCGCGGCAGGAAGTGGCCGAACGCCCCGAAACTCACCACCAGGTCGAAGGCCGGCCCGAACGGCAGCGCCCGTGCGTCCGCCCGCACCCAGCCGGCCGTCGGGCCCTCGGGCCCGGTTCGCCCGCGCGCGACGCCGAGCATGCCCGCGCTGAAGTCGACGCCGGTGACGCTCCGGCGGCACACCCTCGCCAGGACGTCCATGCCCGCGCCGGTGCCGCAGCACAGATCGAGTCCGGCGTCGAACGGCCCCAGCCTCCGCAGTGCCACGGCGGTGGCGTCGAGCACCGAGTCGGACGTACGGAAGGGGGTGTGGTCGAATTTCGGCGCGAGGAGGTCGTATCCGCGTTCCACGGACGAGAGCACCTGGACGGCGAGTTCGCGCAGGCGGGGGCCTTCGGGGCTGAACATCGGATCAGCCTAGACCCGGGAGCCGGCCGTGGGGCTACCCTCGTGCGCACTGTGTGATCCGTTGACTGTGAGGAGCTGTGATGCGGGCATTCCGTGAGGCCGTGGAGGCGCACGACATGAACGCCGCCGAAGCGCTACTGGCGGAGGATGTCGTCTTCTCCAGTCCGGTCGTCTTCAAGTCCTACACCGGCAGGCCGATCACCGCGGCGATCCTGCACGCGGTGGCGGAGGTCTTCGAGGACTTCCGCTATGTGCGGGAGGTCAATGACGCGAACGGCCGTGACCACGTCCTCGTGTTCACCGCTCGCGTGGGCGACCGTGAGGTCGAGGGCTGCGACATCATCCATGTCGACGACGAGGGCCGCATCGACCAACTCACTGTGATGGTCCGGCCCTTGTCGGGTGCGCAGGCACTCCAGGCGGCCATGGGCGCGAAGTTCGACCAGATCGCACATGCCGCGCAGGACCGTTCGGCCTGAACCGCTCCCCCTGCCCTGCCCCGGGACCCGCCGGTCGCCTCCGGCGGGCCCTTTCCGGCTTCGCCCCCTCGCACACGCATACCCCGTGAACCCGTGACGCCGTGGTACAGTGCGAAAAGCACCCCCTTTTACGCCCTGGTACGGGCGTCGGTGCCAGTTCTTCCCAGGATTCTCCTCGGTACGCCGTTCCGCCCGTCGTTTCGGGCCGGCCTTCCGGCTTTCCACACCACCTCGTGAGCCGGCTTCACCGCCATGGCCGAGGTGCTGTTCCCACCGCCCCGGGCGCTGGACGCGTCCTCCTGCGCGGCTCTCCCCTTCCCCGCGTGTGTTCCTTCCACCCCAGTCGTCCACGAAAGGACCGACCCATGGCCACCCCCACACTCGACCGCCCCTCCGTCCGGCAGCAGCCCCAGCCCGTCAGCGGCGTCCTCGACGTCGATGCGGACGGGAAGGGGCACCTGCGGGCCGGCACCTGCCTGCCCTCCCCCTCCGACCTCGCCGTCTCCCCCGCCACGCTCCGCAGGTACGGCCTGCGCAAGGGCGACCTGATCGAGGGCCTGCGCGGCGACCGGAACGGCCTGACCGAGGTCACCCGGATCAACGGCCGCACCCCCGAAGCACTGCGCGGCCGGCCCCGCTTCGGGGACCTGACACCGCTTCACCCGCAGGAGCGGCTGCGCCTGGAGCACCCCGCGTCCGGTCTGGCCGGGCGCGTCATCGATCTGCTCGCCCCTGTCGGCAAGGGGCAGCGAGGTTTGCTCGTGGCCCCGCCGAAGACCGGCAAGACCGTGTTGATCCAGCAGCTGGCGGCGGCCGTCGCGGGCAACCACCCCGAGTGCCGCCTGATGGTGGTACTGCTCGACGAACGCCCCGAGGAGGTCACCGACATGCGGCGCTCGGTGCACGGCGAGGTGTACGCCTCGACCTTCGACAGGCCCGCCAAGCAGCACATCGCCCTGGCCGAGCTGGTGATCGAGCGGGCCAAGCGGCTGGTGGAGGCGGGCGAGGACGTCGTCATCCTGCTCGACTCGCTGACCCGGCTCTGCCGGGCGTACAACAACGCCGCCGCCTCCGGTGGCCGCACCATGAGCGGCGGGGTCGACACCTCGGCGCTGATCGGGCCGAAGCGGTTCTTCGGTGCCGCGCGCCGGGCCGAGGAGGGCGGTTCGCTCACGATTCTCGCCTCGGCCCTGGTGGAGACCGGCTCCCGCGCCGACGAGTTCTACTTCGAGGAACTCAAGAGCACCGGCAACATGGAGCTCCGGCTGAGCCGCGAAGCGGCGTCCCGCCGGCTGTTTCCGGCCGTCGACATCGTCCCGTCCGGCACCCGCCGTGAGGAACTGCTGCTCAACCCGGCGGAGTTTTCGGCCGCACGCGGTCTGAGGCGGGTGCTGCAGTCCCGGGAGGGGCAGGCCGGCCTGGAGACGCTGCTGGAGCGGATGCGCGAGACCCCCGACAACGCGACCTTCCTCCGGCGCGTCCAGCCCACCCTGCCCGGCAGCTGACGGCGTCCGGCAGTCCTTCCTCCCCCGCCACGAGGAGCCGCCGTACCGCCGTGCGGCATCCGGGTGCTTACGGAGGGCCTCCGGCCCGGTCACCACGGCTGTCCGGGGTCCCCTTCCTACGTTTTCGGTATGACTATCGGACTTGCTTCGCGGGCTGCCGTGTCCACTTGTGCCCTCTGCGCAGCGGGCCTGCTGGCGCTCGCCCCCGCCGCGGCGACCGCCGGCACGGTCGCGGACCCCGCGCCGTCGCCCGGCTCCGGAGCACGAGCCGCCCCGGAATCAGGGGCCGAGGCCGGGGTCGCGCCGGATGCGCTGCTGTACCGCTCCGGCACCCAGGTCCGCCCGCGCGCCGGGGCACCCGAGGTCCCGGAGCTGTCCGCCCGGTCGTGGCTGGTGGCCGACGCCGACTCCGGTGAGGTGCTCGCCGCGCACGACGCGCACCGCAGGCTGCCGCCCGCCAGCACCCTCAAGACCCTGTTCGCGCTCACCGTGCTGCCCGTGCTGCCCGCCGACGTCCGGCACACCGTCAGCGAGGAGGAACTGGCGGGCATCGGCCCCGGCAGCAGCCGCGTCGGGGTCGCGGAGGATCTCACGTACCGGATCTCCGACCTGTGGAACGGGGTCTTCCTCAGCTCGGGAAACGACGCCGTGCATGTGCTGGCCGCGCTCAACGGCGGCTGGGAGGCCACCACGCAGCGGATGCAGGACAAGGCCCACGCCCTCGGCGCCCACGACACGCAGGTGGAGTCGCCCGACGGCTACGACGCCCCGGGCCAGGTGTCGTCGGCGTTCGACCTGGCGGTGTTCGGCCGGGCCGGGCTGCGCAGCCCCGACTTC
>NZ_LIQT01000617.1 GCF_001418415.1 Streptomyces hirsutus
CCCGGATCTGCGCCCGCTACGACATCCCGGTCGACCGGAAACACATCATCGGCCACATCGAGGTGCCGGGGACGGATCACACCGACCCGGGCCCGCACTGGGACTGGGAGCGCTACATGAAGCTCGTACGTCAGGCGCTCACGGCGACGGCCTGACCCCGCCACCCGAAAAACTGGACAAAAAACCTCAACCTACCCTCTTCCATCCAGAAGCGGGCGTTCTATCATAAGAACAGGCCTACGGGATGAGTGAGGGAGTTCGACCGGAGTAGCCGACTTCAGCGCGAAGCTTCGGTTTCCGCTGGTGCCGACGTCGACGGTCGGGCTGAGAGGCCGGAAGGTCGCAAGACCGGAAGGCGACCCCTAGTCACCTGATCCGGGTCATACCGGCGAAGGGAACCCGTCTCGTAGGTCGTCGTCGTGCCCGGGGGACGTCAGGTCAGCCCCGCCGCCCGCGCACGCTCCACCGCCGGCCCGATGGCCTTCGCCAGTTCCTCGACGTCGGCCCGGGTGGAGGTGTGACCGAGGGAGAAGCGGAGGGTGCCGCGGGCCAGGTCCGGGTCGGTGCCGGTGGCCAGCAGGACGTGGCTGGGCTGGGCGACACCGGCGGTGCAGGCGGAACCGGTGGAGCACTCGATGCCCTGGGCGTCGAGCAGGAGCAGCAGGGAGTCGCCCTCACAGCCGGGGAACGTGAAGTGGGCGTTGGCCGGAAGCCGTCCCCCGGACGCGGGGTCGCCGCCGAGGACGGCGTCCGGGACGGCCTCGTGGACCGCGGCGATCAGGTCGTCGCGGAGCGCGCCGACCTCGCGGGCGAACCATTCCCGCCGCTCGGCGGCGAGCCGGCCGGCGACGGCGAAGGAGGCGACGGCGGGCACGTCGAGCGTGCCGGAGCGGACGTGCCGCTCCTGACCTCCGCCGTGCAGCACCGGTACGGGGGTGTACTCACGGCCCAGGACCAGCGCTCCGATGCCGTACGGGCCGCCGATCTTGTGGCCCGAGACGGTCATCGCGGCGAGCCCCGACGAGGCGAAGTCCACGGGCACCTGGCCGAAGGCCTGGACGGCGTCGGAGTGCAGCGGGACACCGAACTCGGCGGCGGTCTCGGCGAGTTCACGGACCGGCAGAATCGTCCCGATCTCGTTGTTGGCCCACATCACGGTGGCCAGGGCCACGTCGTCGGGGTTGCGGGCGATCGCCTCGCGCAGGGCGTCCGGGTGGACCCGTCCGTGGGAGTCGACCGGCAGGTACTCGACGACGGCGCCCTCGTGCTCGCCGAGCCAGTGGACGGTGTCCAGGACGGCATGGTGTTCGACGGGGCTGGCGAGGACCCGGGTGCGGGCCGGTTCGGCGTCGCGCCGGGCCCAGTACAGGCCCTTCACGGCGAGATTGTCGGCCTCGGTCCCGCCGGAGGTGAAGACCACCTCGCTGGGACGGGCTCCGAGGGCTTCGGCGAGGGCTTCGCGGGCTTCCTCGACACTCCGGCGGGCACGTCGGCCGGCGGCGTGGAGGGAGGAGGCGTTGCCGGTGACGCC
The DNA here is from genome assembly GCF_001418415.1 of Streptomyces hirsutus. Taxonomy (GTDB): domain Bacteria; phylum Actinomycetota; class Actinomycetes; order Streptomycetales; family Streptomycetaceae; genus Streptomyces; species Streptomyces hirsutus. The sequence continues at coordinate 1,532 of NZ_LIQT01000617.1, forward strand.
GAGGTGCGCGGTGAGTGCCTCGACTGCCTCGGGAAGCATCGGGGTGGTCGCGGCGTGGTCGAGGTAAGCCATGGTGGGGCCGATTCTACGGCCCGTGCCCGGTGGCTTCGGGGTGCGGTCGGCCGGGATGCCCCGCCGGCTCAGAAGCTCCAGGAGATCGTGTCGTTCATCTGCATCAACGCCAGCAGGACCAGCAGGTCGGCGATGCCCAGGCCGAGGCCCAGGCAGGCGCGTCCGCGCCGGGTGGTGCCCCGCCGCAGGGCGGTGCCCGCCAGCACGATGGCGATCGGCCCGAGAACGATGTTGAGGACGAGCAGACCCAGCAGGCCCAGGACGAAGGACGCGACCGCCATGCCGTCGGAGTCCTGGACAGCGGTTCGGGTGCGGGTGTCGACGGCGGTTCGGTGCGTTGCGGTGCGGTGGGTCGCGATGCGATGGGCGGCCGGTGAGGTGAGACGCATGGCGTTCAGCCCTCCCGGTGGATGCGGTCGTGGCGCTCGCGCAGGGCGAAGACGGCGAGCCAGACGGCGATGACGGCGCCCCCGGCCGCGGAGACGGTCAGGGGCGCGTGGGCCACGGTGCCCAGGACGACGCCCATCAGCAGAAGCGCGGCGACGAGGAACAGCACGGGTCGGATCCTCCAGGCTTCGAGGTTCGGGTTCGGTCCGGGTTCGCCTCGGTACTCGGTGCGACGGTCGGCGAACGATTACGGTACGAGTGTTCACTGACTGGTCAGTCTAAACACTCGGCGCACGGCATCACGCTTTGCGATTCCGGAGAACAGTTGTTGACTGCATGGCATGAGTCACCCCCTCGGCACCCGGCAGGCGCAGAAGCAGAGGACCCGGCGAGCGCTCCTCGACGCGGCGCTGGAACTGCTCGAGGAGCAGAGTCTCGGCAGCCTGGGTCTGCGTGAGGTCACCCGGGCCGTGGGGATCGCCCCGACCGCCTTCTACCGGCACTTCCGCTCGGTCGAGGATCTGGGCGTGGCGCTGGTCGGGGAGGCGCTCGAGAGCCTGCACCCGTTGATCGGGACGGCGGTGTCCGCGACCGGTGACGCCGAGGAGCGCATCGCGCGCGCCGTGGAGTCGATCGCCGGGCATGTGGACCGGTACCCGGCCCACATGCGGTTCATCGTCCGTGAACGGCACGGCGGGGTGCGGGCGGTCCGGGAGGCGATACGCGACCAGCTCGCCCGGTTCACCGAGGAGGTCGCGAAGACGCTGGCCGAGGACCCGGTGTCCGCGGGCTGGAGCGCGGACGACCTGCTGATGCTGGCCCAGCTCTACGTCGACCAGATGATCGCCACGGGATGCCTCTTCCTGGAGGCTCCGGCCTCGGCGGGGACCCCGGTGACGACGTCGGAGCCCGGCCACGGGGACCGGGCGCGGGAACGCGTGGCACGGACGGCGGCCCGTCGGCTGCGGCTGATCAGCATCGGCCGCCTGCACTGGCTGGACCGCCCGGCCGACGAAGGCACCTCCGGCAGAGGTGCGGCCGGCGTCGGTACGGCCGGCTGACCCGCCGCCGGCCGTACCGCGAAGGACCGCTCAGCCCAGGCGCACCCGGGCAAGCTGACGGGACTGGGCGACCAGCCGGTCCGCGCTGTCCCAGACCTCGGCGTCCTCCTCGAGGAAGCCGCCGGCGAGGTTGCGGGTGGTGATCGACACCCGCAGCGGGCCGGGCGCCGGGCGGGAGCGGACGTGCACCGTCAGCTCGACCGTGGGGACCCAGCCCTTGAGCCCGAGTTCGAAGGCGGTGGGAGGCAGCGCGTCCACCGCGAGGAGCAGGGAGAGCGGGTCGTGCTCCCGGCCGTCGGCGAGCCCGAACCAGGCGCGCATCTCCCCCTTGCCGGAAGGCTTTCCGAGGGCCCAGCCGAGGGTCGACGGGTCGAGCTTGAGCATCAGCCGGTCCATGATGGCGGAGCTGCCGTCGACGGGGGCCGGACCGTCCTCAGGACCGAAGCACTGGTCCATGGGCGGTATCGCGGGCGGCTCGGCCGACGTACGGACGTCGTCGGGGAGGGCGCCCAGGTCGCCGTAGGAGGCCAGGAGGCGGATGCGCTCGACCTCACGGCCCTGGTCGTCCCTCTGGAAGAGGGACGCCTGCCCGGTCGAGAGGGTGCGTCCGGTGCGTACGGTCTGGGTACGGACGACCGCCGGGCCCGGCTGGGAGGCGGTCAGATAGTGCGCGGAGAGGGTGAACGGGTCCGGGTGCGGCAGGGTGTCGGCGAGGGCGCGGCCCAGGACGGCCAGCAGATAGCCGCCGTTGACGGCGCTGATGATCGTCCAGCCGGCGGAGAGGTCGATGTCGTAGACGCCCGGTTCGCGGGGCGTGACCGCGGTGTCGCGGTCGAACTCACTGTCGCCGATGGCGGCCCGGACGGCCGGGGCGGAGGCTGCTTCTGGCATGGGTGAACAGTACAAGAGTCACCTACTAAGCGGTAGCTTTGGGTTCCCGCCCGCTCATCCTCTCGCCCGCTCCGCCTCCCCGCCCTTCCCCTACTCCTCTTCGCGGGCCGTCGAGCGACGCTGCCACGCGCGGGGTGCCCGCCAGTGGTACCTCAGCGCCAGCAGTCGCAGCCCGAAGGCCGTGATCACGGCGAGGGTGCTGGTGAACGCGTTCAGCGCGTCGAACCGGATGCACAGGGCCACCATGGTGGCGCCGACCAGCGCCGGTACGGCGTACAGGTCGCGGTCCCAGCGCAGCAGCGAGGGCACCTCGTTGGCGAGCACGTCCCGCAGCACACCACCGCCCACCGCGGTGACCAGTCCCAGGCAGGCGGAGGCGGTTAGGCCGAGCCCGTAGTCGTACGCCTTGGTGGTGCCGACGACGCAGAACAGCCCGAGCCCCGCGGCGTCGAAGAAGTTGACGGCGTTCTGGATGCGCTCGACGTGCGGGTGGAGGAAGAAGACCAGCGCCACGGCCACCAGCGGGGTCACGAAGTACCCGAGGTCCGTGAAGGCGGCGGGCGGCACGGCGCCGATGACCACGTCGCGGAAGAGCCCGCCGCCCAGGGCGGTGGCCTCGGCGAGGACCGCGATGCCGAAGACGTCGAGGTTCTTGCGGACGGCCAGCAGGGCGCCCGAGATCGCGAAGACGAAGATGCCGATCAGGTCGAGCGCGTGCAGGAGGGACGGGCTGAAGAGTTGCTGGAGCACTTTCACATTCTTACTCAAAAAGAACCCCTCGCCTTGCAAAGCAAGGCGAGGGGTGGCACGAACTTGCGGCCCGAGGAGTTCTCGGAGCACCGGACGATTCAGCTCCGTCCGGTGCTCCGGGAGTCCGAGGAGTACGGCGGTCCGTCAGTCGGTCCCGCCCGGACCCTTGCCGGACGCGTCCGTCCCCGCGGCGTCGCGGTCCTTCGCGACGGCATCGGCCGTCGGGTCGCTCGGGACCTCGACCGCTGCCGGCACCTTCTCCTTGACCACCGCGGCGTCCGGCTTGGTCGTCGAGTCGGCCGGCAGGAGCGCGGCGGGAACCTCCGCTTCGCCCTCGGCCCGCTCCGCCAGCACGTCCTCGGTTTCCGTGACGGCCTCGATGCCCGTCGGCCGGGTCGGCTTCAGCTCTCCCGACGCGATCTCGGCGACGTAGTGGCAGGCCACCCGGTGACCGCCGCCGACGTCCTTCAGCTCCGGCCGTTCGGTCGCGCACTTCTCGGCCTGCGCCCAGGGGCAGCGGGTGTGGAAGCGGCAGCCGCTGGGCGGGTTCGCCGGGGAGGGCAGGTCGCCGGTGAGCAGGATGCGCTCGCGGCGGTCCTCCACCTCCGGGTCCGGCACCGGCACGGCCGACATCAGGGCCTTGGTGTACGGGTGCTTGGGCTCGGCGTACAGCGTGTCGCTCGGCGCCTCCTCGACCAGCGAGCCCAGGTACATCACGCCGATCACGTCGGAGATGTGCCGGACGACCGCGAGGTCGTGGGCGATCACCAGGTAGGTCAGGCCGAGTTCCTCCTGGAGTTCCTCCAGCAGGTTGACGACCTGGGCCTGGATCGACACGTCGAGCGCGGAGACCGGCTCGTCGCAGATGATCACGTCCGGCTCGAGGACCAGCGCGCGGGCGATGCCGATGCGCTGGCGCTGGCCGCCGGAGAACTCGTGCGGGTAGCGGGCCAGGGCGTTGGAGGGCAGGCCGACCCGCTCCAGGATCGCCTTGATCTTCTCGCGGCGCTCCTCCTGGTTCTTGCCGATGCCGTGGGCGACCATGCCCTCGGACAGGATCGACTCGATGTTCTGCCGGGGGTTGAGCGAGCCCAGCGGGTCCTGGAAGACCATCTGGAGCCGGCGCCGGAAGCGGCGCATCTCCTCGCTCGGCAGCTTCGCCAGGTCGGTGCCGTCCAGGACGACCGACCCCTCGGTGATGTCCACCAGCCGCAGCACCGACCGCCCGAGGGTGGTCTTGCCGCAGCCGGACTCGCCGA
>NZ_LIQT01000618.1:0-1308 GCF_001418415.1 Streptomyces hirsutus
CTCCTGGCGGGCTCCGGGGGCCGCGTGCGGTCCGGCCGGCGGCTCGGGCGTCATCCTGTCGTCCTGACGGGGGTGCTTGTGCTCGGGCTCGTGGTCCTGGTCGCTCATCGGCCTCACGCCCGGAAGACGTGCCGGCGGATCGCCGCGGCGTTGGAGAAGATCCGGATACCGAGGACGACCACCACGCCCGTGGACAGCTGGGCACCCACACCCAGCTCATCGCCGAGGAAGACGATCAGCGCGGCAACGACCACGTTGGACAGGAACGACACGACGAAGACCTTGTCGTCGAAAATGCCGTCGAGCATGGCCCGCAGCCCGCCGAAGACGGCGTCGAGGGCCGCCACGACGGCGATCGGCAGGTACGGCTCGACGACCGCCGGAACCTCGGGCCGGACCAACAGGCCGACCACGACTCCCACGACGAGGCCCAGTACGGCGATCACGATGTGCCTTTCTCAGGTGCGGTCTCGGTTATCGGTTGAGCAGTTCGGACGATCACACTCGGTGCGGCGGGCAGCCGGAGGTCGTCCTCCACCGAGAGAGCGGTACGGATGTCGTAGTTCTCCTGCAGGGCATGCAGATACAGCCCGTCCGAGCTGTTCTGGAACCGGCTGCTCAACTGGCGGCCGTCCCCCACGGCGAAGACCGTGTACGGGGGCACCAGCGGCCTGTTGTCGACCAGTATCGCGTCTCCCGCCGCCCTGATCGCCGAGAGGGCGGTCAGCCGCTGCCCGTTGATGGAAATCGCCTCGGCGCCGGACTCCCACAGGCCGTTGACCACACGCTGCATGTCCCGGTCGCGGACCCGCCCGGTGTCGGAGAACCCGGTGGTCGAACGAGCGTCGCCGTCTCCGCCGGTGCTCGTGTCCTTGGCGTCGTTCACCACGAGCTTCACGCCGGGCCCGTGCACCGCGACAGCGCCCGCCAGGACGCCCACCAGATCGGTGCGGTTGCTCTGGCCGCTGCGCCTGAGCGCCTCGCGCTGCCGCGCGCTCACCTCGGCGCGGAGGGCGTCGATGCCGTCCTCGAGCTTGTCCGCCGCCTCGGTTTCCCGGTCGATCCTGTCGATCAGTTCCTCGCGCTCCTTGGCGACGACGGGAGCCTCCACTCTGGCCTGCGCGGCTCCGACGGTCACCACCAGGGCCGCGAGGACCAGACCGCCGGCGAGACCCAGTTTCGCCCTGAGGGTCTTCGGCATGCCTCCGCTGCCGTCGGCCTGCTTCCGCGCGGCAGCCTCGGCGTATCCCTCGTCGAGGCTGTGGTCCATCACGTTGGTGATCAACGACATGGACGCGTCCGGACGCG
>NZ_LIQT01000618.1:1323-1742 GCF_001418415.1 Streptomyces hirsutus
TTCGCCCGGTTCCGGCTACCGTCCGGCGCTGTCCACGACCGCTGCCCACTCGTCGAGCAGAGCCTGGGCGGAGGCGTCGTCGGGGCCCTCGGCCCACAGGTGGGTGACCGCCTCGGCCGGGTCGGGCAGCACCATCACCCAGCGGCCGTCGGCTTCCACCACGCGCACACCGTCAGTGGTGTCCACGAAGCGGTCACCGGCCTCCTCGACGACCCGCCGCATCACGAGTCCCTTGACCGCCCACGGGGTCGCCAGGTCACGCCTGATCACGTGCGCACGCGGGATACGCGCATCGATCTGGCTGAGCGTGAGCTGCGTCCTGGCCACCAGGCCGATGAGCCGGACAAAGGCCGCGGTGCCGTCGTAGACCCTGTTGAACTCCGGAACGATGAAACCGCCCTTGCCGTCGCCGCCGAAGA
>NZ_LIQT01000619.1 GCF_001418415.1 Streptomyces hirsutus
CCCCCGGCACCACTCCTCCCCGACGCACCCGACACGCCTGCGGCCGCGTGCCCGCGGCCCCGTCGAGCACCGCACCCGCACCCCGCAGAAACACTGAGCGGGACCCGTTGTCAGCGGGGGGTCGTACCGTGGGTGACATGCGGCCCGTTTCCCAGATCGAACGCACGGTGGCGCCCTTCGAGGTCGTCAGCCCCTTCCAGCCCAGCGGCGACCAGCCGACGGCCATCGCCGACCTCGCCCGGCGCATCGAAGCAGGCGAGAAGGACGTCGTCCTCCTGGGCGCGACCGGCACCGGCAAGTCCGCCACCACCGCGTGGATGATCGAGAAGCTCCAGCGCCCCACCCTGGTCATGGCGCCGAACAAGACTCTGGCCGCCCAGCTGGCCAACGAGTTCCGCGAGCTGCTCCCGAACAACGCGGTCGAATACTTCGTCTCGTACTACGACTACTACCAGCCCGAGGCGTACGTCCCGCAGTCGGACACCTACATCGAGAAGGACTCCTCGGTCAACGAGGAGGTCGAGCGGCTGCGCCACTCCGCGACCAACTCCCTGCTCACCCGCCGCGACGTCGTCGTGGTCGCCTCCGTCTCCTGCATCTACGGCCTCGGCACCCCGCAGGAGTACGTGGACCGCATGGTGCCGCTCCGCGTCGGCGAGGAATTCGACCGGGACGAGCTGCTGCGCCGCTTCGTGGACATCCAGTACACGCGCAACGACCTGGCCTTCACCCGGGGCACCTTCCGCGTCCGCGGTGACACCATCGAGATCTTCCCGGTCTACGAGGAGCTCGCCGTCCGCATCGAGATGTTCGGCGACGAGATCGAGGCGCTCTCCACGCTCCACCCGGTCACCGGCGAGATCATCAGCGACGACCAGCAGCTGTACGTCTTCCCGGCCTCCCACTACGTCGCCGGCCCCGAACGCATGGAGCGGGCCGTCAACGACATCGAGAAGGAACTCACCGGGCGCCTCGCCGAGCTGGAGAAGCAGGGCAAGCTCCTGGAGGCCCAGCGCTTGCGGATGCGCACCACCTACGACCTCGAGATGCTCCGCCAGATCGGCAGCTGCTCCGGCGTCGAGAACTACTCGATGCACTTCGACGGCCGCCTGCCCGGCTCCCCGCCGAACACCCTGATGGATTACTTCCCGGAGGACTTCCTCCTGGTCATCGACGAGTCGCACGTCACCGTGCCGCAGATCGGCGCCATGTACGAGGGCGACGCCTCCCGCAAGCGCACCCTCGTCGACCACGGCTTCCGGCTCCCCTCCGCCCTGGACAACCGCCCGCTGAAGTGGGAGGAGTTCCAGAAGCGCATCGGCCAGGCCGTGTACCTCTCGGCCACCCCCGGCCAGTACGAGCTCTCCCGCTCGGACGGCGTCGTCGAGCAGATCATCCGCCCCACCGGCCTGGTCGACCCCGAGGTCGTCGTCAAGCCCACCGAGGGCCAGATCGACGACCTGGTGCACGAGATCCGCTCGCGCGTCGAGAAGGACGAGCGCGTCCTGGTGACCACGCTCACCAAGAAGATGGCCGAGGACCTCACCGACTACTTCCTCGAACTCGGCATCCAGGTGCGCTACCTCCACAGCGACGTCGACACCCTGCGCCGCGTCGAGCTGCTCCGGGAGCTGCGCAGCGGCGAGTACGACGTCCTCGTCGGCATCAACCTGCTGCGTGAGGGACTCGATCTGCCCGAGGTGTCCCTGGTCGCGATCCTCGACGCGGACAAGGAGGGCTTCCTGCGCTCCGGCACCTCCCTGATCCAGACCATCGGCCGTGCCGCGCGCAATGTCTCCGGCCAGGTCCACATGTACGCGGACAGGATCACCCCGGCGATGGAGAAGGCCATCGACGAGACCAACCGCCGCCGGGAGAAGCAGGTCGCCTACAACCGGGCGAAGGGCATCGACCCCCAGCCGCTCCGCAAGAAGATCAACGACATCGTCTCCCAGATTGCCCGCGAGGACATCGACACCGAGCAGCTGCTGGGCTCCGGCTACCGCCAGGCCAAGAAGGACGGCGGCGGGGCCAAGGCCCCCGTGCCCGCGCTCGGCGCCAAGGCGGCCAAGGGCGCGAAGGGGGCGAAGGGCAGGGCCAAGGGTGCCGAGCCGGTGCCCACCGACCGGCCTGCGGCGGAGCTCGCCGGGGAGATCGAGGAACTCACCGCACGGATGCGGGCCGCCGCCGCGGACCTCCAGTTCGAGATCGCGGCCCGGCTGCGCGACGAGGTCTCCGAGATGAAGAAGGAGTTGCGGCAGATGCGGGAGGTGGGGCTGTCCTGACGGCGCCGTTCTTCGGCCCGGCGCCCGTCCGGCACGGGCTGTGTTGCAAGACCGACACAAAGTGCGAACCGGGGTGCGTCACCGTCGGTGCTCCTGCGTAGGGTTCTGGGCATCCGCGGTTTCGCGGCAACAGGGGAAAGTCCGAGAGGGGAATCAGCGCGTGACCGTCAACATGACCAAGGGTCAGGCCATCAGTCTGCAGAAGAACGACGGCGGCAGCCTGACCGCGGTCCGCATGGGTCTCGGCTGGCAGGCGGCTCCCCGCCGCGGCCTGTTCGGCTCGCGTACCCGGGAGATCGACCTGGACGCCTCCGCCGTCCTGTTCGCGGACAAGCAGCCGGTCGACGTCGTCTTCTTCCGCCACCTGGTGAGCGACGACGGCTCCGTGCGTCACACCGGCGACAACCTCGTCGGCGGCGTCGGCCAGGGCGGCGACGACGAGGCCATCCTCGTCGACCTGTCCCGTGTCCCGGTCCACATCGACCAGATCGTCTTCACCGTCAACTCCTTCACGGGCCAGACCTTCCAGGAGGTGCAGAACGCGTTCTGCCGTCTCGTCGACGAGACCAACGGCCAGGAACTCGCCCGCTACACCCTGGCCGGCGGCGGCGCCTACACGGCCCAGCTCATGGCGAAGGTGCACCGCTCGGGCACGGGCTGGACGATGACGGCCCTCGGCAACCCGGCCAACGGCCGCACCTTCCAGGACCTCATGCCGTCGATCCTGCCGGTGCTCTGAGCATCCGCAGCGGCACCCGGTCGAGCAACCCGCAGCACCCGAAGCGCCGGCCGGCCCCGTCGGGGCCGGTGAGCGGCGCCCGGACCCTCACCAGGTGACGCAGCGAGCGGCACGTCACCGGCGGCACGTCACGCACGACGGAACACGAGCGACACACGCGAAGCACGCGACACAGGGGGACGAGGGCGATGACGGCTGAGCTGGTGCGGGGTCAGAACCACCCCCTCTCCCAGTCCCGTCTCGAGATCCGGGTCTCGGCCGGCACGCCGGTTGTGACCGTGGCCGCGCTCGGCGACGAGGACGGCCGGATCCACGGGGTGGAGTGGGTGGCCCACCCGGGCGCACCCACCCGGCCCGGCCTGGAGGTGTCGCGGCAGGCCGCGGCCGACCACCGGCTCGCGGTGGACCTGGACGCCCTGGCCGACACGGTCCACCGCGTCGGCGTGCTGCTCGCCCTGCCCGCCCCCGCCGGCGGCCAGGGCCCCACCCGCTTCGGCGCCGTCGCCGCACCCTTCGTCGCGGTCACCGGGCTGGACGGCACCGAAATGGCCAGCTACACCATCACCGGCCTGGAAGCCGAAACGGCCGTCATCGCCCTGGAGCTCTACCGGCGCCAGGGAGCCTGGAAGGTGCGCGCGGTCGGCCAGGGGTACGCCGGCGGCCTGGCCGACCTTCTCACCGACCAGGCACTGCCCCAGGCGCAGCAGCTCGCGGGCAGCATCGAGGAAGCGGTCACCAGGGGCCTCGCCCGCTCCGTGCAGGCGCCACCGCCCCGCCCCTCCGACGGCGACCGCGCACGCCGGACAGCCACCCCGGCCCACCACCCCGACCAGAGCGCCGCCACCGCACCCCAGGGCGATCCCGGCCCCGTGCCGCCCGCGTACGGCCGCCGGCCGGCCGGACCGCAGCCGGCGTACCCCGGGGGAGCCGCGGAGCCGTCCGCGGCGCCGGCCGGCGGC
>NZ_LIQT01000062.1 GCF_001418415.1 Streptomyces hirsutus
GCAGCGTGAGCCACGCGCGGGCGCGCAGCGAGCGCACCAGACCGGGCGCGTCGCCGACCGTGCGCCACAGCTCGCCCGCGCGCGCGTAGGCCCGCTCCGCCTCGTCGGTCAGGCCCGCCTGCTCCAGGCTGGACGCGGCCAGATGGGCCAGCGTCGCGTGGTCCTGCTGCTCCGGCCAGTGCCGGGCGATCTCGGCGGCCTGCAACCGCCGCTCGGCGGCGTCCCGGTGCTCGCCCAGCTCACCGAGGCAGTCCCCGAGCCACCAGAGCGCCTGCACGACCGCCCCCTCGCCGTGCGTCCCGGCGGTCACGTCCGGCAGTACGGACTCCAGCACCTCGGCCGCCTCGGCCCACCGCCCGCGCCGCAGCAGGAACCCGCCGAGCTGATGCCGCGCCCAGGCTCCCAGCGTCGGCCCCTCGCCCGCCTCGTCGGCCCAGTGCGCCGCCTCCAGGGCGTGGTCCGCGGCCTCCGCCACCCGCCCGAGCCCACCGGTGACCTCGGCGAGCTGCAGATGCAGCTGCGCCCGCCCGACCGGCTCCAGGTACGGCCCGCCGTGCTCCAGGGCCGCCCGCAGCGCCCGCTCGGCGCCGTCGACGTCGCCGAGATGGTGGGCGAGCTGCGCCAGCCGGGCCTCGTACTCCACCGCGAACCACGGCAGCCCCGCCGCGACGAACGCCCCGGCGGCCCGCGCGGACAGGTCCGCGGCGGTTTCCACGTCCCCGGCGTGCCCCGCCAGCTCGCCGAGCATCGCCTGCGCCTCGGCGGCCCGCGCGGCGAGCCGGACGTCCTCGCCGGTGTGCCCCTCCACGAGCGCGATCACCGCGCGTACGGCGGTCACGGCCTCCTCCAGGACGGCGTCCTCGAGGTCCTCCCCGGCGGCGTGCACACGCCGGGTCAGGATCCGTGCCCGTGCCATCAGCACCGACGCCGTCTGCCGCAGGCCCGTACCGCCGGCGGCGTACAGCGCGAGGATCTCCTCGTGCGGCCCGGCCACCGCCGCGAGCGCCTCGTCCACCCGGCCCGCCAGCGCATGGACGTACGCGGCACGCGCGCGTGCCGCCAGGGCCTCCCCGGGGTCGCCCGCCTCCGTGTACAGCTCGGCGGCCCGCTCGAAGAGGCCGGTGGCCCCGGGGCCGAGGGCCATCGCCTCGTGGTCGGCGATCTCCGCGCGGTCGCGGGGCTCCAGGACGGCGTCACCCCCCGCTGCCTCCGCCTCCTCCGCGGCGCGCGCCACCGCCGCCCACGCCTCCACGGCGTGCGGCTGCAGGGTGTCCGACATCCGCCGCGCCTCGACGAGCAGCGCGGGCAGCGCCACATCGCCGGAGGACTCCGTGCCGGGCTCCGCCGACGTCCCGGCACCCGGCGACACCGGGCGCTCGGGCACACGTATCGGGGACGCGCCCGAGGGCCGTACGCCGAGCGGCAGCCGGTCCACCAGCGGACGGCGCGCCATCCGCGCGCGGGCCCGCTCGCTGACGTACTCCGTGCCGTTGCGCTCGTCGAAACGGGCCGCCAGAGCGAGCGCCTGGGCCCGCGCGTGCGGGGCGAGTTCCGCGGCGGTCCAGGTCCGCCCGGCCGGCCCGGGGACCCGGCCGGCGCCCAGGCCGAGCTCCGTCAGCCGGTCCATGAGCAGCGTCACCACGCTCAGGAAGTCCAGCTTGCTGCGCGGATGACCCTCGTCGGTGAAGTAGGCGGGCCGCTCCGCGAGCAGTTCGAGGGCGCGCGCCTCGTTGCCGCTCAGCGTGCAGAACTCCACATGGTCCGCGTAGGCGCCGCGCATGCTCTCCATGGGCCGGACCAGCCGGAAACCGCGCAGATGGTGGGCGCGCGCCTCGTCCGCGCGGCCCAGCCGCAACAGCGGCAGCAGGGAGGACGCGAGGGCCGTGTGCGGTTCGTGGGCACAGGCGAACTCGCCCTCCAGGACCGGCCGCCACAGCTCGAGCGCCTCCTCGTCCCGCCCGTTGTGCGCCTGCCACCAGCCCTGCCCGTGCAGTTCACACGCGTGGCAGTCGGCCATGGTGTCCCGGTCGGCGGCCAGCCACGCGGCGTACGCCCGCTCGGCCCGCGGCATGTCCCCGACATGCGCGGCCACACTGAACTCGGCGCTGCGCACCGCCCGTTCGGAATGACCGGCCAGCCGGTAGCGGTGCTCCATCTCGCCGAACCACTTCTCGATCGACGCGAGCGGGATGTGCGGCTGGCCGAGCATGCCGGCCGACATCCACTTGAAGACCCAGTGCAGCGCATGCGTCTCGTACTCGTCGAAGTCCTCGGGGCGTTCGTCCCACATGCGCAGCAGGCGCGCGAAGGGGACGAACATCTTTCCCTTCTCCGAGCTGTAGTTGTAGACCTTCAGCTGGTGCCCGAGCGCCTCGATGACGGCGAGCGGGATGTTCAGCTTCTCGGCCTCGAGCAGCAGGTGCTCCGCGCGCGCGTTGCGGGCCGGCCCCTCCGGCTGCTCGGAGTTCTCGCCCATCGCGCGGCGCAGGGAATCGAAATCGGTGATCGGACTCATCGGTGGGAGCCCCCCGTGGACTCGTCGTCGTGGGTGGCCCACTCCAGCAGGCCGAGGAACGCCCGGTTGAGCAGCGCCGAGTCGGCCGGCCGCAGCTGCCGCTGCGCCATCAGCAGCGCCTGCCCGTACAACGACTCGGTCGCGGTGCCGATGAGTTCGGGGTCGCCCAGCGAACCGATCCGCCGTACCAGCGGGTTGAGATGGTTGAGCACCAGACGTGCCCGCGGGGCGCTGCCGCGCAGCGAGCCGAGGATGCCGGCCCACAAGTCGTCGGCCCCCGACTCCGCCTCGGCGCGCGCCTGCTCGTGCCGGGACTCCCGGTCGTCCAGGTGCAGGGCGGGCACGGACAGCGGGTGGAACGCGCGCAGGACGACGTCGCAGCCCAGCGGATCCAGTCTGGCCCGCGCGGCGGCCAGGAAGCCCGACAGGGCCAGCTCCTCGGCCGGGTCCACCGCGTCCAGATGGGCGGTGACCGTGTCCGCGTCCAGTTCGGCGACCACGGTGCCCGGCCGCACCGCCGGCAGCGCCTCGACCAGCTCGCTGTCGTACGTGTAACCACCGTTGACCACGCCGATGCCCTGCGCGGACGCGATCGGCGCGACCTGCCGGTACTCCTCGACGGTCCGCGTGAAGTGCACCATCGGGTGCCGCTGCGCGAACTCCTCCAGGGACAGCCGCCCGTCCGTCGTCTCGAACGGCAGCCAGGGCAGCATGGTGCGCAGCATCTCCCGGTCGTGCCGCGCGAGCGCCTTCACGCCCAGGTGGTGCACCGACAGGAACGCCGCGAGCCGCTCCGGGTCACCGGCGGCCAGCCCGGTCAGCCAGCCGCGGACCCGCTCGCCCAGCGCCTCCCGGATCCCGGCCAGCGTCTCGTCCTCGTACAGCGACTCGCGTGAGGCCGTGGGCCGCAGACTGTCCGTGTCCAGGACGCAGCGCACGAAGAAGGCCCAGTCGGGCAGCAGCTGTTCGGCCCGTTCGGTCAGCAGCATGCCCTTCAGGTGCACGCGGTGCCCCGCGCGCTGGGCCGGACTGACCGCCGAGGGCAGCACGTACGCCACTCCGCGCACCCCGGCCAGTGGCACGTCCAGGTCGATGGAGTCCAGCGGGGTGAAGCCGAACAGGTCGTGACAGTGCCGGGCGAGCGCCACCCTGCGGGCCGCGGGGCTCGGATACGCACGGTCCCAGGGCGCGGGCAGCTCGGTGACCGCCTCCCCGCCCACCCGCACGTCGTACGGCAGCAGCGAGCCGAAGTCCCGGGCCAGCGACAGGACCCGCTCCTCGGCCAGCCACTCGGCGGACCCGGTCCGCGCCACCAGGTGCACGGTGGTGCCCGGTTCGGGCCGCGCCTCGTGCGGCAGCGTCCGCACCGTGTACGAACCGTCGTCGCGCGCCGTCCACTCCACGGGCGGCGCGTCCGGCGTCCGCGAGCTGCGGCTGACCACGCGGATCCGCTCGGCCACCACGAAGCAGGCGAGCAGTCCGATGCCGAACTGCCCGAGGAAGTCCGAGCGGGCCTCCTGCAGACCCTCGGCGCGCTTGGAACTGCGTCCGATGGTGGCGAGCAGGTTGTGCACGTCCGCCTCGGTGAGGCCGACGCCGGTGTCCTCCACCCGCAGCGCGCCCGCCTCCACGGACAGCCGCACGCGGGCGGGGGCGTCCGGATCCTCGGCGCGGCGGGCGGTGATGGCGTCCACCGCGTTCTGCAGCAGCTCGCGCAGATAGACCTTGGGACTGGAATAGAGGTGATGGGAGAGCAGGTCCACCAGGCCGCGAAGATCGACCTGGAACGTATGGGGCGACTGGGGTGAGCCGGATGCCTGGGGTGCCTGAGAGATCTGGGAGTCCATCGTCACGGCGCCGGTGGGGGGACTCTTGACGGCGCGGGGTCGGGCGGTCCCGGTGAGGCGGTGACCGCAGGGATGGCCGGAGCGTTGGCGCGTCATCCTAGAGCCCGGGACACTCCTCTGACCAGGGAATTCCCGATCCTTCCCCCCGAGCTTTTCCCGCAGGGGGGAACCCCACTCGCCGCACCGGGCCCGGACCCGGGTGCCTCCGGTACGAGCCCCGGGCCCCGACGCGCCGAGAGCACGCACCTCACGCCGCGAGGCCCGCTCTCCGGGCGGACGGCGCGCGTCGGGCGACAGGGCCGGTGGCACCGGCGTTCCCGCGTTGTCAGTGCCGTGGTGTGCAATGGATCCCGTGCCCGCATTGCAAAAACCGTCGCGAGAACCACTGCAGCAGCCGCTGAAGTCGGTGCTCGGCCCTCCCACCGCGAAGGTGATGGCCGAGCACCTCGGCCTGCACACGGTCGGCGACCTCCTCCACCACTACCCCCGCAGATACGAGGAGCGCGGCCAGCTCACCCACCTCGCCGACCTCCCCATGGACGAGCACGTCACCGTGGTCGCCCAGGTTGCCGACGCCCGCCTGCACACCTTCGCCTCCACCAAGGCCCCGCGCGGCAAGGGCCAGCGCCTGGAGGTCACCATCACGGACGGCAGCGGGCGGCTCCAACTCGTCTTCTTCGGCAGCGGAGTCCACAAGCCGCACAAGGAACTCCTGCCGGGCACCCGCGCGATGTTCGCCGGCAAGGTCTCCGTCTTCAACCGCCGCCTCCAGCTCGCCCACCCCGCGTACGAGCTGCTGCGAGGCGATCCGGAGGAGAGCGTCGAGACCTGGGCCGGCGCGCTCATCCCGCTCTACCCCGCCACCGCCAAACTGGAGTCCTGGAAGATCGGCAAGGCACTCCAGACCGTTCTGCCCCACGCCCGGGACGCCGTGGACCCCCTCCCCGGCACGCTGCGCGAGGGGCGCGGTCTGCTCCCGCTCCCCGAGGCCCTGCTGAAGATCCACCGGCCGCACACCAGGGCGGACGTCGAGGAAGCCCGCGCCCGCCTGAAATGGGACGAGGCCTTCGTCCTCCAGGTCGCCCTCGCCCGCCGCCGTCACGCCGACGCCCTGCTCCCCGCCGTCGCCCGCCGACCGAAGCCCGACGGCCTGCTGGCCGCCTTCGACGACCGGCTCCCCTTCACGCTCACCGACGGCCAGCAGAAGGTCTCCGCAGAGATCTTCGACGACCTCGCCACCGAACATCCGATGCACCGGCTGCTCCAGGGCGAGGTCGGCAGCGGAAAAACCATGGTCGCGCTGCGCGCCATGCTCGCCGTCGTCGACGCCGGGGGACAGGCGGCCATGCTGGCGCCCACCGAGGTGCTCGCCCAGCAGCACCACCGTTCGATCACCGAGATGATGGGCGAACTGGCCGAGGGCGGCATGCTGGGCGGGACGGAGTATGCCACGAAGGTGGTGCTGCTCACCGGCTCGATGGGCGCGGCGGCCCGTCGCCACGCGCTGCTCGACCTGGCCACCGGCGAGGCCGGCCTCGTGATCGGCACCCACGCGCTGATCGAGGACAAGGTGCAGTTCCACGACCTGGGCCTGGTCGTCGTCGACGAGCAGCACCGGTTCGGCGTCGAACAGCGCGACGCCCTGCGCGGCAAGGGCAAACAGCCCCCGCACCTGCTCGTCATGACCGCCACCCCCATCCCGCGCACGGTCGCGATGACCGTCTTCGGCGACCTGGAGACCTCCGTCCTGGACCAGCTCCCGGCCGGCCGCTCGCCCATCGCCAGCCATGTCGTCCCCGCCGCCGACAAACCCCACTTCCTGGCCCGCGCCTGGGAGCGGGTCCGCGAGGAGGTCGGGAACGGCCACCAGGCGTACGTGGTCTGCCCGCGCATCGGGGACGAGGAGGACGACCCGAGGAAGGCCGGGAAGGCGAAGTCCGCGTCCTCCGCGGACGACGCCGAGAAGCGCCCGCCGCTCGCCGTCCTCGATGTCGCCGCACACCTGGCCGAGGGGCCCCTGAGCGGCCTGCGCGTGGAGGTCCTGCACGGCAGGATGCAGCCGGACGACAAGGACGCCGTCATGCGCCGCTTCGCGGCCGGCGAAACCGATGTCCTGGTCGCCACCACCGTCATCGAGGTCGGTGTCAACGTTCCCAACGCCACGGCCATGGTGATCATGGACGCGGACCGCTTCGGCGTCTCCCAGCTCCATCAGCTGCGCGGCCGGGTCGGCCGCGGCTCGGCCCCCGGCCTGTGCCTGCTCGTCACCGAGATGCCCGAGGCGAGCCCGGCCCGGCAGCGGCTCGGCGCGGTCGCCGGCACCCTCGACGGCTTCGAGCTCTCCCGCCTCGACCTCGAACAGCGCCGCGAGGGCGACGTCCTGGGCCAGGCCCAGTCCGGCACCCGTTCCAGCCTGCGCGTGCTCGCCGTCATCGACGACGAGGAGGTCATCGCCGAAGCCCGAGAGGAGGCCACCGCGGTCGTCGCCGCCGATCCCGAACTGGAGCGCCTGCCGGGACTGCGCACCGCGCTGGCGGCCCTGCTGGACGACGAGAGGGAGCAGTACCTGGAGAAGGGCTGACAGACTGGGTCGGCCGGCCTCCGGGCACCGCCGGCACACCGACGAGGACAAGGACGAGGACATGACCCGCGTGATCGCCGGCCGGGCCGGCGGACGCCGCCTGGGCGTACCGCCGGGCAGCGGCACCCGCCCCACCTCCGACCGCGCGCGCGAAGGCCTGTTCTCCACCTGGCAGGCCCTCCTCGGCGGCCCGCTGGAGGGCGAGCGCGTCCTCGACCTGTACGCCGGTTCCGGCGCCGTCGGCCTGGAGGCCCTGTCCCGGGGAGCCGCACACACCCTCCTCGTCGAGGCCGATGCCAGAGCCGTCCGCACGGTCCGGGACAACGTCAGGGCACTGGGGCTGCCCGGTGCCGAGGTCAGACCGGGCAAAGCGGAGCAGATCATCCGTACGCCCCCGCCGGCCGACCCGTACGACCTCGTCTTCCTCGACCCCCCGTACGCCGTTTCCGACGACGATCTTCGCGAGATCCTGCTCACACTCCGTACCGGGGGCTGGCTCGCGGACGAAGCCCTCGTCACCGTGGAGCGCAGCACCAGAGGCGGGGAGTTCGCGTGGCCGCCCGGCTTCGAGGCGCTCCGGGCCCGTCGCTACGGAGAGGGAACGTTTTGGTACGGTCGCGCCGCCTCTACGTGCGAAGACGCACGATGACCGGACCGGAGAGCGAGGGATCACCAGTGCGCCGCGCCGTCTGCCCCGGGTCGTTCGACCCCATCACCAATGGACATCTCGACATCATCGGCCGCGCCTCGAGCCTCTACGACGAGGTCTACGTCGCGGTGATGATCAACCAGTCCAAGAAGGGCCTCTTCGAGGTCGAGGAACGGATCGACCTGATCGGCCGGGTCACCGCCGAGTACGGGAACGTCCGGGTCGAGGCCTTCCACGGCCTGCTCGTCGACTTCTGCAAGCAGCGCGGCATCCCCGCCATCGTCAAGGGCCTGCGCGCGGTCAGCGACTTCGACTACGAACTGCAGATGGCCCAGATGAACAACGGCCTCTCGGGCGTGGAGACCCTCTTCATCCCCACCAACCCGACCTACAGCTTCCTGTCGTCCTCCCTGGTCAAGGAGGTCGCCACCTGGGGCGGCGACGTCTCGCACCTGGTGCCCCCGGAGGTCTTCTCCGCCCTCTCCGAGCGCCTCCGCAAGGACTGAGAGCCCTCCCGCGCACGGTCCGGGCGCCGCCCGCGCAAGCACTGAGCGCCCGGCGAAGCCGGACAGGCCCCGGGCCGGGAGCCGCCGGCCCCCGGGCAATCCGCCGGGCGGTGTTCCCCATCCGCCCCAGGGCCGTACAGTCGTTGCGTCCGTCTCCAACACAGCTGTAGAGAGTGGCGAGCACACGGTGGACGTGCAGAAGAAGCTGGACGAGATCGTCGACCTGGTCTCCGGGGCCCGCTCGATGCCCATGTCGGCCTCGTGCGTGGTCAACCGCGCCGACCTGCTCTCGATGCTCGAAGAGGTGCGCGCGGCGCTGCCCGACTCCCTCGCCCAGGCCCAGGAACTCATCGGCGGCCGCGAGCAGATGGTCGAGCAGGCGCGTCAGGAGGCCGAGCGGATCATCGAGGGCGCGCACGCCGAGCGCGGCTCCCTGATCTCCGGCACGGAGGTCGCCCGCCGCTCCCAGTCCGAGGCCGACCGGATCCTCGGCGAGGCCCGCAAGGAGGCCGAGGAGGTCCGCGCCGAGGCCGACGACTACGTCGACTCCAAGCTCGCCAACTTCGAGGTCGTCCTCACCAAGACCCTCGGCTCCGTCGGCCGCGGGCGCGAGAAGCTGCTCGGCACCGGGCCCGGTCTCGACGAGCAGGGCTACGAGGACGAGGACGCCCCCGAGCGCAGCCACGACCCGGAGACCCTGCGCCGCAGCGCCGACGAGTACGTCGACGTCAAGCTCGGCGCCTTCGAGGCGGTCCTCGCCAAGACCCTGGAGGCGGTCGGCCGGGGCCGCCAGACCCTGCACGGCCGGATCGCCAGCGACGACCTCGGCGCCCTGGCCGAGGACATGACGACGGTCCAGCACTCCAGCGACGCCGACTACCTCGCCGACCTCGCGGCCATGTCGGACGCCCCGGTCCAGCGGCCCGCCCGGCCCCAGCAGGTCGTGCCCGAGCAGCCCCAGCGGGCTCCGCAGGCCGCCCAGCAGGACTACGCCCAGCAGGAACAGGCGTACGGCTACGCGCAGCAGAACCAGCAGCCCGATCCGTACGGCGGCTACCCGCAGCAGTACGACGGCGGACAGGACCCCTACGGCTACCCGCAGCAGGCCGCCGCTCAGCAGGCCGACCCGTACGCCGCCTACCAGGGCTACGAGACGCCGCAGCAGCCGGCCTACGACCCCGGACAGGGCCGTCAGGACTACGCCCCGCAGCAGCAGAACCCGGCGGCCCTCGACGAGGCCAGCCTCTTCGACACCAGCATGATCAGTGCCGAGCAGTTGCGCGCCTACGAACAGGGCCGCGGCAACGGCTGACCGTCCGGCCGCGGCCCGTGCGGCGTCCGGGGCTGGGCCCGGCCCCGGGCCGGCCACCGGCCCGGATTGGGACGAGAGCCGAAGGTCCAGTATCCTGGCTCATCGGTCGTGTGTGCGCTGCTCCGACTCCGTAGACGTGCGCGATCCACGCTGCCCGGGAACACCACGGGACAGCGTTTCTCCGAGTTCGAAGATCGAAAGCAGGAATGGCTCTGAACGCCCGCCTCGACCACCGCAATCCCCTCGTGTTCGACACGCACGAGCTGGGACGGAGGCCGGGCGCGCTGCAGCGCCTGACCCGCTCGATCGAGGCGCCCAGGGACCTCGGGATCCAGGGAGTCATCGGAGTGCCGGAAGGCGCCCCGGTGGAGCTCGAACTCCGGCTCGAGTCGGTCATGGAAGGTGTGCTTGTCACAGGCACCGCCCGTGCGACGGCCGAGGGGGAGTGCGTAAGGTGTCTGGAGCCGCTCGAGCAGGAGCTCGTCGCGGAATATCAGGAGATGTTCTCGTACCCTGACGCCGACGACCGGGGCCGTGTGAAGGCGGAACCGGGCGACGACGCCGAGGACGACGAGGACAGGCTCCCCCTCGAGGACGGCATGTTCGACCTCGAGCCCGTGCTGCGCGATGCGGTGGTGCTCGCACTGCCGATGCAGCCGGTGTGCCAGGACGACTGCCCCGGCCTGTGCTCCGAATGCGGAGCCCGGCTCGCGGACGACCCGGACCACCACCACGACGCCGTCGACATCCGTTGGGCGGCACTGCAGGGACTCGCCGGTTCACCCGAAGATGGCGAGAAGGACGAGATGAGCGGCGCCGAACCGGGCGTCGACGAGAAGCAGGAGAAGTAGCCGTGGCTGTTCCGAAGCGGAAGATGTCGCGCAGCAACACGCGCCACCGCCGGTCGCAGTGGAAGGCTGCGGTCCCCACCCTGGTTGCGTGCGAGCGCTGCCACGAGCCCAAGCAGCAGCACATCGCGTGCCCGTCTTGCGGCACCTACAACAAGCGCCAGGTCCTCGAGGTCTGAGCGGCTGGTGAGAGGCACTGTGTCCACGCCCAAGAAGCAGTCGCCCCGCGCGAGCGAGAGCGGATCGGCGGAGCACCAGGCCTCGTCCCACACGCTTCTGGAAGGGCGGCTCGGCTATCAGCTCGAGTCCGCCCTTCTGGTGCGCGCGCTGACCCACCGTTCCTACGCGTACGAGAACGGCGGTCTGCCGACGAACGAGCGGCTGGAGTTCCTCGGGGACTCCGTGCTCGGTCTCGTCGTCACGGACACGCTGTACCGCACCCACCCCGATCTGCCCGAAGGCCAGCTGGCCAAGCTGCGGGCCGCGGTGGTCAATTCGCGTGCGCTGGCGGAGGTGGGCCGCGGGCTCGACCTCGGTTCCTTCATCCGGCTCGGCCGCGGTGAAGAGGGCACAGGTGGCCGGGACAAGGCATCCATCCTCGCCGACACCCTCGAAGCGGTGATCGGCGCGGTCTATCTCGACCAGGGACTCGACTCGGCGGCGGAGCTGGTGCACCGTCTGTTCGACCCGCTGATCGAGAAGTCCTCCAACCTCGGTGCCGGCCTGGACTGGAAGACCAGTCTCCAGGAACTCACCGCGACCGAAGGACTCGGTGTGCCCGAGTACCTGGTCACGGAGACCGGCCCCGACCACGAGAAGACCTTCACTGCTGCCGCCCGCGTCGGAGGCGTCTCGTACGGCACCGGCACCGGCCGCAGCAAGAAGGAGGCGGAGCAGCAGGCCGCCGAGTCTGCCTGGCGGTCCATCCGGGCCGCGGCGGACGAGCGAGCCGAGGCGGCTGCCTCGACCGAAGCGGCCGGCCCGGCCGCCGACGCGAGCGCCGAGCCTGCCGCCGACACGTCGGCGGCCTCCGCCTGACGATCCGTACGCGGATCGATCGGATCACGCGGCACCCGCGGTCTTCGGGGTGTTCGCACTTCACGCAGACCGTGACCCGAGTTCCCGCCCCCTGCCGGGGCGGGAACTCGGGTCGCGGTCGTCAAGAGAGGTCCTCGGAGGGGGAACCATGCCCGAGCTGCCCGAGGTCGAGGTCGTACGGCGCGGACTGGAGCGGTGGGTCGCCCACCGGACCGTCGCCGCGGCCGAGGTGCTGCACCCGCGCGCGGTCCGTCGCCACCTCGCCGGTGCCGACGACTTCGCACACCGCCTGAAGGGTCACCGCGTCGGTGTCCCCGGCCGCCGCGGCAAGTACCTGTGGCTGCCCCTGGAGGACTCGGACCAGTCGGTCCTGGCCCACCTCGGCATGAGCGGTCAGCTGCTGGTCCAGCCGCACAACGCGGCGGACGAGAAGCACCTGCGTGTGAGGGTCCGCTTCACCGACGACCTGGACACCGAGCTCCGTTTCGTCGACCAGCGCACCTTCGGCGGGCTCTCGCTGCACGACAACACCCCCGACGGGCTGCCCGACGTCATCGCGCACATCGCCCGCGACCCCCTCGACCCGCTCTTCGACGACGAGGCATTCCACCGGGCGCTGCGCCGCAAGCGGACCACGATCAAGCGGGCCCTGCTGGACCAGTCGCTGATCAGCGGAGTGGGCAACATCTATGCGGACGAGGCGCTGTGGCGGGCCCGCATCCACTACGAGCGCCCCACGGAGACCTTCACCCGCCCACGCTCCCAGCTCCTCCTGGACCACGTCCGGGACGTGATGAACGCAGCCCTCGCGGTGGGCGGCACCAGCTTCGACAGCCTGTACGTCAACGTCAACGGCGAATCGGGCTACTTCGACCGGTCCCTGGACGCCTACGGCCGGGAGGGCCTGCCCTGCCGCCGGTGCGGTACGCCGGTGCGCCGGCGGCCCTGGATGAACCGGTCCAGCTACTTCTGCCCGAGGTGTCAGAGGGCCCCGCGCGCCTCGTCGTAGCTCTCGCGGGCCCGGAGCACGTCGTCCATGCTGCTCTCCAGGAAACGGATGAGGGACAGCACGTGCCGCGCCACCTCGTGGCCCAGCGGGGTGAGTTCGTAGTCCACCCGGGGAGGATTGGTCGGCTGCGCCTCGCGGTGCACCAGGCCGTCGCGCTCCAGCGCGTGCAGAGTCTGGGAGAGCATCTTCTCGCTCACGCCGTCGACCCGGCGGCGCAGCTCGTTGAAGCGCAGCGAACCCCCGCACAGCGCTCCGAGCGTCAGCGCGCCCCAGCGTCCCGTCACATGCTCCAGCGTGCCGCGCGACGGGCACACTCGGGCGAACGCGTCGTAGGGGAGCCGCTGCTCCGCCGGGTCCTCCGGGTGCGGCCGCGTGCTTGTCATGCCTTCAGCGTACTTCGGCCCAGCGCCTACCAAGGGAGCGCGCTTACCGCACGACAGTGCCGGGAGGCCTGGTGAGAAGGGGACGGGAGGTGTGGGGGAAGCGCGTACGGCGGCCCGGGACGTCCCGGGCCGCCGTACGTTTTCGTGCGCGTACTGCTGTGAACCTCTGGTACGGGAACCTCTAGTAGCCGAAGTTCTGGGTCCACCACGGGCCGCCGGAGCCGAAGTGCACGCCCACGCCCAGGGTCTTGAAGTCACAGTTCAGGATGTTCGCCTTGTGGCCGGGGCTGTCCATCCAGGCCTCCATCACGGCTGCGGCGCTGGCCTGGCCGCGGGCGATGTTCTCCCCGCCCAGGTCGGATATCCCGGCCGCCGACGCCCGGTCCCACGGCGTGTCGCCGTCGGGGTCAGTGTGGTCGAAGAAGCCGCGGCCGGCCATGTCCTTGCTGAACTCCGTGGCCAGAGCGGTCAGTGAGCTGTTCGCGGCCACCGGGCTGCAGCCCACCTTGGCCCGCTCCTGGTTGACCAGCTGGAGCACCTGGGCTCCGGCGGCGGTCTCCTCGGACACGGTCACCGGGCTGCTGGGCGCCTTCTCCTCCGGTTGCGGGGCGGTCTTGCGCTCCGGAGCCGTCGTCTTCTCCGACACCTCCTCGCTCGGTGTCGTCGAGGGCTTCTCCTCCGCCGCCTCGGCCTCCGCGGGAGTCTTCTTCTCCGGCGTCTTCGTCGCCTTCCTGTCGGACGAGTCCGACGGCGAGGGCTTGGGGGAGGCGGCGCGGTCGGAGTCACGGCTCGCGGGGTTGCCGGCGTCGCGGATCGGGCTCTCGAGACTGCCCGAGGTGCCGCCCAGTTCGCCGGGTGCGTTGGTCGGGGTGCCCGCGGCCTCGACACTGTCGCCGGGGGCGCGGTCGCCTCCCAGCTTGTAGTTCTCGAGACCGGGAACCGCGCCCGTGGCCACCGCGACCGTGCCGAGGGCCACCGCGGCGGACACCCCGAGCAGGCCGGTGCGGACCGGGGTCGCAGCCTTCTTCTTCCGGCGTCGTCCGCCCGAGTGCCGGTCGCTCTCGCCGGGTGTGAAGCCGTCGTCCGGGGAGCCGCCCTGCTGCGGGATGCCCCCGCGCCGGAAGTCGTCACTGGCGAACACGGCCGTGTCGGCGGCGGCCGTGTCTGCGGACCGGGGGCGGCTCGGGCCCGCGGCGAAGCCGTCTTCCTGGTGGCCGGTCTCATGGTGGGGGTTTCCGTAGAAGCCGCCCTGCGTGAAGTGCCCCGCGTAGCCGCCCCCGGGAGCGTCCTCCGTCGCGAAGAGGTAGGCCTCGCTCCGCGCGGACGTATCGGCGTACGCCTCCGGGTTCAGATAGGGGGCGATACCCATGGTCGGAGCGTCTTCGGCGTGAGCGCCCAGCAGGCTGTGGCCTCCGTCGTACAGGTCGTCGTGCTGAGTGACCCCCGTGGCGGCGCGGCCCGTGGCGGCGCGGCCGGCGGCGGAGCGTCGGTGGCGTCCCATGTCCTGGCCTTCCTCGTCCTTGCGTCGGTCGACTCGTCCTCGCGTTCAACACGAAACTCACACCAACGAGTGAGTTTCATATGAGATTCATTCGATCGGGACGGTACCGCATGCCGCCAGGGGAGGGAGTGCCCCGAGTGACATTGTCCGGTTAGGTTGCAGGCATGAGCGAGGATGTGCGACTGGTGGCCTGGGTGAGGGGACGCGTCCAAGGTGTGGGTTTCCGCTGGTTCACGCGGGCCAAGGCGCTGGAGATCGGCGGCCTGAGTGGCTTTGCTCTCAATTTGGCGGACGGACGCGTCCAAGTGGTCGCGGAAGGCTCCCGCGAGCGGTGCGACGGGCTGCTCGACTGGCTCCAGGACGGCGACACGCCCGGACGTGTGGACGGTGTCACCGAGATCTGGGACACGCCCCGAGGCGGATACGACGGCTTCGCCATCCGCTGAGCCCACCGTCCCCGGAGAGCCTCCGTGTGCGCCGGGCCGCCGCCGCGAGAGGCTCTGCGGAGCGGAAAAGTCCTGGTGATTGCCAAGGCCCGCGAGATCGTGGGAAGCTCCCCCGCGCCGACGGCCGCCACGCCGAAAGTGCCCGCGGGAATTGCGGCGCGGCCGCCCGACGGCCGTGTGCGCCGGGTCATCGGCCGATACGGCGTGTGATCGTGTTGACCGTCAAACTTTTTGGTGAGACGCTGAAAGTCCCCGCGCACCTTAGCTGTTTGGCATGGCTGAACGGCAGTACAACTCCAGGTCTGCCAAGCATCGCGGGTGCTCATCCCTCACGACCCACACCGCACAGGTCGGTCACGCATTGTGGAGGACCATCCATCATGGCAAAGGCGCTTCTCGGTTACGTCGGCGGCTCCGACCCGCGACTCCTCGCCGAGATGCGACGGCTCCAGCAGCGCGTCCAGGACCTGGAATCCGAACTCGTACGGATCCAGGCGGAGAACGACGAGCTTGCGGCTGCCGCTTCTCACGACAGGATCATGGAGAGCGTTGACGCACACCAGGCGGAGCCTGCGCTGACCTGATCACTGCACCGCTCCACCACGGCGCAGCAGTGGTCGGTCCGCCCGTCACCACCGCCACGTTGTCAGAAGTGCAAGGGACGCCACGGCGTCCCTTCTTTCCTGCCTCCGCACCCCCCGCGCCGCCCGGGTCCCCCAATTCCTTGCCCCGCGCATCCTTTCACCGTCTTTAACGTCTGGTGTGCCCTGCGCGTTCACCCGTGAAACCGCCGGTGCATGGAGTGGGACATCCCGGGCGGGTAAAGTCCGGCTGCGTGCATCTCAAGGCCCTGACCCTCCGTGGCTTCAAGTCGTTCGCCTCGGCGACCACGCTCCGGTTCGAACCGGGGATCACGTGCGTCGTCGGTCCGAACGGCTCGGGCAAGTCCAATGTCGTGGACGCGCTCAGCTGGGTCATGGGCGAACAGGGCGCCAAGTCGCTGCGCGGCGGCAAGATGGAGGACGTCATCTTCGCCGGCACCACGGGCCGCCCGCCGCTCGGCCGGGCCGAGGTGTCCCTGACCATCGACAACGCCGACGGGGCCCTGCCCATCGAGTACGCCGAGGTCACCATCACGCGGATCATGTTCCGCAACGGCGGCAGCGAGTACCAGATCAACGGCGACACCTGCCGCCTCCTGGACATCCAGGAACTGCTCTCCGACTCCGGCATCGGCCGTGAAATGCACGTCATCGTCGGCCAGGGCCAGCTGGACTCCGTCCTGCACGCCGACCCGATGGGCCGCCGCGCCTTCATCGAGGAGGCCGCGGGCGTCCTCAAGCACCGCAAGCGCAAGGAGAAGGCGCTGCGCAAGTTGGACGCGATGCGGGCCAACCTCGCACGCGTGCAGGACCTCACCGACGAACTGCGGCGCCAGCTCAAGCCCCTCGGCCGCCAGGCGGCGGTCGCCCGGAAGGCCGCCGTCATCCAGGCCGACCTGCGCGACGTCCGCCTGCGCCTGCTCGCCGACGACCTCGCGCGTCTGCGCGAGGCCCTCACGGCGGAGATCGCCGACGAGGCCGCCCTCAAGGAACGCAAGGACACCGCCGAGCAGGAACTGCGCAAGGCCCTCCAGCGCGAGGCGGTCCTCGAGGAGGAGGTCCGCCGCCTCGCCCCGCGCCTGCAGAACGCCCAGCAGACCTGGTACGAGCTGTCCCAGCTCGCCGAGCGGGTCCGCGGCACCATCTCGCTCGCCGACGCGCGCGTGAAGAGCGCCGGCTCCGCACCCCCCGAGGAGCGCCGCGGCCGCGACCCCGAGGACCTGGAGCGCGAGGCCGCCCGCGTCCGCGAACAGGAGGCCGAGCTGGAGGCAGCCCTCGAAGCCGCCGAACGCGCCCTGGAGGACACGGTCGCCCACCGTGCCGAGCTGGAACGCGAACTCGCCCAGGAGGAGCGGCGCTTGAAGGACACCGCGCGTGCCATCGCCGACCGGCGGGAGGAGCTCGCCCGCCTCACCGGCAAGGTCGGCGCCGCCCGCTCGCGCGCCGCGGCGGCCCAGGCAGAGATCGAGCGCCTGGCGGCCGCCCGTGACGAGGCCCGGGAACGGGCCGCCGCCGCCCAGGAGGAGTACGAGACCCTGCGGGCCGAGGTCGACGGCCTCGACGCCGACGACGCGGAACTCGCCGGACAGCACGACGGGGCCAGGCAGCGTCTCGCCCGGGCCGAGGCCGCCCTCACCGCCGCCCGAGAGGCGGCCACCGCCGCCGAACGCGAGCGCGCGGCGACCCGGGCCCGCCACGAGGCCCTCGCCCTGGGCCTGCGCCGCAAGGACGGCACCGGCGCGCTGCTCGCGGCCCAGGACCGGCTCACCGGACTGCTCGGCCCCGCCGCCGAACTGCTCACCGTCGTCCCCGGCCACGAGACCGCCCTCGCCGCGGCCTTCGGGGCCGCCGCCGACGCCCTGGCCGTGACCGGGCCCTCCGCCGCCGCCGAGGCGATCCGCCTGCTGCGCAAACAGGACGCGGGCCGCGCCGCCCTGCTCCTGGCCGCTGCCCCGGACACGTCGCGTGCCGGAGCACCCGACGGCCCGCACGAGCGGCGGGCCGACGGTTCGTACGGGTCGCACGAGCCGTCCGGAGGACACGAGCCGCTCACCGGCGTGCCCGACGGCCCGCGGTACGCCGCCGATCTGGTGCGCGGCCCCGCCGAACTGCTGCCCGCCGTACGCCGGCTGCTGCGCGGGACCGTCGTCGTCGGCACCCTGGAGGACGCCGAGGCGCTGCTGTACGCGCGACCCGAGCTGACCGCCGTGACCGCCGAAGGCGACCTGCTGGGCGCGCACTTCGCGCACGGCGGCTCGGCGGGTGCCCCGAGCCTGCTGGAGGTGCAGGCCTCCGTGGACGAGGCCGCCGCCGAGCTGGAGGTGCTTGCCGTGCGGTGCGAGGAGCTGACCCGGGCGCAGCACGCGGCGACCGAGGAGCGCGGCCGGTGCGCCGCCCTCGTCGAGGAACTGGGGGAGCGGCGCCGGGCGGCCGACCGGGAGAAGTCCTCCGTCGCCCAGCAGCTCGGCCGGCTCGCCGGGCAGGCCCGCGGGGCCGCCGGGGAGGCCGAGCGGTCCGCCGCCGCCGCGGCCCGGTCGCAGGAAGCCCTCGACAAGGCGCTCGGCGACGTGGAGGAACTCGCCGAACGGCTCGCCGTCGCCGAGGAGATGCCGTTCGACGAGGAGCCCGACACCTCCGTGCGCGACCGGCTCGCCGCCGACGGGGCCAACGCCCGGCAGACCGAGATGGAGGCCCGTCTCCAGGTGCGGACGCACGAGGAGCGCGTCAAAGGACTCACCGGGCGGGCCGACTCCCTGGAACGGGCCGCCCGCACGGAACGCGAGGCACGCGCGCGTGCCGAGCAGCGGCGCGCCCGCCTGCGGCACGAGGCGGCCGTCGCCGAGGCCGTCGCCGCCGGCGCCCGGCACCTGCTCGCGCACGTCGAGGTGTCCCTCGCGCGTGCCGACGAGGAGCGCGCCACCGCCGAGGCGGCGAAGGCCCACCGCGAGCAGGAACTCGCCCGCGCGCGGACCGAGGGACGCGATCTCAAGGCAGAACTCGACAAGTTGACGGATTCAGTTCACCGGGGTGAGGTACTCGGCGCCGAGAAACGGCTGCGGATGGAGCAGTTGGAGACCAAGGCGCTGGAGGAACTGGGTGTCGAACCGGGGGGACTGGTGGCGGAGTACGGCCCGCACCAGCTGGTGCCGCCCTCGCCCCCCGCCGAGGGAGAGCAGCTGCCGGATGATCCGGAGCACCCGCGCAACAGGCCCCGCCCCTTCGTGCGGGCCGAGCAGGAGAAGCGCCTGAAGACGGCCGAGCGCGCGTACCAGCAGCTCGGCAAGGTGAACCCGCTCGCCCTGGAGGAGTTCGCCGCGCTGGAGGAACGCCACCAGTTCCTCGGCGAGCAGCTGGAGGACCTGAAGAAGACCCGCGCGGATCTGCTCCAGGTCGTCAAGGAGGTCGACGAGCGCGTCGAGCAGGTCTTCAGCGAGGCCTACTGGGACACGGCCAGGGAATTCGAGGGAGTCTTCTCCCGGCTGTTCCCCGGCGGCGAGGGGCGGCTGGTGCTGACCGACCCCGACAACATGCTCACCACGGGCGTGGACGTCGAGGCGCGTCCGCCGGGGAAGAAGGTCAAGCGGCTGTCGCTGCTCTCGGGCGGCGAGCGGTCGCTGACCGCCGTGGCGCTGCTGGTGTCGATCTTCAAGGCGCGGCCGAGCCCGTTCTACGTCATGGACGAGGTCGAGGCCGCTCTCGACGACACCAACCTCCAGCGGCTCATCCGGATCATGCAGGAGCTGCAGGAGGCCTCGCAGCTGATCGTGATCACACACCAGAAGCGCACCATGGAGGTCGCCGACGCGCTCTACGGCGTCTCCATGCAGGGCGACGGTGTGTCCAAGGTCATCAGCCAGCGCCTCCACCGGGCGACCTGACGGGTCACCCGGTCACCTTCGGGCTCCTTGGCTTCACATGATGAACTCAAGCTCGCCACAACTGTCCCCGAATCCTGCGAAATATCTGACCATTTCGCGACCCATCCCCTCTCTTGACTTCAAAACTTGAAGACATAGTCTCGACGTCGTCGTATTTACCTTCAGGCACCTTCAGGTGGACCTCGAAGGGCTGACCCCACCCGGCGACGATGCCGGTGGCCCGAGGAGTTACACGTGACCAGCGCAGCGCAGGCACAGAAGTCAGGAGCCGGTACGGCTCACCCCGAGCATCTCGGGCACGTCGTCTTCATCGCGGCGTCGGCCGCCATGGGCGGTTTCCTCTTCGGCTACGACAGTTCCGTGATCAACGGCGCCGTCGAGGCCATCCGCGACCGCTACGACATCGGTTCGGCCGCTCTCGCGCAGGTCATCGCGATCGCGCTGATCGGCTGTGCCATCGGTGCCGCCACCGCAGGCCGCGTGGCCGACCGCATCGGCCGCATCCGGTGCATGCGGATCGCCGCGGTCCTGTTCACCGTCAGCGCCATCGGCTCCGCCCTCCCCTTCTCCCTCTACGACCTCGCCTTCTGGCGGGTCGTCGGCGGCATAGCCATCGGCATGGCCTCCGTCATCGGCCCGGCCTACATCGCCGAGGTCGCCCCGCCCGCCTACCGCGGCCGGCTCGGCTCCTTCCAGCAGGCCGCGATCGTCATCGGCATCGCCGTGTCGCAGCTGGTCAACTGGGGCATCCTGAACGCCGCCGGCGGCGACCAGCGCGGCGAACTCCTGGGCCTGGAGGCCTGGCAGCTCATGCTCGGCATCATGGTCGTCCCGTCCGTGGTCTACGGACTGCTCTCCTTCGCCATCCCGGAGTCCCCGCGCTACCTGATCTCCGTCGGCAAGCGCGAGCAGGCCCGGAAGATCCTGGGCAAGGTCGAGGGACAGGACATCGACCTGGACGCCCGCGTCACCGAGATCGAGTCGGCCATGCACAGCGAGGAGAAATCCCGCTTCAAGGACCTGCTCGGCGGCAGTTTCTTCTTCAAGCCGATCGTCTGGGTCGGTATCGGCCTCTCGGTCTTCCAGCAGTTCGTCGGCATCAACGTCGCGTTCTACTACTCCTCGACGCTGTGGCAGTCGGTGGGCGTCGACCCGACGGACTCGTTCTTCTACTCCTTCACCACGTCGATCATCAACATCGTCGGCACCGTCATCGCGATGATCTTCGTCGACCGCATCGGCCGCAGGCCGCTCGCGATCATCGGCTCCGTCGGCATGGTGATCGGCCTCGCACTGGAGGCTTGGGCGTTCTCCTTCGATCTCGTCGACGGCAAGCTCCCCGCCACCCAGGGCTGGGTCGCGCTGGTCGCCGCCCACATATTCGTCCTCTTCTTCGCCCTGTCGTGGGGTGTGGTCGTCTGGGTCATGCTCGGCGAGATGTTCCCCAACCGGATCCGCGCCGCCGCCCTGGGCGTGGCCGCCGCCGCGCAGTGGATCGCCAACTGGGCCATCACCGCGAGCTTCCCCTCGCTGGCCGACTGGAACCTGTCGACGACCTACGTGATCTACACCGTGTTCGCCGCGCTCTCCATCCCGTTCGTCCTGAAGTTCGTCAAGGAGACGAAGGGCAAGGCCCTGGAGGAAATGGGCTGACCGCGGCCGCGAGGCCGATGCCGACGGGCCCCCTCGGGGCCGGCCCGTCCCATGAACCGAGGAGAAGGGTTCAAGTCCCCGCTGCCCCTCTCCTCGTACCCCCGCCGCCCCGGCCCGGACCCCGTCCGGGCCGGGGCGGCGGTGTGCCGTACACCCGCCGGCCGCCCATCGGCCGCACCCCTGGAGCCGGGAGACTCGTCCGCCTGCCGGGGCAGCACCTGCTCCGCGAACAGACGCAGGCTGCGCCACCCCTCGTCCACCGGCATCCCGCCGGCCGGCGGATGCAGCACATACGTGTCGTGCCCCAGCCCCGCACACTCCTCGGGCGTGAGAATCCGGCACACGCCCTCTGCGCGCAGCTCCTCCACCGTCGTGGCTGCCGACCGCACCGCCGAGCGGGTCCCGGCCGGCTGCCAGGACGCGTAGGTGCGCGCCTCGTGCAGGAAGTGCCGTCCGTGGAGCGCCCACGCGCGGTCCGGTTCCTCGGCCACGTGCAGCAGCGGGGTCCGCGGGGCCGGCATCCTCGTCCAGCCCTCGGTGCCGTACTCGGTGAGCCGTTCCTTGTAGTACGTCTCCAGCTCCGGCGGGTGCGCGCCGGGGCAGAACGGCAGCCCGAGCCGGGCGGCCCGGGCGGCTGCGGGGCGGACGGTAGCCGGTGGAGCGTCCGATCACCAGACCGCCGGCGCCGGGCGGCACGGACCGTGTCGTGCGGGCCGCCATCGGCGCGACCGGGAAGCCCATGGCTGATACTGGGGCTGTTATGGACATCCTCATCCTTGCTGTAGTCATCGCCGTGGTCGTGATCGGCGCGCTCGGCGGGCTCATCGTCGGCAGCCGCCGCAAGAAGCAGCTGCCCCCGCCGCCGCCCGCCGAGCGCGCCGATCA
>NZ_LIQT01000620.1 GCF_001418415.1 Streptomyces hirsutus
TGTACGGCCCGGTGGGGGTGTCCGCCCGCACCGCGGACGCACACCCCCACCGGGCCGTACAGACCCACCGCCTCACCCGAACGGGACGGGTGCCGGCCGGTTCTACTCCTTGTCCCCCGGAGTGCCCTCGGACGGACCCCCGGACGCGCCTCCCGCCTCGTCCTCCGCCTCCACATCGGCCTCCGCCTCGGACGCCGTCTCCGCGCCGTCGGCCGCGAGCAGCCGCGCCAGCTGCCGCCCGGTGATGCGCTTGAACTTCCGCTGCTGCGGCCGCGTACGGTCCAGCACCGCCACCTCCAGCCGCTCCGCGGGAATCTCCCGCTCACTGCCGTTGGTGTCCCGCGACAGCGACTGCACCGCCAGCGCCAGCGCCTCGGCCAGCGTCATGCCGTCCCGGTGCCGCTGGTCCAGATAGCCGCTGATCTGCTCCGCGTTGCCCCCCACCGCCACCGAGCCGTGCTCGTCGACGATGGAACCGTCGTGCGGCAGCCGGTAGATCTGGTCGCCCTCCGGGGTCTCGCCGACCTCGGCCACCACCAGCTCCACCTCGTACGGCTTCTCCGCCGCACTCGAGAAGATCGTGCCCAGGGTCTGCGCGTACACGTTCGCCAGGCCCCGGGCGGTCACGTCGTCCCGGTCATAGGTGTAACCCCGCAGATCGGCGTAGCGCACGCCGCCGATCCGCAGATTCTCGTACTCGTTGTACTTGCCGGCGGCGGCGAAGCCGATCCGGTCGTAGATCTCGCTGAACTTGTGCAGCGCACGGGACGGGTTCTCGCCGACGAACACGATGCCGTCGGCATACTGCAGCACGACCAGGCTGCGGCCGCGTGCGATCCCTTTGCGGGCGTACTCCGCCCGGTCGGCCATCGCCTGCTGGGGTGAGACATAGAACGGCGTCGACACGGGTCAACCGTCCCTTTCTGTCGAAGTCACTGGATGGAGGCTGGGTGAAGGGCCGTCACCAACGAACCGCGTGCCCTACAGCAGCGCGGCGCGCGGACCGTCCGGCTGCTCCAGCCGCCGCTCCAGCACCGACCGGGCGATCCCGGACGCCTCGTCCTCGGTGAGCCGGCGGAAGCCGTCCTCGGTGATCACCGTGACGATCGGGTAGATCCGGCGGGCGACATCGGGGCCGCCGGTCGCCGAGTCGTCGTCCGCGGCGTCGTACAGGGCCTGCACCACCAGGGTGGTCGCCTCGGACTCGTTCAGACCGTCCCGGAAGAGCTTCTTCATGGCACTGCGCGCGAAGACCGACCCGGAACCGGTGGCCGCGTACCCCTTCTCCTCCGAACGCCCGCCCGTGACGTCGTAGGAGAAGATCCGCCCCTTCTCCCGGTCCACGTCGTAGCCCGCGAACAGCGGGACCACGGCCAGGCCCTGCATCGCCATCCCGAGGTTGGACCGGATCATGGTCGACAGCCGGTTCGCCTTGCCCTCCAGGGACAGCTGCGCGCCCTCGACCTTCTCGAAGTGCTCCAGCTCCAGCTGGAACAGCTTCACCATCTCCACGGCGAGCCCCGCCGTGCCGGCGATGCCCACCGCCGAGTACTCGTCCGCGGGGAACACCTTCTCGATGTCCCGCTGGGCGATGACATTGCCCATGGTGGCCCGGCGGTCACCGGCGAGCACGACACCGCCGGGGAAGCTCACGGCGACGATCGTGGTCCCGTGCGGCGCCTCGATCACGCCCTGAGTGGGCGGCAGTTGCCGCTTCCCCGGGAGCATCTCCGGCTGATGCTCCGACAGGAAGTCCATGAAGGACGACGACCCGGGGGTCAGGAAGGCAGCCGGCAGACGCCCGGTGCTACGAGTGTTGGCTTCCACGCGATTCCTTCCACGTAAGCGGCAGCCCGCCTTATGGCATCGGGCCGGTCCTTGAACTGCCCCAGCGCGGCATTGCAGCTGAAGCACAGTACGCCACGGACCCTACCCGTCCTGTGGCAGTGATCCACCTGTGCGGCGGGGGCGGACGAACCTGTGCGGCAGGCGCCTCCTTGCGAGGCGACCGGTTCGTCGCGCTCGGCTTCGGTGATGCCGTACCGGCACTTCAGGTGGTCCTGCCGCCCCCTGGACCGCCCTTCATGCCTTGCAGTGCGTCGAGAGACCGTCGGACGCGGTCGCATCGCGGTGCCACTCACCGTGCGGTTCGCTCTCGCCGCACGTCCGGCAGAGCTTGCACCCCGCCGGGAGGTCCACCTTCTCGCGCACGGTTTCCCCGATGGCCTCCCGGCGGCACCGGGAGGCCATCACGCCGATTCCTGTCACGCGCGAATACAGCGGCAGGAAGCTCACGCTTGCACTTCCTGCACTGCTTCACGTTCGACCCGCCAGCCACCCTTCCCCCTGAAATCTTCGATTCAAAGGTGAAGTGACTGAGTCGGCCTTTACTGCCCACCCTTTTGCACGAAGCTTCGCACGAAGTCCTCGGCATTGGCCTCGAGCACATCATCGATTTCGTCGAGGACGTCGTCCACGTCGTCGCTCAGCTGCTCCTGGCGCTCCTTGAGGTCTTCGGATACCTGCGCCTCGGGCGCCTCCTCGACCTCTTCGGTGGAACGCGTCGCCTTCTGCTGTCCGCCGCCGGTGTCCTTGGTCGCCATAACCCCTCACCCCGCTCGGTTCGACGTTCTTGATCAGACCCTACAAGCAGGATCCGACATGGGCCCCGCAGTTCCTCCAACGTACGGCGGCCACCTCGATGATTCCCTTCCGCCGGACTTTCCACCCTGTCCGGCGGCCCGGTCGTGCGGGCCGGCTCAGTTGCCGGACAACACCCTGACCAGGTCTTCTGCCGTGCGGCAGCGATCCAGGAGCTCCTTGACATGATTACGCGTTCCGCGAAGTGGTTCCAGGGTTGGAACCCGCTGGAGTGAGTCCCGGCCCGGCAGATCGAAAATCACCGAGTCCCAGGAGGCCGCCGCGACGTCGTCCGCGTACTGCTCCAGGCAGCGTCCGCGGAAATAGGCGCGGGTGTCCTCCGGCGGCTTCGTCCGGGCCCGCTCGACCTCCGTCTCGTCCAGCAGCCGCTTGATGCTGCCGCGGGCGACCAGACGGTTGTAGAGCCCCTTGTCGGGCCGCACGTCGGCGTACTGGAGGTCGACGAGGTGCAGCCGGGCCGCGTCCCAGTCCAGATCGTCCCTGCGCCGGTAGCCCTCCATGACCTGCCGCTTGGCGACCCAGTCCAGCTCGCCGGCCAGGCTCATGGGATCGTTCTCCAGGCGGTTGAGGGTGTCCTCCCAGCGGGCCAGGACGTCCTTGGTCTGGTCGTCGGCGTCGGCTCCGTACCGTTCCTCGACGTACTTGCGGGCGAGTTCGTAGTACTCCATCTGGAGCTGGACGGCGGTGAGTGTACGGCCGCTGCGGAGCGTGACCAGCCGCTTCAGAGTGGGGTCGTGCGAGACCCGGTGCAGCGTCCGTACGGGCTGGTCGACCGCGAGGTCCACGGCGATGAAGCCGTCCTCGATCATCGACAGCACGAGCGCGGTCGTGCCGAGCTTCAGGTAGGTCGAGATCTCGGAGAGGTTCGCGTCACCGATGATCACATGGAGCCGGCGGTGCTTCTCGGCGTCGGCGTGGGGTTCGTCGCGGGTGTTGATGATGGGGCGCTTCAGCGTGGTCTCGAGACCGACCTCGACCTCGAAGTAGTCCGCGCGCTGGCTGAGCTGGAAGCCGTGCTCGCGGCCGTCCTGGCCGATGCCGACGCGTCCTGCGCCGGTGAAGACCTGGCGCGAGACGAAGAACGGGGTGAGGTGGCGGACGATGTCCGAGAAGGGCGTCTCCCGCTTCATCAGGTAGTTCTCGTGGGTGCCGTAGGAGGCGCCCTTGTTGTCGGTGTTGTTCTTGTACAGGTGGATGGGCTGCGCGCCCGGGAGCGCGGCGGCCCGTTCCGCGGCCTCGGCCATGATCCGCTCGCCGGCCTTGTCCCAGAGGACGGCGTCGCGGGGGTTGGTGACCTCGGGGGAGCTGTATTCGGGGTGTGCGTGGTCGACGTAGAGTCGCGCGCCGTTGGTGAGGATGACGTTGGCGAGGCCGATGTCCTCGTCGGTGAGCTGGCTGGAGTCGGCGGCCTCGCGAGCGAGGTCGAAGCCTCGCGCGTCTCGTAGCGGGTTCTCCTCCTCGAAGTCCCAGCGGGCCCGGCGGGCCCGGTGCATCGCCGCCGCGTAGGCGTTCACGATCTGGGACGAGGTGAGCATGGCATTGGCGTTGGGGTGGCCGGGGACGGAGATCCCGTACTCCGTCTCGATGCCCATTACTCGCCGTACAGTCATGCGGCCCTCCTTGCCCGGCGGCGTCCCCGGTCGGGGGCGCTGCTCAAGTACCGCTGGCGCTCCGGTGCGTGTGCGGTGCCCGTCCCCGCACTGTGCGACTCGGCGGTACCGAAGAGCCTAGAACGCCTTTGCGCTGGTGGGGAGATCATTTGCGTCATTGCTGTGTTCCGGTGGTGACTGCAGAAAACAGTCGGCTGCGGGTACCCGTCGAGGGCACCCGCAGCCGCCCTGTCTTTTACAGGTACTGACCGGTGTTCGCCACCGTGTCGATGGAGCGTCCCGTGTCCGAGCCCTGCTTTCCGGTGATGAGGGTGCGGATGTAAACGATCCGCTCGCCCTTCTTTCCGGAGATCCGGGCCCAGTCGTCGGGGTTGGTGGTGTTGGGCAGGTCCTCGTTCTCCTTGAACTCGTCCACGCAGGCCTGGAGGAGGTGGGAGACGCGGAGGCCCTTCTGGGCCTTTTCGAGGAAGTCCTTGATCGCCATCTTCTTGGCGCGGCCGACGATGTTCTCGATCATGGCGCCGGAGTTGAAGTCCTTGAAGTAGAGGACTTCCTTGTCCCCGTTGGCGTAGGTGACCTCCAGGAAGCGGTTTTCCTCGGTTTCGGCGTACATGTGTTCCACAGCGCTCTGGATCATGCTCTGGACCGTCGTGCCCCGGTCGCCGCCGTGCTCGGCGAGGTCGTCGCCGTGCAGCGGGAGGCGCTGGGTGAGGTATTTGCCGAAGATGTCCTTGGCCGCTTCGGCGTCCGGACGTTCGATCTTGATCTTCACGTCGAGCCGGCCGGGCCGCAGGATGGCGGGGTCGATCATGTCCTCACGGTTGGAGGCGCCGATCACGACCACGTTCTGCAGGCCCTCCACGCCGTCGATCTCAGCGAGGAGCTGCGGGACGATCGTGTTCTCCACGTCGGAGCTGACGCCGGAGCCGCGGGTGCGGAAGAGGGATTCCATCTCGTCGAAGAAGACGATGACGGGGGTGCCCTCGCTGGCCTTCTCGCGGGCCCGCTGGAAGACGAGGCGGATCTGCCGCTCGGTCTCGCCGACGTACTTGTTGAGGAGCTCGGGGCCCTTGATGTTGAGGAAGAAGCTCTTGCCGGCGGCCGCTCCGGTCACTTCCGCGACCTTCTTCGCCAGCGAGTTCGCCACGGCCTTGGCGATGAGCGTCTTGCCGCATCCGGGAGGGCCGTAGAGCAGGACGCCCTTGGGCGGACGCAGTTCGTGCTCCTTGAACAGGTCCGGGTAGAGGTAGGGCAGCTCGACGGCGTCGCGGATGGCTTCGATCTGGTTGCCGAGGCCGCCGATCTGCTCGTAGCCGATGTCGGGGACCTCTTCGAGGACGAGCTCCTCGACCTCGCTCTTGGGGACGACCTCGTAGACGTACCCGGAGCGGGGTTCGAGCAGGAGCGCGTCGCCCGGGCGGATGGTGATGCCCAGCAGCGGCTCGGCGAGCCGGACCACGCGTTCCTCGTCGGTGTGGCCGAGGACGAGTGCCCGTTCGCCGTCCTCGAGGATCTCCTTGAGGGTGACGATGTCGCCGACGCGCTCGAACTCCATGGCCTCGACCACGTTGAGCGCTTCGTTGAGCATCACTTCCTGGCCACGCCGGAGCTCGTCGAGATCGATGCCGGGACTCACGTTCACCCGGAGTTTTCTACCGCCGGTGAAGATGTCGGCGGTGCCGTCCTCGTTCGCCATGAGGAAGACGCCGAAGCCGGCCGGGGGCTGTGCGAGCCGGTCGACCTCCTCCTTGAGGGCCACGATCTGGTCGCGGGCCTCGCGGAGCGTGCCGGCGAGTCGTTCGTTCTGGGCGGACACGCCGGCCAGGTTGGTCTGCAGCTCGACGATCCGCTCTTCGAGAATCCTCGTGTGTCGCGGAGAGTCGGCGAGCTTGCGGCGCAGGACGGCGATCTCCTGCTCAAGGTAGGCAATCTGCCCGGCCGGGTCCTCGGACCCGCGTCCCGGGCGGATGCCGCGGTTCATGTCGTCGTCGTGGGCTGCCACGGTCCTCACCTCCTCCAAGGGGAGCTGGACGCTTCCAGACCCTACCTGGGCGGGTGTCGATTGAAACCCCTAGATCACAAAGACGGTCGGGGTGTGTCCGATCTTCACCCTTGCGCTCTCCCTCACGCCAGGGGAATACCCACCGAGGGTGGCGGGAATCCCGGCGGAGGTAGGGTCGATGTGTTCAACACCCGTCGGAGCTGGCCGGATTCCCGTCCGGTTCGGGGCGGGAGACCGGGACACGGGGAGACGGCAGGAGAGATGAGCGTGCAGCAGGAGGCCGGCGTCGAGGGCGAAACCCTGGAGGTCTGGATCGACCAGGACCTGTGTACCGGCGACGGCATCTGCGCGCAGTACGCGCCCGAGGTGTTCGAGCTGGACATCGACGGGCTGGCGTACGTGAAGGGCTCGGACGACGAGTTGTTGCAGGCCCCGGGGGCGGCGACGCGTGTGCCGCTGCCGATCCTCTCGGACGTGGTCGATTCCGCGAAGGAGTGTCCGGGCGAGTGCATCCACGTGCGTCGCGTGGCGGACGGCGTGGAGGTGTACGGGCCGGACGCGGAGTAACCGGTTCGATACCGTTCGTCACCGCTGCCCGTTTCCTCGCACGCTCTCCGGCGCTCCGGAGTGCGCGCGTGGGCGTGCGCCGGGGCGTGTGCCCCGAGTTGCGCGAGATGCTCCCGCGCCGGGTTCACACGCTCCGGGCGCCGGAGGGCTCGGAGCGTGTGAACACCCCGTTGTCCCAATGCCACTTCGCGCTCTCGCGCACGTCGGGGCAGCAACGGGGCACGTCGGTGGACGAGTAGCCGAGAAGCGCCGCGGTGATCTCGCCGTCGCGCACGGCGAAGTCGTCGACGTTGGTGCGGTCCTCGGGATCGACGAGGGTGGCCACCACGCGAGGCGTGTCGGCCCCGGCCGCCTGGGTCAGCACGTACATGCCGTCGGGCGGGGTGCCCATGGAGGCGTCGCAGTGGACGGCCGCCACCGTCTCGGGCCGGCCGTCGCCGTCCAGGTCACCGGCCGCGTGCTTCTTGACCACCACGTCCACCGGACCGCACTCGAGCGGGAACTCGACGGCCGCCGGGTCGGGGGGTGCCATGTGCACCGGGGCGCTCTTCGTCTCCGGGGCGGGTGTCTGGGCCGCCGTCGCGGCTCCGGGCTGCATCAGGGAGGAGAACGCCACCACGCCCGCGACGGCCGTGGCGGTGGCGACCCAGTGGATCGGGCGGGTGTGCGTGTGCGCGAGCTCCGGGACGGCGGGTGACTGCACGAGGAGCGTCTCCTGTGAGAGCTGTGCCGGTGGGGTGTCCAGCATCGTGCCACACGTCACAGTGCGGGGGAACGGCGGGGTGCGGAGTCGTGCCGCAGGGCCCCGCCCCTTCCCGTCGCGTCAACGGCAGAGCGCCGTGGCGCAGTTCCCGGTGCAAAGGGGGGAACTGCGCCACGGCGCTCGTGCGTTGTCGGGGTGGCGGGTCGCGTCAGCGCGCGGTGCCCGCGTCGGCGTTGGGTCCCGAGTAGTCCTCGCCGTAGGCGCCCTTGGCCGGGCGGCGGCGGCGCATGGGGGGTTCCACGCCGTCGGCGAGCCGGCGGGCGGTGAGCAGGAAGCCGGTGTGGCCGATCATCCGGTGGTCCGGGCGGACGGCGAGACCTTCGATGTGCCAGTTGCGGATCATCGATTCCCAGGCGGTCGGTTCGTTGAAGGAGCCGATCTCCCGGATGGACTCGACGGTCCGGGCGAGCTGGGTGGTGGTCGCGACGTAGCAGCACAGGATGCCGCCGGGGACGAGCGCCTTGGAGACCGCCTCCAGGCATTCCCAGGGGGCGAGCATGTCGAGGATGACGCGGTCGACCTCGGTGTCGGACAGGTTGTCCTGGAGGTCCCCGACGGTGAGCTGCCAGGCGGGGTGCGGGCCGCCGAAGTAGCGCTCCACGTTGGCCTGGGCGATCTCGGCGAAGTCCTCGCGGCGTTCGTAGCTGTGCAGCATGCCCTGGTCGCCGATGGCGCGCAGCAGGAAGCTGCTGAGGGAGCCGGAGCCGACACCGGCCTCCACCACGCGGGCGCCGGGGAAGATGTCGGCGAAGGCGAGGATCTGCCCCGCGTCCTTCGGGTAGACGACGGCTGCCCCGCGGGGCATGGACAGGACGTAGTCGGGGAGCAGGGGGCGCAGCGCGAGGTAGGCGACGTTCCCGGTGGTGCGGACAACGCTGCCCTCGGGTGCGCCGATCAGCTCGTCGTGGGGGAAGGAACCCTTGTGGGTGTGGAAGTTCTTCCCGGCCTCGAGCGTGAACGTGTAGTGGCGGCCCTTGGGGTCGGTCAGCTGTACCTGGTCCCCGACCTTGAAGGGCCCACGGCGGCGGGCGGCACCGGTCGGTTCGGACATGTGACCAGCCTACCGGTCCCGGCAGGGGCCGCTGACCACCCGGAGGCCGAGGGCGGGCGGCGGGCGGAACGGCCTTCGGGCGGCGGGCGTCAGGCGGGGCGGGCCATGGCCTTGACGAAGGCGCGCTCGACGTCGGCCGCGGACAGGACGCCGTAGATCTCGCCGGTCGCCTCGACGACCAGGTACTCGGTGGCGGGTGCGGCACGCAGGGCTTCCAGGAGCTCCTCCCCCGCGAGCTCGGCGGAGACGCGCATGCCGTCGGTGAGGTCCTGGGCCAGTCCGCTGACCGCGACCCAGGGGCGGCGGTGCTCGGGTACGCCGACGATGGCGGCCTCGCGCACCAGGGACAGGGGGGTGCCGTCGGCGTCGACGACGACGAGGGCGCGGGCTCCGGCGGCGTTGGCGCGGCGCAGCGCCTCGGAGAGG
>NZ_LIQT01000621.1 GCF_001418415.1 Streptomyces hirsutus
CTTCTGCCCCTTCCTCTTCTGCCCCGCCTTCCCCGTCGTCCGGCGGTCTCTGGGATTCCGTCGACGGACTGCACGCCTGGCTGGACGCCCACGGCGCGGTCGACGGCCGGGAAGCCCTGCTGCTGCGCGTCCTGAAGCTGTCCGAGGAGGTCGGTGAGGTCGCCCAGGCGGTGATCGGCACGACCGGCCAGAACCCGCGCAAGGGCACCACGCACTCCTGGGACGACGTCGGTGCGGAGTTGTGCGATGTCGCTCTCACGGCGCTCGTCGCCCTGCGCTCCCTCACTCCCGACGCCGGTGAGGTCTTCACGCGGCACGTGGCGAAGGTCGCCGCGCGCTCGCTCGGCCAGGACGCCGGTGCCGCCGGTCAGGAACGCCGGGCGGCGCCGCCCTCCAGGTAGTGGAGGACGGCGGCGACCCTGCGGTCGGTGCGGTCGGTGGGGGCCAGGTCGAGCTTGGCGAAGATGCTGCGGATGTGCTTGTGGACGGCGCCGTCGGAGACGACGAGGCGTTCGGCGATGGCAGTGTTGCCGAGCCCTTCGGCCATGAGGGCCAGGACGTCGCGTTCGCGGGGGGTGAGCCGTCGCAGCCGCTCGTCGGGGCGGCTGCGGGTGAGGAGTTGGGCGACCACCTCGGGGTCGATGGCGGTGCCGCCCTCCGCCACCCGGTGCAGGGCGCCGAGGAACTCCTCGACCCGGCCGACCCGTTCCTTCAGCAGATAGCCGAGCCGGGCGCTGCCCCGGACCAGGAGACTGGTGGCGAAGGCCTGCTCGACGTAGGCGGACAGGACCAGGACGGCCAGGTCGGGGCGGCGCCGCCGGGCCTCCACCGCGGCGACGATGCCCTCGTCGGTGTGGGTGGGCGGCATACGGACGTCGACGATGGCGACGTCGGGCCGTTCGGCGTCCACGGCCTCGAGGAAGGCGTCGGGGCCCCCCGCCGTGGCCACGACGTCCAGGGACTCCGCGCGCAGCAGCAGCGCGAGCCCTTCGCGCAGCAGGGCGTCGTCCTCGGCGATCACAATCCGCATGGCAGGGTCACTTCCAGGGTGGTGGGGCCGCCGGTGGGGCTGGCCAACTCCATGGTTCCGTCGTGTGCTTCGGTGCGCCGGCGGATGCCGGTGAGGCCGGATCCGCCGCTCTCCTGCGCACCGCCGCGGCCGTCGTCGTGGATCGTCAGGCACAGCCGGTCGCCACGGCGCCGGACGGTGACGGTGGCCCGGCTCGCGCCGCTGTGCCTGGCGAGGTTG
The DNA here is from genome assembly GCF_001418415.1 of Streptomyces hirsutus. Taxonomy (GTDB): domain Bacteria; phylum Actinomycetota; class Actinomycetes; order Streptomycetales; family Streptomycetaceae; genus Streptomyces; species Streptomyces hirsutus. The sequence continues at coordinate 1,250 of NZ_LIQT01000621.1, forward strand.
GTGAGGGCCTCGGCGACCACGAAGTACGCGGTCGCCTCCACCGACACGGCACACCGGCCGGGCACGTCCGCGTCGATGTCGCAGGGGACGGGGCAGTCGGCGGCGAGCGCGGTGAGCGCGTCGGGCAGGCTGCGGTCGGCCAGGACCGGCGGGAGGATGCCGCGTACCACGGCGCGGAGTTCGGCGAGCGCCTGCTCGGCGGCGTCCTGGGCCCGGTCGAGGGCGGCGTCGGCGTCGGCGGGGTCGCGGGTCAGGGCCCGGCGGGCGGCGCCGATCAGGACGGTGACGGCGACCAGTCGGTTCTGGGTGCCGTCGTGCAACGAGCGTTCGATGCGCCGGAGTTCGGTGGCGTGGGCGTCGAGGGCGGCGGCGCGGGTGGCGGTGAGTTCGGCGACCCGCAGGACGAGGTCGGTGCCGGCGTCGGGGCGGAGCAGCCGGCGGCCCGGCCATGCCTGGAGCCGGGCTAGGGCGGGCATCCACAACAGGATGACGGCCAGCCACCCGATCCCCATCAGCAGGACGAAGAGCGCGCCGGGCCAGTCGCGTACGGGCCACCAGCCCGCGGCGGCGGTGGCCGCGCTCTCCGGTACGAGGTGCCACCACAGCGGGAAGCCGAGGTCGTGGGCCGCGTTCAGCGGCAGGGTCAGCCCGACCGCGCCGAGGAACATGCCGAGGACGCCGTGCGTGGCCACCCAGCACGCTTCGCGCCGGACCGTGCGGTCGGTGACGGCGGCGCGCAGCCCGGACGGGACCGGCGGCGGGCCGATGATCTCCGGGCCCCAGCGGGACAGCCGGGCCCGCTCCCGGTCGGCGACGGCGCGCACCGCGTGCAGCGCGGAGGGCAGCAGGAACAGGCCCACCCCGACGAGGCAGGCGACGGCGGTGACGGCCAGCCAGAGCAGGGCGACCAGGGCGAGGATGCCGGTGCCGAGTCCGCCGACCAGGTGTTCGAGGGCGTCCAGCGCGACGCGGGCACGGGCGGCGACGGACGCGGAGGCCGACCCGGCGGAAGCGGAAGCGGACGCGGCGGAAACGGGCGCGGAGGTCCGCCCCGACGCGGAGGCCGACGCCGGTGACGCCGTGGGGGCGGGCGTCGGGCGCGCCGGGACGTCGGTCGTCCTGTTCGACGGGTCGTGCGTCCCCATCTGCACCGCCTGCCCCTTGCCCCGCGCACACCTTCCGGAGCAGTGAGGATAGGGGGCGCGGGCGGTCCTGTGCGCGCCCATCCGTCGGTCGGACGCGGGGAGTCCGCGAGCGGCGCGCGGGGACACCGGGTCGCAGGGCGGGTACGGGACCGGCCCCGTCGCCGCTGCGGCGGGGCCGGTTCACCGGTTCCGGCTCAGCCTGCTCCCCTCACTCGCACTACCACCGGGCTGCCCGTCGCCGCCTCCCGACCGGAGCCGCGGGCCGCGGGCCGTGGGCCGTGGGCCGTGGGCCGCGCGGGATCAGACGCCCAGACGGTGGGTCAGGGGGCGGCGGCAGAGGTACAGGACGGTGCCGGTGACGAGGGCCACGGCGCCCAGGACCAGGAAGTAGGCGGAGCCCGGGACCTGGTCGCCGGAGGCCTTCAGGGCGTTGCCGCCGATGCCGCCGCCGAGGGCACCGGACAGCCAGAACAGGGCGACCATCTGGCTGACGAAGGTGGCGGGGGCGATCGCCGTGGTGGCGCTCATCCCGATCGGGGCGAAGGCCACCTCGCCCCCGGCCAGCAGCAGGAAGGACAGCAGCAGCCACAGCGGCGACACCCGGCCGCCGTCCGCCACGAGGGTCGCGGCCACGGCCATCACCAGGTAGGCCGCCGCCACCGCGCCCATGCCGACCGCGTACTTGGCCGCCGTCGGGACGCGGTCGCCCGCACGGGTCCACAGCCAGGCGAACAGCGGCGCCAGGACGAGGACGAACAGCGGGATCGCCGCCTGGAACCAACTGGCGGGCACCGTACGGCCGAACACCTCGCGGTCGGTGGCGTGCTTCGCGAACAGCGCGAACGCCGAACCGCTCTGGAGGAACAGCGCCCAGAAGACGGCCGAGGCGAGGAACAGCCAGATGTACGTGCGCACCCGGACCCGTTCGGCGGCGGTCAGCAGCGGGTTGCGCAGCAGCCGCCAGAAGCAGACCACCGGCAGCACCACGCAGAGCAGGCCGATCAGCGCCATCAGGTGAACCATCCGGAACGTGCCCGCCGCGGCGTCGATGCCGTAGACGAGGACCACGAGTGCGGTGGCGGCGCAGCCCACGCGGAACACACGCGTGCGCTGCGCGGGAGTGGCGGACCGTTCCGGCGCCCGGCCCGTGGTGCCGAAGTGGCGTGCGCCGCGGACGTACTGGAGCAGGCCCAGGCCCATGCCGAGCGCGGCGGCGCCGAAGCCCAGGTGCCAGTTGACGC
>NZ_LIQT01000622.1 GCF_001418415.1 Streptomyces hirsutus
GGGGCGGGTACGGCACGGGCTGCGGCCGGGGCGGGAACCGGCGGCGCTCGCGGCTGGTGAGGGACGCGTCAGCGCCGGGTGCGGCTGCTCGGACGGCAGACGGCGCCGCCGGTATCAGGGACGCCGTCGCGGGCGGCGTTGTCGACACGTACGGGGATCACTCGACCCATGTCACGCCCCCGTTCTTCTTCCCGTCGGTTCAACCGGTCGGCGCCGCTCGGCACTCGGTACGCGGCACCCAGGGCACGGCACACTCGGTACACCGCACTCAGTGCCCAGTACTCAACGCGCAGAGTTCAACGCTCGACGAAAGAGCGGAACGCTGCTCAACGGAGCGTAAGCGCTTGGTAAAGATTTTAGCGCACCCCAAACCGGGGTGCGCTGGGAAGAACGCCGCACAGCATGACAAAGCGACGTACGGGAATGTGGAACGACCCGGCGGCTTGTGCCCTCAGCGGGTCGAGTGCCGCTCCTGACCGCCGCTCTGCGGCGGGTACGGATCGAACAGTTGTACACCGATTCCGCTGAGCACCAGACCTGTCGCGATGAGCAGCCCGTCGGGCATGATCAGGCCGATGGTCAGCAGGACGAGGCCGACCCCCAGCACCCACCAGGCGCGCGCGTGCCGGTACTCGCGGGGCCGGATGGGCCGCCCGCTGGACATCGAGCGGGCGAAATGCGGGTCGTCCTGCTCGATTCGGGCTGCGAGATCGACGAGGCGCTTGTCGTCGGACTGGGGCACGTCTCCTCCTTCCCGAACGGTGGCAGCACGGTGAGACGGCCGACCGCCACCTCCGAAGCAACGCCTCCGGGCGTCGGTGCCGTGGCAACCGACGCCGGGGCGGAAAAGTGAAACGCCGGCCCTCAGGAATCTCGACACTCCACCATCGGGCCGACCTTGGGAGTTTGCCCGTGCGCCGAGGTCATCACCCGCCCGGTACGGGGTGATTCGACGGGGACGGGCCTGCGTCCGCTTCAAGGATCGCCCGCCCGGGGGCCCCGCGACCATCGGGAGCAGCCCCCATCTTCGCGGGGGCCAGGCTGTAGGCGGAGCGGACCGGCGCCGCACACCCACGGGAAAAATGGGGGCTGTCACGGATGGCGCCCCGTCGGACCAGCGCTCACGCTGGGTCGTGACGGCCCGCGCCCGCGCCCCCGGTAGCGCGGGCCTTCAAAAGCTCCGTGGCACGGGAGCCTACGACAGCAGGGCCGCCCCGGGCTGCACCCCTGCCGAGCAGCGCCCTGTGGGGGTGCTGTCCGCCAGGCTGTTCCAGGGGGCAGGACCCGGGAGGCAGCCTCCAGGGGGGCAGGACCGGGGACAGAGGGTCGGGTCACGGCGGTATCGGCGGTATCGGCGGTATCAGGGAAAGACCAGGGGGCGGCAGGGCAGCACTACGGCGGTGCCGGGGCATAAGTACAGCAGGACGGCCGTGCGACGACGGACGGCTCCGGAGAAGCACGGTGAGGAGGTGGTACCGGGTGCCACTGTTCTGGCGGATCTTTTTGCTGAACGCCGTCGTGCTGATCACGGCCACCGTCCTGCTGCTCGGACCGGTCACCGTCTCCACGCCGGTCCTGCTCACCGAGGCCCTCGTGCTCACCGTGGGACTGGCCGCCATGCTCGGTGCCAACGCCCTGCTGCTGCGCGTCGGCCTCGCCCCGCTGCAGCGGGTCACCCGCGCCATGTCCACCACCGATCTGCTCCGCCCGGGACAGCGCCCCGAGGTCACCGGGCGCGGGGAGATCGCCGAGCTGATCAGCACGTACAACACGATGCTCGACCGGCTCGAGGACGAACGCGCTACGAGCAGCGCCCGCGCCCTGTCCGCGCAGGAGGACGAACGCCGTCGGATCGCCCAGGAACTGCACGACGAGGTCGGCCAGAGCCTCACCGCCGTCCTGCTCCAGCTCAAGCGGGTCGCCGACCACTCCCCGCCGGAGCTGCGGGAGGAACTGAGCCTGGTGCAGGAGACCACCCGGGGCAGCCTGGACGAGATCCGGCGCATCGCCCGCCGGCTGCGCCCCGGCGTCCTGGACGAACTCGGCCTGGCCAGCGCCCTCAAGGCACTCACCGCCGAGTTCGGCGGCCCCGGCCTGACGGTGCAGCACCGCCTCGCCCCCGACCTTCCCGATCTGGGCCCGGAGGCCGAACTGGTCCTCTACCGGGTGGCCCAGGAGGGGCTCACCAACATCGCCCGGCACGCGAACGCCCGCCGCGCGGAGGTCTCCCTGCGCCGCACCCCCTCCGGAGTGGAACTGCGCGTCCAGGACGACGGCCGGGGCATCGGCGCCGCCTCCGAGGGCGCCGGCATCCTCGGGATGCGCGAGCGGGCCCTGCTCGTCGGCGCCGACCTCGACGTGGGCCCGGCCGCCGACGGCGGGACCCGAGTACGCCTCGCCGTCCCCGTTCCCGTGCGGGGCCCCGCGCCCGTGCGGACCCCGCCGCCCGCGACCACCGTCCCCGACCGGAAACACCGAACATGACCGAGCCCGGCCCCACCAGCACCCCCACCGGCACCGAGAGCGGCGGCGCCCTGACGCGCATCCTCCTCGCCGACGACCACGCGCTGGTCCGCCGAGGAGTACGTCTCATCCTCGACGGCGAACCGGACCTGACCGTCGTCGCCGAGGCCGACAACGGCGCCGAAGCCCTCGAACAGGCCCGTATCCACGAACCGGACCTGGCCATTCTCGACATCGCCATGCCCCGCCTGACCGGCCTCCAGGCGGCCCGTGAGCTCTCGCGCACCCTGCCGCAGACGCGGATCCTCATTCTGACCATGTACGACAACGAGCAGTTCTTCTTCGAGGCGCTGGGCGCCGGCGCCTCCGGTTACGTGCTCAAGTCCGTCGCCGACCGCGACCTGGTGGAGGCCTGCCGGGCCACCATGCGCGGCGAACCGTTTCTCTACCCGGGCGCCGTCAACGCCCTCATCCGCAACTACCTCGAACTCGCCCGGGACGGCCGGAACCTGCCCGCGAAGGCCATCACCGACCGCGAGGAGGAGATCCTCAAGCTGGTCGCCGAGGGGAACACCTCGCAGCAGATCGCCGACCTCCTCGTCATCAGCCCCAAGACCGTGGAGCGCCACCGCGCGAACCTGCTGGCCAAGCTCGACCTGAAGGACCGGCTGGAACTCACCCGGTACGCCATCCGGGTGGGACTGATCGAACCCTGACTGACCCTGACCAGCCCTCACTGAAGCCTGATCAAGCGTCAGTTTCCGTACTGCTGACGGCCGTTCTCCGTGCGGCCGTTCTCCGTGCGGCCGATGCCCGCTCCTGTGCGGCTAGAGCTCGGCGTCGGCGGGCTCCCGGTCGGGCACGGGCCCGGCGTCCAGGCTTCCGTCGGGCCCCGCGTCCAGATCCGGGGGGAGCCCCGTGCCCGATGAGGGTCCGGTGTCCGGGTCGGTTCCGGTGTCCCGGGACGAGCCGCGGTCGGGCAGCCGGGCCTGGACGGCGCGCAGGGCACGCGCGAGCAGAGGGGACTGCTTGGCGAGCACCGGACCGAGCACGGCGAGGACGAGGACGTATCCGGCGATGAACGGCGTGAGCCGGTCGTCGAGCCCCGCGCCGGTGGCCATGGCGGCCAGGATCAGCGCGAACTCGCCGCGGGAGACGAGCGTGGTGGCGATGTCGGCCGCGATGTCGACGCCGTACCGGTACAGGCGGGCCACCAGGAGGCCCGCGATCAGGTTCATCGCGAGGGTGAGCGCCACCGCGACGGCCACCGGACCCGCGACGGAGGCGATGTCCCCCGGGTCGATGGCCAGCCCGAAGGCGAAGAAGAAGATCGCCGCGAAGGCGTCCCTCAGGGGGTGCACCAGAGTGCGGATCCGGGGCGCCGCGGGGGTACCGGCCACGATCAGACCGACCATGAACGCACCGATGGCGTCGACGACCCCGAGCACCTCGGAGACTCCCGCGACGAAGATCGCGGTCCCGAGGAAGGTGACGACCAGCAGCTCGTTGTCGCGTACGGCCATGATCCGGCCGAACAGCCGGGTTCCGTAGCGGGCGGCGACGGCGAGCACCATCAGGAAGCCGAACGCCTTGGACGCCTGGAGGGCCATGTCCCCGAGGCCCTGGGCGCCACTGAGGACGGGCTGCAGGGCTGCGAGGTACAGCGCGAGGAAGATGTCCTCGACGACGGTGACACCGAGGATGAGGCGGGTCTCGGGCCGGCTGATGTGGCCCAGCTCGATGAGGATCTTCGTGACGATCGCGGAGGACGAGATGCCGAGCACCCCGGCGAGCACCAGGGCCTCCCGCGCTCCCCAGCCGAGGGCGAACCCGAATCCCAGCCCCGCGCCGACGTTGAGCGCCAGGTAGATGCCACCAGCGCTGAGGAGCTGTTTGCCGCCCCGTCTCAGGTCGTCGAGGTGGAACTCCAGGCCGAGGTAGAAGAGCAGCAGGACGAGACCGAGCGCCGACAGCATCGAGAAGTCGTGCGCGTCCTCGACCAGGACCAGGCCGGGCGTGTGCGGGCCGAGCAGAATGCCGGCGAGCATGAACAGCGGGATCGTCGGCAGCCCGATCCGGCTGCCGAGACGGGCCAGGAACGCCGCGGCGAGGAACGCGCCGCCCATGGCGAGCAGGGTGTCGGCATGTCCCACGGGTCACCACCTTCCACAGCACGGGAACGGAGGGGGGAACTGATCGACTGACCCGAGTGGGGAACGCTCCTTCGTGTCGGTGGGGGTTCTCCGCCATACGGGGCCGCGGCCGGTACACCCACGGGTCCCGAGGGGTTACGGCCTGTGCGTCCCGGGACCGCGGCCCGGGGGTTTCTCCACGCTCACATCCGACCCCCGGCACTCGCCATCCGTGACACCACCCAAACGAGATGGCGGACGACACCCACGGGGCATGGGGGAAGGCCCCTCGTCGCGGGCCGGTGCCGGATGCGGCGGAGCCACCGCGCGTTTCCACGCCGTACGGTTCGCGCCGTACGGTTTCGCGCCACGTGGCGGTGGCACACCGTACGGCTTCCCTCCGCGCGGGGACGCACCGGGTGCAAGACTCTCTTCGCCCGACCCAGCCCAGCCCTGGCTCTGT
>NZ_LIQT01000623.1 GCF_001418415.1 Streptomyces hirsutus
GATGGCGCCGCGTACCAGGTCGTCCCACATGAACCAGAAGCGGTCCTGGCCGGGTGTACCGAAGAGGTACAGGATCAGGTCCTGGTCCAGGGTGATACGGCCGAAGTCCATGGCCACCGTGGTGGTGGTCTTGTCCCCGGTGTGGGTGAGGTCGTCGATGCCCGCTGAAGCGGACGTCATGACGGCCTCGGTACGCAGCGGGTTGATCTCCGAGACAGCACCGACGAACGTGGTCTTGCCCACGCCGAAGCCGCCCGCCACCACGATCTTCGCGGAGGTGGTGGAGCGGGAAGGACCGCCGCTAGAGCTTGCGAAGTCCACTGAGCACCCTTTCGAGCAGTGTCACGTCTGGCTGGCCGCCGGCGCTCTCGTCGCCGCCGGGCTGATGGATGGCGACCAGTCCTGCCTCCGCCAAGTCGGCGACGAGAATCCTGGCCACGCCGAGAGGGATGGTCAGCAGGGCCGAGATCTCGGCCACCGACTTGATCTCCCGGCAGAGATGGCAGATCCGCTGATGCTCGGGCAACTGGCCCTGCATCTGGTGCGGCTGCGCGGTGGTGTGCACCAGTGCCTCGATGGCGAGCTGGTACCGCGGCCTGGTACGGCCGCCCGTCATCGCGTACGGGCGCACCAGGGGATTGTTCGACGCCCCGGCGGGCGACGGCTCCGGGGCGCGGCGCTGCGGCTGCACGGGCTGGATGTGCGGCGCATGCGGCTGCTCGTACGGCGAAGGGCCGGGGCCCTGTGGCGTGTACGGCCGGCCGTGGTTCGGCGGAGAGGGGTAGCCGTACCGGTTCTGGGAACCGTCGTTCTGACCCTGCGCAGGGTCGTACGACCAGTTGCCCGTAGACGATCCGCCTGGTGGTGTAGCCACTTTCTCCTCCTCCGACTGTGCCTGGCACCCATCACGTGGGAGCCGCGTCCCGAAACCTTACGGCCCCGGGACGCGAAACCGCACCGTCCGTTTGTCAGTTGAGCAGGCTCCCCTGGAGCTCCGCGCGAAGGTCCGGGGTCAGGACCGTACCGGCGCGGTCGACCAGGAGTGCCATTTCGTACCCGATGAGACCGATGTCCGCATCGGGGTGTGCGAGAACGGCGAGGGAGGAACCGTCGGAAATGGACATGAGGAACAGGAATCCCCGCTCCATCTCCACAACCGTCTGGTTCACGCTGCCGCCCTCGAAGATCCGGGAGGCGCCCGCGGTCAGCGACGTCAGCCCGGAGGCCACGGCCGCGAGCTGGTCCGCGCGGTCGCGGGGAAATCCTTCGGACATCGCCAGAAGGAGTCCGTCGGCGGAGACCACCACCGTGTGGGACACCCCCGGGGTGTTGTCCACGAAGTTGGTGATCAACCAGTTCAGGTTCTGTGCCGCCTGGCTCATCGGGCTCACACTAACGCTCCTGGTTGTAGGTGCTGTCAGGCCCACTGCGGTGATTCCCAGTGGCCTGGCCGTTCGTTTCACTGCCTGCGTTGCGGCCCTGTTGGACGCCGCGCCGCAGGTTGCTCAGCCTGCCTCGGATGTCCTCCGGGGCGCGGGAGACCTGGGGGCCTCCCTGAGGGGTGGTTTCGGCGGCGCCCTCGACCAGGTTGGCCTTGGGAACACGGCGCGGCAGCCCGGATGAGGTCACCCCGCCCGCCTTGGGCCTCCGCAACGAGGACGCCTGCTGCCAGCGCTCGTCGTTCGCCGAACGCCAGGAGTCGTCGCCGTCGCCCTGCCGGGCCGGAACCGAGGCGGCAGCGGGAGCCGGAGCCGTGGGCTCCTGGTTCGCGCGCCGCTTCTCACCGGCGCCGTCCGTGGAGGCTCCACGGCGCGGAAGCCCGGCATCGGTCAGCTCGTGGGAGGCGGAGTGGGCCGGACCCGGACGGTTGAAGCCTACGCTGTCCTGCGCCGTTGCGTCAGCGGCCGGTGCGGACTCCGCCTCCGGGGACGCCGCGGGGTACTGCGCCGGGTAACCGTTCTGGTAGCCGTCCTGCTGCGGCCAGTCGTCCTGCGGACGCTGCTCGCCGAAGGCCGGGAAGGCCCCGGAGCCGGCCGGGCCGCCCGTCGTCCGATCGTCCTGGGCCGGCTCCGTGTAGGAGCCGTCCGGGTAACCACCGTTCGACGAGAAGGAGTCGTTCTGCGGCAGCTGGGCGCCCGGCGCGTAGTACGAGTCGTCGTACGCCGATTGCTGCTGTCCTTCGTACTGCGGCTGCTGTCCGTTGCCGTACGCCTGCTGGTCGAAACCGGCGGGCTCCTGCTCCGGGTAACCGGCCGGTGCGCCCTCGAAGTTCCGGGTGTCACCGGCGCCCTGGCCGTCGCCGTAACCCTGCGGGGCGGCGGCGAACTCGTCGGGATAGGCGGCCTGCCCGGAGCCGTTGCGGTCACCGGACGCCTGCGGGTCGGGCAGCGCGGGCGGCCGGCCCTGCGGGTCCAGGGCCGCCCGTCGCTCCCCGCGCATCAGCGAACGGCCGACCGGGTCCAGGTCGCGGAGGTCGTCCGGGACCTCGTAGCGGCTGTCGTCGAAGCCGAGCTCCGCCGCCGTGCGCAGTTGCTGCTGCTGGCTGAAGTCCTCGCCCGGGTAGGTGTTCTGCTCCGGGATGATCTGGGAGACCGTGAACTCGTCGCGGTCGGGCTGCGTCTCGCCACCGCCACCATGGGTGATCGCGTCCGGCAGCATGACCAGCGAGGTCGTACCGGCCTGCTCGCCCGAGGGACGCAGCTGGACCCGGACGCCGTGCCGGTCGGACAGCCGGCCGACCACGAACAGGCCCATGCGCTGCGAGATCGCGACGTCCACGGTCGGCGGGTTGGCCAGCTTGTGGTTGATGTCCGCGAAGTCCTCGGCGGTCAGGCCGATGCCCTTGTCGTGGATCTCGATCATCACGCGGCCGTCGGGAAGACGGGTCGCGGTGACACGGACCTTGGTCTGCGGGGAGGAGAACGTGGTGGCGTTCTCCAGCAACTCGGCCAGCAGGTGCACGAGGTCGGTCACCGCGCGGCCGTGGATCTCGGCCTCGGGGACACCGGACAGCTCGATGCGCTCGTACTGCTCCACCTCGGAGGAGGCGGCGCGGATCACGTCGACCAGCGGGACCGGCTGGTCCCAGCGGCGGCCCGGCTCCTCGCCGGCGAGGACGAGGAGGTTCTCACCGTTACGGCGCATACGCGTGGCCAGGTGGTCCAGCTTGAAGAGGTGCTCCAGCTGGTCCGGGTCGGCCTCGTTGTTCTCCAGGCCGGTGAGCAGGGTCAGCTGGCCCTCGATCAGCGACTGGTTGCGGCGCGAGAGGTTGGTGAAGATCGCGTTGATGTTGCCCCGCAGCAGCGCCTGCTCGGAGGCGAGCCGTACGGCCTCGCGGTGGACCTGGTCGAAGGCGCGGGCGACTTCGCCGATCTCGTCCGTGGAGTTGATCGGGATCGGGGCGACCCGGGTGTCGACCCGGCCGGGGTCGGTACGGGAGAGCTGGTCGACCAGCATCGGCAGGCGCTGCTCGGCGATGCCGAAGGCGGCGTTGCGCAGCTGGCGCATGGAACGGCTCATCTGGCGGGCCACCATGCCGGCCAGGGCGAACGCGGCGAGCAGGGCGATCACGACGGCGCCACCGGTGATGAAGGCGTCGCGCTGAGCGTCACCGGCGATGGCGGACGCCTCGGCCACCGCGGCGTCGGCGAGGTCCGACTCGATCTCGCTGTAGCCGTCGTACTTGAGGGTGTTGACCGCCCAGTAGTTCTCGACGGTGATGCCGCGGCCGGCCATCTCGGTGCGGGCGGCCGGATCCGTGGTGCCGAGCCGCGCGACCTCCGAGATCAACGTGACCGGGTTCTCGGGCGGCGGCACGTAGTCCGGGTCCGAGGCGGCCTTCTCCTTGGCCAGGTCCGCGCCGTCGGCCTTGATCTCCTGCTCGAGCTGCTTCAGCTTGGCCGTGTCGGCCGCGGTGCCGCCGCCGAGGTACTCCTGGACGGCGATGTTCTCGAGGTAGGCGTAGGACGAGAGCGCGACCCGCTGGCTGGCGAGCTGGCTGTCGGTGGGGCCGGGCTTCACCAGCAGGTGCGTACCGATGGACCGCTGGAGCGACAGGGCCGCCTTGCTCAACGAGATCGCGTAGACCGTACGGCCGTAGCTGGTGACGTTGCCGGTGCCCAGGCCGAGTTCGTTGGCGAACTGCATCAGCGGGTTGGCTATCTGGACGTAGCCCTCTTCGGTCTCCACGCCCTTGAGCTTGGAGGTGTACGCGGCCTGGCGCAGCGGCGTGAGCTTTGGCTCCGCCTCGCGCAGCAGTTCCAGCCGGCGCTCCAGGCCTTCCTTGGCGGGCATGGACTGGGCCGCCACGTCGAATTCGTCGGCCGCCTTGTCCGTCGCGGCACGCGCCTTGACGACGGTCGGGTCGTCCTCGCCCTTGCCCTGCAGCAGCGGGGCCGCGGTGAGGTCCCGCTCGAGGTAGAGGGCGTCGGCGTAGCTGAGGGAGGCCCGCACCAGACGCGCGGTGTTCTCCGCGTCCTCGGCCTCCTGCCACGTGTCGATCGAGCCCTTCACCTGGAAGCCGCCCATGACCAGGCCGACCAGCACGGGTATGAGCAGGATCGCGTTCAGCCTGGTGGCCACCCGCCAGTTGCGGGGGGAGAAACGGCCGCCACTCGGGGCGGGCGCGGCCGTCGGTTCCGTGTCGTGCACGGGGGCGGGAGCCGCTGCGCGCGGCGGCGGGGTGAAGTTGCCCCGGGCCGACGGCTCGGGACTGTTCGTGCTTCGCCTCACTCGACCAACAACCTCTCAGCGGTCGGCACCAACGTTGTGCCGCAGTGTCTCAGAGCCCGGCGGGCCAATGACTGCTGAGTGCGTCTTTGACCAATGGGCAGTTCAGGCATTCCAGCATGCCCACCAGTCCTCTTCCAAACAGCGGAAGGGAAGGTTCCGGCGTGATGTAAACCGCAGATAAAACGGTCAAAAAGAATGAGCCCCGCCAAAAGACGGGGCGGTCGTGCGCACAGTGGCACCGCTCGAACGCATCGCGTGTCGACCCTGGCCGATTCCTCTGCCGAAACGTTATGAACACCGGGGCCGGTCGTGTCCAAGGACACAACCGGCCCCGGTTCGTCTACGACAACTGCTGTATGCCGTGGTTGCCTTCGGCTACCGGAGGCGTGCCATGAGGGCGTGCTCGACCAGAGTGATCAGCGCGCTCTTGGCGTCCGAGCGGTGCCGGGCGTCGGTGATGATGATCGGGGCGTCGGGCCCGATCTGCAGTGCCTCACGCACCTCTTCCGGCTGGTAGGGCTGCTGTCCGTCGAAGCCGTTGAGGGCGACGACGAACGGCAGTCCGCTGTTCTCGAAGTAGTCGACGGCCGGGAAGCAGTCCGCCAGCCGGCGGGTGTCCACCAGTACGACCGCACCGATGGCGCCGCGTACCAGGTCGTCCCACATGAACCAGAAGCGGTCCTGGCCGGGTGTACCGAAGAGGTACAGGATCAGGTCCTGGTCCAGGGTGATACGGCCGAAGTCCATGGCCACCGTGGTGGTGGTCTTGTCCCCGGTGTGGGTGAGGTCGTCGATGCCCGCTGAAGCGGACGTCATGACGGCCTCGGTACGCAGCGGGTTGATCTCCGAGACAGCACCGACGAACGTGGTCTTGCCCACGCCGAAGCCGCCCGCCACCACGATCTTCGCGGAGGTGGTGGA
>NZ_LIQT01000624.1 GCF_001418415.1 Streptomyces hirsutus
GAGACGATCCACCTCGCCCGGCGCATCTGGCGGCGCGAGGTGATCGAGCACCACGGCATCACCGACATGCCGCTCCCCGCCGAGAAGGGCGGCACGCTCGGCAAACCGCTGAAGCTGCTCACCCGCCCCGTCCGCGACGCCATCCCCGTGTACGTCGCCGCCCTCGGCCCCGCCAACGTCCGGATGACCGCCGAACTCGCCGACGGCTGGCTGCCGTTCCTCTACGCACCCGAGCACGCGGCCAAGATCTGGAACGGCCCGCTCACCGAGGGCACCGCCCGGCGCGACACGGCCCTCGGCCCGCTGTCCGTCGTCGCCGGCGGACTGCTCGCCGTGGGCGACGGGGCCGAGGCGGTCCGCGACCTGATGCGGCCCATGATCGCCCTGTACGTGGGCGGGATGGGGGCCCCGGGGCGCAACTTCTACTACGACCTGGTCTGCCAGTACGGCTACGAGGCCGAGGCCGCCGCAGTCCAGGAGCACTACCTGGCGGGCCGCAAGCGGGAGGCCGAGTCCGCGGTCCCGGCCGAGCTGTGCGAACTCCTCTGCCTGGCAGGCCCCGAGGGCTACATACGGGACCGGGTCGAGGTGTTCCGCGAGGCGGGCGTGACCATGCTCAACGTCACTCCCGTCGGCCCCGACCCGGCCCGGCTCGTCGAGCAGGTCAGGAACTGGCTCTGAACGACGGCTCCGCGCACAGCGAGGCCCACCCGTTCCCCATCCCCGACGTGGAGACACCCGACATGCAGCGAGACATCTACACGGCGGACCACGAGGCGTTCCGCGACACCGTGCGCACCTTCCTGGAGAAGGAGGTGCTGCCGCACCACGAACGCTGGGAGCAGGAGGGCGTCGTGAGCCGCGAGGTGTGGCGCGCGGCCGGCCGGCAGGGCCTGCTGGGCCTCGCGGTCGACCCGGAGTACGGCGGCGGAGGCACCGACGACTTCCGCCACAGCGCCGTGCTCATCGAGGAGTTCGCCCGCGCCGGGGCGTCCGGCCTGGCACTGAGCCTGCACAACGACATCGTCGGCCCCTACCTGACCCGCCTCGCCACCGACGAACAGAAACGGCGCTGGCTGCCCGGCTTCACCACCGGGGAGACGATCACGGCCATCGCGATGACCGAGCCCGGTGCGGGCTCCGACCTCCAGGGCATCCGGACCACCGCCACCGACCAGGGCGACCACTACCTCCTCAACGGAGCCAAGACGTTCATCTCCAACGGCATCCTGGCCGATCTGGTCGTCGTCGTGGCCCGCACCACCCCCGAGGGCGGCAGCTCCGGGCAGAGCCTGCTCGTCGTCGAACGGGGCATGGACGGCTTCGAGCGGGGCCGCAACCTCGACAAGATCGGCCAGAAGGCGCAGGACACCGCCGAGTTGTTCTTCGCCGACGTACGGGTGCCCAAGGCGAACCTGCTCGGCGCGGAGAACCAGGCGTTCTCCGCCCTCATGGCCAACCTCGCACAGGAACGGCTGGCCATCGCCGTGGGCGCCGCGGCCGCGGCCGAGCACATCCTCGAACTCACCATGACCCATGTGAAGGAGCGCGAGGCCTTCGGCCGGCCGCTCGCCCGCCTCCAGCACATCCGCTTCGAGATCGCCGAGATGGCCACCGAGTGCGCCGTCACCCGGAGCTTCGTCGACCGCTGCATCACCGAGCACAGCGCGGGACGCCTCGACGCCGCGCACGCCTCGATGGCCAAGTGGTGGGCCACCGAACTGCAGAAGCGGACCGTCGACCGCTGCCTCCAACTGCACGGCGGCTACGGCTACATGACGGAGTACCGGGTCGCCAGGGCATTCCTCGACGGCCGTATCCAGACGATCTACGGCGGCACCACGGAAATCATGAAGGAGATCATCGGCCGCTCGCTGCTCGGCTGAGCGCCCGTGAGTCTCCCTCCGTCCCGACGCGCCCCGAGACCCTCAGTGAAAGGCCATCCCGTGAGCACCGAAGCGTACGTGTACGACGCGATCCGCACCCCGCGTGGGCGTGGCAAGGCGAACGGCGCCCTGCACGGCACCAAGCCCGTCGACCTGGTGGTCGGCCTCATCCACGAGATCCGCGATCGCTTCCCGGGCCTCGATCCGGCGGCCGTCGACGACGTCGTGCTGGGCGTGGTCAGCCCGGTGGGCGATCAGGGCTCCGACATCGCCCGGATCGCGGCCCTCGCCGCCGGGCTGCCGGACACCGTCGCCGGCGTCCAGGAGAACCGCTTCTGCGCCTCCGGCCTGGAGGCCGTCAACCTGGCCGCCGCCAAGGTCCGTTCCGGCTGGGAGGACCTGGTCCTGGCCGGCGGTGTGGAATCCATGTCCCGGGTCCCCATGGGCAGTGACGGCGGTGCCTGGTCGATGGACCCGCTGACCAACCACGAGACCGGTTTCGCTCCGCAGGGCATCGGCGCCGACCTGATCGCCACCCTCGAGGGCTTCTCCCGCCGCGATGTCGACGAGTACGCGGCCCTGTCGCAGGAGCGGGCCGTCACCGCGTGGAAGGAGAACCGCTTCGCGCGCTCCGTCGTCCCCGTGAAGGACCGCAGCGGGCTGGTGGTCCTCGATCACGACGAGCATCTGCGCCCCGGGACCACCGCGGACTCCCTGGCGGGGCTGAAGCCGTCCTTCGCGGACATCGGCGAGCTGGGCGGCTTCGACGCGGTGGCGCTGCAGAAGTACCACTGGGTGGAGAGGATCGACCACGTCCACCACGCGGGCAACTCCTCGGGCATCGTGGACGGCGCCTCCCTGGTCGCCGTCGGCTCCAAGGAGGTCGGCGAGCGTTACGGGCTCACCCCGCGCGCGCGGATCGTCTCGGCGGCCGTGTCCGGCTCCGAGCCCACCATCATGCTCACCGGGCCCGCGCCCGCCACCCGCAAGGCGCTGGCCAAGGCCGGGCTGACCATCGACGACATCGACCTGGTCGAGATCAACGAGGCGTTCGCGGCGGTCGTGCTCCGCTTCGTGAGGGACATGGGCCTGTCGCTGGACAAGGTCAACGTCAACGGTGGCGCCATCGCGCTGGGTCACCCGCTCGGCGCAACCGGCGCGATGATCCTGGGCACCCTCGTCGACGAACTCGAACGCCGGGACCAGCGCTACGGCCTGGCCACCCTGTGCGTGGGCGGCGGCATGGGCATCGCCACCGTCGTCGAACGCCTCTGAGCGTCGGCCGCGACACCCGTACGAAGCCGTCGTCCGCGTGGCCCCGACGCCCGCACAGACACCCTCCGCACCTCACCACCTCGCTGTTCCGCACCCCGCAGCGCGTACACCCACAGGAGAGCGCACCCCATGGCCCCCGACACCGAGAGCCTTACCATCCGCTGGGAACAGGACGCCGACCGGGTCGTCACCCTCGTCCTCGACGACCCGAACCAGTCCGCGAACACCATGAACGCGGCGTTCATCGACTCCCTCGACGCCGTCGTCGATCGGCTGGAGAGCCGGCGCGACATCCTCAAGGGCGTCG
>NZ_LIQT01000625.1 GCF_001418415.1 Streptomyces hirsutus
CCCCCATACCGCCCCGCCCGATCGGATCGACCAGCCGGTACCGGCCGTGGATCAGCCTGCTGTCCCCCATCTTCCGCCCCCGTCAGTGGTCAACGCGCCCTCCCCTGGCCCGTCCAGTATGGCGATGTGTCACCCGATTTTGTACGGTGCCGCGTCCGCTCCGCGCGTCCTCGGATCGAGGGGCGGGGTGTCCTGCCGCCGCGCCAGGGGTGTCCCCGGCCGATCCGCGGGACGCTCTCGCGCCGGATCCCGTGGTGGTCGCCATCGAAGGTGCGGACGGCCGCGGAGCGGTGACCGCGTTCCGGTTCGCCGTGCGGGACCGCGCCCGCCGTACTCCTTCGGCCGCCCCGAACCGGCCCGGCGGTCGGCACCGCGCCGCCGGCCGGTTCAGCGTGTCGCGGACGTCAGGGCGTCGAGGGGGCCAGCGTGTCGAGGAAGTCCGTGCAGGCCCGCGCACAGGTCCGGCACACCTCGGCCGTGCGCTCCGCGCCGGGGTGTCCGTCGAAGGCGCGCGCGCCCTCGAGACACGCCTGCCGGCACCATTCCACCTGGGTCCGGACGGTCTCCTCGTCCGTCTGGTTGCCCTCGGACAGCACACGGCTGGTCGCGTCGCACACTTCGGCGCAGATGACGCCCTTGCGCCGTACGAGTTCCTCCGGTGTGCCGCCGCCGGGATTCACCAGACTCGCCCGCACCGCGCAGGCCCGCGAGCATTCCGCGCACGCCTGCGCGCAGGCGAACCGGTCCTCGAGATACCGGTACAGCTCCTGCTGGGACACCTGGGGTATCGGGGATGTCGTCGTCACACCGGGCGGGTAGCCCCGGCCACCGACACTCAAACCACGGATGGTCGCACCGCGGACGGCCGCACCTGCCCGGCCCTACTACATCGGGCTGCCGGGGGTACTCGCCCACCATGTCGAACCCTGTGATGAACGCCCTGACGAATGTCTCGCCGAGCGTCTCCCCGAACGCCCCGGCGGACTCCTCCTGGACCGGAGCGGCCGATCTCGCCGTCGGCCGCGGTGCCGTCGGTATCGGGCTCGCCGTGGCGGCCCTGCTGGTCGTGGGTCTGTTGATCGGCCTGTTCGCGTCGGGCAGCCGCCGGGTTCGGCGCGGCGACTCCCCCAGGCCGCGCCCCGACGAGCAGCCGCGGATGCCCGAGGGCGGTCCGGTCCGTGAGGTCCGCGAACGCCGGGAGCCCGACGAGATGCCCCGTGACGGTGACCGTCTGGGTCCGCACGACCTGCACGGCGGCAGCTCCGGCAGCCGAACCGGCACCTCGCAGGACCGTCCGCGCTGGGACGGGAACGGCCGCGTCTAGGTCGGGTTGCGAGGCCCCCGTCCGCACCGCCTGACGGCGGCACGGCGGGTGGCGCCCCGGGGCGGGTCATGGGGTCACCGGTCGGATCACACGACCGGTGACCCCATGACCCGCCCCTTCGCCTGCGTGAAGTGAGGCGGATCACAGGGGCCGGGTGCATCGTGGGGCGGGGTCCAGCGTCTTTCTCCGGGTGTAGGGGACTGAACGGACGGGACGGTGAGGATGGAGCGGTTTCGGGCAGACGGCTTCGACGAGTTCGTGGCTGCCCGCTGGGGGGCGCTGCTCCATGTCGCGCGTCTGCTCACCGGCGGCGACCGGCAGCGTGCCGAGGACCTGGTGCAGGAGTCCCTGGTGAAGCTGTGGTTCGCCTGGCCGAAGGTCGCCGAGCAGGCGCCGGACGCGTACGTCCGTCAGGTGCTCGTGCGGATGGCGGCCCGTTCCGCCCGCCGGCGCTGGTGGGGCGAGCGTCCGGTGGAGCAGCTGCCCGACCGGCCCGAACCGGGCGATGTGTCGTCGGTCGTGGCGGAACGCTCGCGGCTGGAGGCCGCACTGGCCCTGTTGCCGCCCCGGCAGCGGGCCGCGGTGGTGCTGCGCTACTGCGAGGACCTGCCCGAGGCCCAGGTGGCGCAGGTTCTCGGCTGTCCGGTGGGCACCGCCCGGTCCCACGCGTCGAGGGGCGTGGCGCGACTGCGGCAGATCCTGTCCGACGCCGTCAGGCCCGTGGGGTGAAGGGAGAACCGATGGACGACTTCGAGCGGGAACTGACGCACATGATGCGCGACCCCCGGCAGCAGACCCCCTTCGATTCCGAGCAGCAAAAGCGGCTGCACCGGGGCATCCGGGCCCGCCACCGGTCCCGGACACTGTGGCGGGCGGGCGGCTCGGCCCTGGCGGTGGCCGGGCTCAGCGCCGGACTCGCCCTGCTGCCCGGCCTCGGCTCCGGCTCCCAGCCACCCGCCGATCACCGTCCGCCGCCCGCGACCAGTCCGACGCCGCCCCCGGTGCTCCCGACGCCCACTCCGACGGCGACGAGCTCCGCTCCCCGCGGCGCTGGTGGCGGG
>NZ_LIQT01000626.1 GCF_001418415.1 Streptomyces hirsutus
ATTCCCTGGGCGAGCCGGGGCACGGGACCTGCTGGCGCCCCGGCTCGCCCAGGGAATCAGCGCGGTGGTCTTCGCGGGCTACGGCATCGTCACCCTCCTCAACGTCCAGAACGAGGTGCCGGGCACCAGGGCCCGGATCGTCTGCACGGGCGCGGTCGTCGTGCTCTACGCGGTGCAGCTGCTGCTCATCTCGCCCGGCACCCTCAGGTGGTCCGCACGCCGTAAGACGGCCACCCTCGGCGTGCAGGCGGCCCTGACCCTCGTGCCCGTCCTGTGGGTCGGCGGCGTCTGGGGCAGTATGGCGGGACCGCTCGCCGGATCGATTCTGCTCCTGCTGCCCGGGCGGATCGCCTGGCCCTGCTACGCCCTCGTCCCGCTGACGATGCTCACCTGGTCGCTCGCGGAGGGCGTGACCGCTCTGGAGGCGGGCTACTACACCATCTCCACCGCGCTGACCGGGCTGGTCATCTACGGCCTCACCCGGCTCACCGACCTGGTCCGCGAAGTCCACGACGCCCGCGCCGAGATGGCCAGGATGGCCGTCACGCAGGAGCGGCTGCGCTTCGCCCGGGACCTGCACGACCTGCTCGGCTACAGCCTCTCCGCGATCACCCTCAAGAGCGAGCTGATCCACCGGCTGGTGCCGGTCAACCCCGAGCGGGCCCGCGACGAGGTCGCCTCGGTGCTCGGGGTCGCCCGCCAGGCACTCGCCGACGTACGGCTGGTGGCCAGCGGCTACCGGGACATGTCGCTGGAGGCGGAAGCCGCGTCGGTGGCCGAGGTGATGGCGGCGGCGGACGTCGACGTCGAGGTGGACATCCGGTGCGGACGGCTCCACCCCCTGGTGGACACCGTGCTGGCGACCGCCCTGCGCGAGGGCGTCACCAATATTCTCCGGCACAGCAAAGTGGAGTCCTGTACGGTCACGGCCGTGGCCACCGGCGACACCGTCCGCCTCGACCTCGTCAACGACGGGGTCGCCGCCCCGGACCGCTCCCTCGCCCAGGACCGCGGCAGCGGCCTCGGGAACCTGAGCGCCCGGCTCGGCGCGATCGGCGGCGAGCTGACGGCGGGTGTCGTCGAGGGCGGCCGGTACCGGCTGACGGCGGTGGCCCCCGTCAGGCCGCCGACCGGCGCGGACACGAGCCCGTGCCCGCGCGTGGACGAGGCCGCCGACGGCGCGGCCGACCGGATCGGAGAGGCGGACAGGCCCGCCGTCTGAGTGCCGTGAACGAATCGGGGGAAACAATGGGGATGGTGAGAATCCTTCTCGCCGAAGACGTGCACATGGTCCGCGGCGCGCTGGTCGCCCTGCTGGAACTGGAACATGATCTTCAGGTCGTCGCGTCGGTGGACCGCGGCGACCTCATCGTGCCGTCCGCGCTCGAAACCCGTCCCGATGTCGCCGTCATCGACATCGACCTGCCCGGCACCGACGGCCTCACCGCCGCCGCGGACCTGCACCGGAAGGTGCCGGAGTGCCGCACCCTGATGCTCACCAGCCTGGGCCGGCCCGGCACGCTGCGCCGGGCGATGGCCGCACGCGTCTCCGGCTTCCTGCTCAAGGACTCCCCGCCCTCCCGGCTGGCCCAGGCGGTCCGCTCGGTCGCCGCGGGCCGGCGCGTCATCGATCCCGAACTCGCCCTCACCGCCTGGGAGGCGCCGGACAACCCGCTCTCCCCCCGGGAGACCCAGGTGCTCCGGCTGGCGGCCCGCGGCGCCGACGCGGCGGAGATCGCCGACCAGCTCTATCTGACCCAGGGCACGGTACGGAACTACCTCACCGCCATCGTCGACAAGCTCAAAGCCCGCAACCGGATCGACGCCATCCGCATCGCGGAGGAGGCGGGCTGGATCCCGTAAGAGCCCCGAACAAAATGGGCGCCCGGCTCTCGGCGTCTGGCACGCACGCTCGCCGCGTTGCCAAAAGGCCCTAGTAGCTCCGCTACGAGGACCTTCCGGCGCCTTGCGATCGCACGCACCAGACGCCGAGAGCTGATCGGACTCCCATTTTGTTCGGGGCTCTAAGAGCGTGGAGGACGCACCCCGGGGAAGTTCCGGCTCCGGTCCCGGCCTAGGGTGCGACCGGCTGCTGTCCCGCTCGACCGGTAAGGAGGTCACATGCTCAAGAGGCAGTACTGGGGCATGACCGTGCTCCTCGTCACCCTGGCCTTCAGCTACGTCGGCTACCGCCTCAACGACGGGTCTCCCAGCACGCCGTGGACGATCGGCGGACTGGCGGCCGGGGTGACCGGCACGGCCGTCCTGGCCCGGGCGGGAAAGAAGTAGGCCGAGAGGGCCCCCGCTCATATGCCCGCCAGCGGGCCCGCGTCGAGCTGGGACAGGACCCCCGCCAGATCCACCGCGTTGCTCCCCGGACCGCGGCACACCGCCAGGCAGGCGGGGCCGCGCGTGCCGGCCATCCGCCGCAGGAACGGTGTGAGCACCGCCCTGGGGCCGATCTCCACGACGTGGCTGGGGGCCTGCTCGGCCAGCATCCGGCGGGCGGCGTCGGCGAACCGCACCGGCGCCGTGATCTGCTCCGTCCAGTACCCGCCGGTCAGCGACTCGTCGTAGCGCCGCCCGTACACCGTGGAGTAGTACGGCACGGTCGGCCTGCCGGCCGCCACATGCCGGGCCGCGTCCGCGAACCGGGACGTCACCGGTTCCATCAGCGGCGAGTGGAAGGCGTGCGTCACCTGGAGGAAGGTGCCGGCGATACCGACCGCCGCCAGCCGTTCCCGGACCCGCTCCAGAGCGTCGACCGCACCGGAGAGCACCGTGGCGCGCGCCGCGTTGAACGCGCCGATCGACACCTCCGGCTCGCCCGCAGCCGCCTCCGCGGCCTCGAACGGGCTGGCGCAGGTCGCCATCATCCCGCCGCCGGACGGCAGGTACTGCATGGAGGCGCCCCGGAAGCACACCAGCCGGGCGGCCTCCTCCAGGGACAGCGCCCCGGCGACCACGGCCGCCGCGACCTCGCCGGTGCCGTGCCCCAGGACGGCCGCCGGACGCACCTCCTCCTCGATGAGGGTCATCGCCAGGGCGTACTGGACGGCGAACAGCGCGGGCTGGGTCAGCGCCGTCTGATGCACCCGCAGATCACCGCAGAGAATCAACTCCCGCACGGAGCGGCCCAGATACGGGGCGATCGCCTCGTCGGCCGCCGCGAGGTGACGGCGGTAGGCGCTCAGGGCCTCGTGCAGGCCGGCCGCCATCCGCGGATGCTGGCAGCCCTGGCCGGTGAACACGAACACCGCCCTGACCCGGCCCGGTTCGCGTCCCATGCCGTGCCGCATCGCCAGATAGCGGGCGAGGTCGCGGACGGTCGGATGGGCCCAGATGTCCGCCGGGTCGAGCAGGGAGCCGAACTCCTCCTCGATGTCGCCGAACAGGCCGAGCAGAGCGACCGAGTCGAGCCCCCACGCGGACAGTTCCTCGTCCTCGCCGACCACCCTTCGCGCGTACCCGCCGATCCGCTCGGCGAGCCAGGCGGCGAAGTCCCCCTCGTCGGGATCGTCCGGTGCCGTTGCGCTCACGTCCTGCCCCTTCCCTGCCGTCGACGACGTGCCCGTACACGCCGGTACACGCCGGCGCGTGCGTGTGCCTCCTCGGCCGGCGACCCGGCGCGCCGCCCGCGGGAGGGCGGCGCACGGGCGGCTACCTCCGGCCCGACGGGACCGGGAGGTCCTCGTCCAGGTACTGGTACACGGGCCGCAGCCCGCCGTTCAGGAACAGCCGGCGCATCGCCGACCGCTCGACCTTGCCGCTGGTGGTCCGGCGGACGGTGCCGGGCCGTACCAGCAGCACGCCCGCCACGGACACCTCGAACTCCTCGGTCAGGCACCGCCGTACGTCCGACGCGAGCTCCTCCAGATCCAGCGCGTACCGCCGGTGGGTGCGCAACTCCTGGACGAACACCACGCGTTCGCGCTCGCCGGGCACCGAGAACGCGCTGCCCGCGCCGAACAGGGTGCTGACCCGCTGGACGGTGCGCTCCAGGTCCTGCGGATACAGGTTCCGCCCGGCGACCACGATCACGTCCTTCAGCCGGCCGGTGACATGGAGGTGGCCGCCGGCCAGCGCGCCCAGGTCGCCGGTGCGCAGCAGGCCGCCGGTTCCGTCGGCCGTCGCGGCCCCGAAGCGTTCCGCGGTGGCCGCGGGGTCGCGCCAGTAACCGCGGGCCACCCCCGGGCCGCGCACCCAGATCTCGCCCACCTCCCCGTCCGGCAGCACCGCGTGCGTGTCCGGGTCCACGATCAGCACCTGCCCGGCCGCACCGGCCGCGGTGCCGCAGGACGCCAGGGTGTGGGCCGGCCGTCCCGCGCGGGGCGCGTCGAGCCGGCCGTTCTCCAACGCCTTCGCGTCGACGGTCAGTTCGCCGTCGGCAGCCGGGCCCCCGGAGATCAGCAGCGTCGCCTCCGCCAGCCCGTAGGCGGTACGCATCGCCTCCGGGCGCAGACCCGCCCCCGCGAACCGTTCCACGAACGCCCGCCGGGTCTCGGCCCGCACCGGCTCCCCGCCGGAGACCGCCACCCGCCAGCCGGACAGGTCCAGCCCGTCGAGCTGCTCGTCGGTGACCCGCCGCGCGCACAGGTCGTACGCGAAGTCGGGGGCGCCGCTGACCTCGATGCCGTACCGCCCGATGGCCTCCAGCCACCGCACGGGACGCCGTACGAACGCCTCGGGGGACAGGGCCACCGAGGTCGCGCCGAGCCACAGCGGGTGCAGCAGCTGCCCCACCAGCCCCATGTCGTGGTGGAACGGCAGCCAGCCGCCGATCCGCGACCCGGGACCCGCGCCGAGCAGCTCCGCCAGCGCCTCCTGGTTGGCGAGGAGGTTGCCGTGGGTGACGACCACCCCGTGCGGGCTGCCCGTCGAGCCGGAGGTGAACTGCAGATACGCCACCGAGTCCCGGTCGAGCACGGGCAGCGGCAGGCCGGCGCCCCCGGACACCGCGTCGGCGGCGAGGCACGGCACCGAGCCGTGGCCGTGCCGCGCCAGCAGCCGGGACACGTCGGGGGCCAGCGCGGCGTCGGTCAGCGCGACCCGGGGCGACGTCAGCCGCACGATGCCCGCGACCCGCTCCTCGTGATGGCTGTGGCCCCCCGACGGAGGGACGGGCACGGCGACCGCACCCGCGTACAGACAGGCCAGGAACGACACGGCGAACTGACGCGGCGAGGCGTGCAGCAGGAGCACCGGCTCCCCGGCCGCGCCGTCGGCCAGCAGCCGGCCGGCGAGACGGCGGGCCGAGGCGTCGAGCGTGCGGTAGGTGACCGTGGCCGGACGGCCGCGTTCGTCGCTGTCCGGCAGCAGGAGCAGGGCGACGCGATCGGGCGTCTGCCCGGCTCTTTCGGTGAACACTTCGGTGAAGGTGCGATAGCCGGTCATTCGGGACCCCCATGCGTGTCGTACGGGTGCGGGCGCTCCCCGTCATCGGCGCCCGTGCCACCCGCTCCGTGACCGTATGCGCGCCGTCTCGAAGGGCACTCGACCGCTGCTGGGCCGCCGGGCTCCCGGGGCGGGCGGTGGGCGGCCGGAACGCGCTCGGAGCGCGGCCGGAAGGGAAGCGGGAGGCGGCCGGCCGGGCGG
>NZ_LIQT01000627.1 GCF_001418415.1 Streptomyces hirsutus
GGCACGGCATGCGGCACCCCGGCGGCGCCATCGCCCCCGGGGGCCGCATGCCGTGCCCCAGAACACCGGCTCGCAGCGGCTCATCGCCATCGCCGAGGCGGGCGAGCGCTACGACCGCGCCCTGTGGACCCCGACGGCGGCCGCCACCGGGGGAGCGGGCAACTCCAACGCCCTGGTGGGCACCCCGGAAACGGTGGCCCAGGCGCTGCTCGACTACTACGACCTGGGCGTCGACATCCTGTCCGCCCGCGGCTACGCCCTGCTCGACGACGCGATCGACTTCGGCCGGTACGTGATCCCGCTCGTCCGTGAGGAGGTCGCCAAACGCGACGCCGACCGCGCGGCCGGCCGGGCGGTCGGCGTCCCGACAGCCCCCGCGGCCGCGAACGGATGGAAGGCCTCCGACCTGTGAACCGTCGCACGCTCAGAACCCGCCCGCGCCTCGCTGCCACCGCCCTCGCGCTGCTGCCCGTACTGGCGCTGACCGCCTGTGGATCCGGCGAGCCCTCCGGTACCGGAGCGGGTCCCCAGGTGTCCGCCGCGCCGTCCGACGACCCGGTGGCCGCCGTGCGCACGGTGGAGTCCGTCGCCGCCCTGCTGCCCGCCGGTGTCAGGGCGTCCGGCACGCTGCGCGTCGGCAGTTCGATCGGTTTCCCGCCCGGGGCGTACTACCCCGACGGCTCGGACGAACCGCCCGCCGGCCAGGACATCGACGTCGCCGACGCGGTGGCGAAGGTCCTCGGCGTCGAACTGCAGCGGCAGGACGCTTCGTTCGAGACGATTCTGCCCGCCCTCGGCAGCGGCAAGTACGACGTCGGCACCGGCAACTTCGGCGTGACCGGCGAGCGTCTGAAGACCGTCGACTTCGTCACCTACATCAACGACGGCCAGGGCTTCGCCGTGGCCAAGGGCAACAGGTCCCTCGGGAAGCGGGTCACCGACCTCCTCCAGTTGTGCGGGCTGACCATCGGCACCGGCGCCGGCACCACCTTCGAGGCGACCCTCGCCGCACAGAAGGACCGGTGTGCCGAGGCCGGCCGGAAGCCGTACGACGTGAAGGTCTACGCGGAGAACGCGGCGACCCTCACCGCGCTCCAGCAGGGTCGTATCGACGTGATCATGTCGACGATCAACGGCCTGCGCCACCAGGCGGCCCAGCCCGCGTCGCGGACCACGTTCCTCGGTGAGTTCCACCGGCTCGACGTCGGCTTCGCCTTCAAGAAGGGCTCCCCGCTCACCAAGGCCTTCCAGGCCGCCGTCAACGAGCTGATCGAGAACGGCACTTACCTCCGGATCCTGAAGAAGTGGGGCACCGACGCCTCCGCGATCGGGACCTCGCGGATCAACCCGCCCGAACACACCTGACGAGTGAGCAGGAACGCCACGATGGGACTCCCCACCGGATCCACCGCCGCACCGCCCGGCGCGTCCTCCCCGGGCCGCGGCCGCCCCTCGGCCGCACCCGTCCCGGACGATCCGGGCTCGTTGAAGGTCGTCCCCGCACGCCACTACGCCCGGTGGACCGCGACCGTCGCCGTGGCCGTCCTGGCCGCGCAGTTCGTGCACGGGATGGCCACCAATCCCGTCTGGGAATGGGCCGTCTTCGGTGACTACGTCCTCTCGGAGACCATCGTCCGGGCAGTGTGGGTCACCCTCCAGCTCACCGCCTACGCCACGGTGCTGGGTTTCCTCCTGGGTACCGTCCTCGCCTTCATGCGACTGTCCCGCAGCCCGCTGCTGCAGACCGTCGCCTGGACCTACATCTGGATCTTCCGGTCGATCCCGATGATCGTCCAGCTGGTGTTCTGGTTCAATCTCAGCGCTCTGTACAAGGAGTTGGGCGTCGGTGTCCCCTTCGGCCCGGTTTTCTGGTCCGTCGACAGCAACAGCCTGATCGGCACCATCGGCGCCGCCGTCATCGGACTGACACTGCATCAGGCCGCCTACGCCGCCGAGATCGTCCGAGGCGGAGTCGTCTCCGTCGACCCGGGACAGCTGGAGGCCGCGGCCGCCCTGGGCATCCCGCGGCTGCGCCAGATCCGGCGGATCGTACTGCCGCAGGCGATGCGCGCCATCCTGCCCACGGCCGGCAACGAGATCATCGGCCTGCTCAAGGGCACCTCGGTCGTCTACGTCATGTCCATCGGCGAGCTGTTCTACCAGGTACAGGTGATCTACGGCCGCAACGGCCGGGTGATCCCCCTGCTGCTGGTCGCCACCGCCTGGTACGTGGTGCTGACCTCGCTGCTGTCGGTCGCGCAGTACTACGTGGAGCGGCACTACGCGCGGGGCGCCGACCGCACTCCGCCGCCCACCCCGCTCCAGCGCGCCTGCCGCCTGATCCGCACCCTGCGCGCGGCCGCGGCACAGCGCGAACAGCCCGTCGTACCACTGAAGCCCCTGGGAGGCAGCCGATGAGTGCGGTGACGAGCGAGCCGACGGACCCCGTGACGCGCCAGGTCATGGTGGACGTCCACGGCGTCCACAAGAGCTTCGGCCCGCTGGAGGTGCTGCGCGGCGTCGACCTCCGGGTCCGCACGGGCGAGGTCACCGTGATCCTCGGCCCGTCCGGCTCCGGGAAGTCCACGCTCCTGCGCACCATCAACCATCTGGAGAAGGTCGGCCAGGGCTGGATCGCCATCGACGGCGAACTCGTCGGCTACCGCCGCTCGGGCGGAAAGCTGTACGAGCTCAAGGAGAAGGACGTCCTCAAACAGCGGACCGGTATCGGGTTCGTCTTCCAGAACTTCAACCTCTTCCCGCACCTGACCGTGCTGGAGAACCTCGTCGAGGCACCGGTCTCCGCGCTGCGCCGCCCGCGCAGGGAGGCCGAGGCCACGGCCCGGCGGCTGCTCGCGCGGGTCGGGCTCGAGGACAAGGCCGACGCCTATCCGCGGCAACTGTCCGGCGGCCAGCAGCAGCGGGTGGCCATCGCCCGCGCGCTCGCCCTCGAACCGAAGGTGCTGCTGTTCGACGAGCCCACCTCGGCGCTCGACCCGGAACTCGTCGGTGAGGTCCTCGACGTCATCAAGGACCTGGCCCGCACCGGAACCACCATGATCGTGGTGACCCACGAGATCGGCTTCGCCCGCGAGGTCGCCGACACCGTGGTGTTCATGGACAGCGGGGTCGTCGTGGAGCAGGGGCCGCCCGCGGCCGTGCTGGACGCTCCGCGGCACGAGCGCACCCGGGCCTTCCTCTCCAAGGTCCTCTGACCCGCCGCATCCGGCCTCCCCTTTCCCCTCCTCGTCTCCTCCTCCCCTTCCCTTCTTCTCTCCCTTCGTCTTCCTCTCTCCGTCCCGCACCCAAGGAGTACGCCCATGACCGCCTCGCCCGTCCGCCGCACCGCCGCCGCGCTGGGACTCACCGCCGTCCTCGGCCTCGCCGCCTGCGGCAACCCCTCGGACGGCGGGACCACCGAGGTGAAGCAGACGTCCGGCGCCCTCACGAAGATCAACCTGAGCCCGGACCAGAACCGCGTCACCACCAAGAAGGTGGACTCCATCGCCGCACAGGTGCCGGAGGAGATCCGCGGCAGAGGCACGCTGGAGGTCGTCAACTCCTCCGGCTCCGCGGCGCCGTTGACCTTCCACGCCACCGACAACAAGACCGTCATCGGCGTCGAGCCGGACATCGCCTCGCTGGTGGCCGACGTCCTCGGCCTCGAACTGCGGCTGAACCCCGTCTCCTGGGAGAACATCTTCGTCGGCCTGGACAGCGCCAAGTACGACGTCGGCTTCAGCAACATCACCGTCACCGAGGAACGCAAGGAGAAGTACGACTTCGCCACCTACCGCGAGGACAACCTGGCGTTCGAGGCGAAGAGGAACAGCGGCCTGAAGATCGCCGGGGCCGAGGACGTGGCGGGCAGGACCGTCGCCGTGAGCAGCGGCACCAACCAGGAGAAGCTGCTGATCGAGTGGAGCAAGGACAACGAGAAGGCCGGCCGGGAGCCGGTGGACATCAAGTACTACCAGAACGACAGCGACATGCATCTCGGGCTCCAGTCCGGCCGCATCGACCTCTACCTCGGCCCCAGCCCGACCTCCGCCTACTACGCGGCCACCACCGGAAAGACCGAGGTCGTCGGCTCGTACTCCGGTGGCGGCGCCACCCTCCAGGGCCTCATCGCGGCCACCACGAAGAAGGGCAGCGGCCTGGTCGACGCGCTCGCCGGCGCGATCGACGAGATCATCGACAACGGTACGTACGCCGAGGTGCTGGAGCGCTGGGGGCTGACCGACGAGGCGGTGACCGACTCCGAGATCAACCCGCCCGGCCTGCCCACGACCAACAAGTAGGCGCCGGGCGGGCACCCGGACGCACTCCACGCTTCCCGGCAGACCCAGGGCGCCCGGCTCAGGGTGAGCCACAGGGTGCCGTGGTCACCCTGTGGACACCTCTTGACGCGGAGCGCGGCCGGCTCGACACTCGACGAAGGATTCCTAGTGAACAGGTAGGGAAGCATGGGGCGCCTCGAACCGGTCACCAGCCGAGTGAGCCGCGTGCCCCGACGGTCGCTTCTTCTGACCTCCCGCCGTCACATCGATCTGCTGCGCGTCTGCAGCGCCATCGGATCCTTCGCCTAGCCGGCTTCGCCTCCGCGCGTCCACACCCCACCGCTCCGCCTCACGGGCCCCCGCCCGTCGCCGTGCCGGTGTGCCACGCGCCCTTGCACAGACGACGTTTCCTCCGCGCCCCCGTCCGCGCGCCTGCCCTGGGGAGAGCCATGTCCGTCATCTCACCCGCCACGCACACGCCCGCGCCGTCCGCCCCCGCCTTCCGGGGCCGGATCGGCCGGGACGCGCGCAGCGGTCACTACGCCGTGCCGCGCCGCTACCGCCTCCACCTGTCCACTGCCGACCCCGCCTGTCTGCGCATCGCCGTCACGCACACCCTGCTCGGCCTCGACGACGTCTGCGCGGTCACCGTCCTGCCCGCCGTCCCCGACCGCCCGGACGGCGGGTACACCGAGCTGTCCCCGCTGTACGACGCCAGTGCCCACCGCTACACCGGACCGGCCCTGGCCCCGGTGCTCAGCGACGGCTGGTCGGGGCGGATCGTGAGCACCCACGCCCCCGACATCGCTCGCGACCTGGCCCGGCGGTTCGACGGCGGCCGCTCCGCGCCGTACCCGTGCGGCGCGGAGTCGGAACTCGAGGCCGTGGAGCGCATGTGTGCCCAGGGCATCGACGAGGCGGCACGCTCCGCGGGGTCGGCCGCGGCCGACCCCGCCGCACGCGCCGAGGCGCTCGGCACCCTGCTGCGCACGCTGGGCTCACTGAACAACTGGCTCGTCGACCGCGACCACATGATCCGCGACCGGATCACCGTGGCGGACGTGGAGCTGTGGGTCACCCTGGTCCAGCTCGACACCGTGCACCGCCACCACCTCGACGCCGAGGCCGTACGGGACATCGCCGCGTACGAGACCCTGTGGACCTACGCCCGCCGGCTGGCCGGCCACCCGGCCTTCGGCGGCCACCTCGACGTCGACGCCATCGCCCGCCGCCACCACGCCCACTGCCGTGCCCCGGCGGCCACCGGAACCGCCGTGCCGATCGTCACCTGGCCCGACCGTGCCCCTTCGGGCGCGTACACCGCCGGGGCACGGCAGTGGGCGTGGTGGCGGCGGGC
>NZ_LIQT01000628.1 GCF_001418415.1 Streptomyces hirsutus
CGCCACCAGCGCCCCGGCCCGCACCACCGCCACAGCGCCGAAGCGCCGCACCCCGAAGTCCCCGACCGTCCGCCCCACCAGCGTGGTGACCATGTAGACGTTGTACGGAACGGTCGCCATCTGCTCCGAACTCCCCAGCACGTCCTGGAGATACTTCGCGCTCCAGTTCGAGACCGTCGAGTCCCCGATGTACGCCACCGTCATCACCAGACACAACGGCAGCAGCAGCCTGAAGGCGACGGGCCCGGCCCTGTCCTCACCCTCGGCGGCCGGCCCGGAGACATGACCCTGACGCCGGTCCTCGCCCCGGCCCTCCCGCTGCTCCTGGTCCACGTACCACCGGCTCCCGATCAGCGCCGCCGGCATCAGCACCAGCACCACCGGCAGATACGACACCCACAGCGCCAGCTGCCCGTGCGCCCCCACCCACGCGAGCGACGCCCCGGCGATTCCGCCCAGGCTGTAGGCGGCGTGGAAGCTCAGCATGATGCTGCGCCCGTACGCCCGTTGGAGGCTCACCCCGAGCATGTTCATCGAGGCGTCCAGCGCCCCCACGGCCAGCCCGAACACGGCCAGCGCCACGGCCAGCCCCGCCATGTGCTCCCCCGCCCCGACCCCGAGCAGCGCCAGCAGCACGACCGGCTGCGACCACCGCAGCACCCGGCTCGGCGGCACCGTCTTCACCAGCCGCTCCGTCGCCACGCTCCCGATACCGGCGAGCACCGGCACCGCGGCGAGAAAGGCGGGCAGCAGCGTGTCGGAAACCCCGTACCGGTCCTGGATGGCCGGGATCCGCGTCACGAGCAGAGCGAAGGCGACTCCCTGCACCAGGAAGGCGAACGCCAGCGAGGCCCTGCCGCGCCGCAGCACATCAGTCATGGCGGCGAGCGTAGGGCCCCGGTGTACTGGTGGGTAGGTCCGGCCAAAGATGAATTGTGCTCAGTTTCAACGGAGTTCGGGAGAGCCGATGGCGACGGGAGCGGCTGCGGGTGCACAAGCTCCGGCCGTCTTCGCCTCGGCGGCGACCATGGCCGGCATGGGACCGGCCCCCAGCGCCCCACCGGCCAGGAACGCCCCGCCCATCGTGACGATCATGATGACGGTGCCGAGCCGGACCATGGTGTCCACCGGCAGGGAGTACGCCCCGATCGGCGCCGCCACGTCGAGGACGATCGGCAGAAAGGTCCGGCGCCTGCTGCTGGGACTGACCGAGTGCGTCGTCCTGCGCCCAGCCTCGTGGCCGGCCCCGGCCCGGCGGTAGAAACGAACGTCCGCTGCTCCGCATGACATGTGTCAGCCGCGGACGCGGGTCACCCCGCCCACAGGTCCGGCAACTCCCGCAGATCCGCGAAGAGCCGGGTGACCCCCGCCAGCTTCTCCGCGGGTGTCATCGAAGCGAACCCGTACACGTCCATCCCGGCCGCGACCGCCGCCTGTACGCCCAGCGGACTGTCCTCGACCACGACACACCGCGCCGGTGCGACGCCCATCCGTTCCGCCGCGTACAGGAACAGGTCCGGTGCCGGCTTGCCCCGCCCCACATCCTGGGAGCTGAAGATCCGCTCGTCGTCGAACCACCGGTCGAGCCCGGTCGCACGGTGCCCCACCCGGATCCGCTCATGGCTCCCGGACGAGGCCACGCAGTACGGCACTCCCTCGGCCGCCAGCGCCTCCAGCACATCGGCGGCACCGGCCACCGGCTTCAACTCCCGCTCGAACGCGGCGAAGACGCGTGCGTGGAACACGGCGTCGAAGTCGTCCGGCAACCGCTGCCCGGTCCGCTCCTCCACCAGGTCGTGCACCCGATGCATGGCGGACCCCATGTAGTCCCGGATGGAGTCCTCGTAGGACGTCGGATGCCCGAGCTCGGTGAGGTAGCCGGCCAGGAGCCGGTTGGAAATGGGCTCGCTGTCGACGAGGACGCCGTCATTGTCGAAAATAACCAGGTCATAGCGCATGACCCCGACCCTAAACGCAGAAAGCCCCGTGCCGAATGGCACGGGGCTTTCTTTGTAAGAATTGTTCGGCGGCGTCCTACTCTCCCACAGGGTCCCCCCTGCAGTACCATCGGCGCAATAAGGCTTAGCTTCCGGGTTCGGAATGTAACCGGGCGTTTCCCCTACGCTATGACCACCGAAACACTATGAAACAGACAACCGCACC
>NZ_LIQT01000629.1 GCF_001418415.1 Streptomyces hirsutus
CTGTGGGCGCGGCCGGCCGCGTCGATGTCCCGCGAGTGCGCGAGGTACACGCGCGTGCGGATCACGGAGTCGACGCCGAGCCCGAACTCGGCGATCGCCTCCAGGGCGCTGCCGAAGGCGGCCCTGGCCTGTTCGTACGGGTCGCCCTCCCCGTACAGGACGTCGCCCTTGAACGCGGTCGTGCCGGCCACCAGGACCCGGTCGCCCGCCGCCACGGCGCGTGCGGACCCGAAGGACTCCTCCCAAGGGCTGTCGCCCCGCACGCGCCGTACGGCTTCGGATGTCATCGGGACACAGCCTCCAGGGCCTCTTCCAGGGTGAACGCCTTCGCGTACAGGGCCTTCCCGACGATGGAGCCCTCGACGCCGAGCGGGACGAGCTCGGCGATGGCCCGCAGGTCGTCGAGCGAGGACACGCCGCCGGAGGCGACCACGGGGCGGTCGGTGACGGCGCAGACGTTCTTCAGCAGTTCCAGGTTGGGGCCCTGGAGGGTGCCGTCCTTGGCGATGTCGGTGACGACGTACCGCGCGCAGCCCTCCTTGTCGAGACGCCCCAGCGTCTCGTAGAGGTCGCCGCCGTCGCGGGTCCAGCCGCGGCCGCGCAGGGTGGTGCCGCGTACGTCGAGGCCGACGGCGATCTTGTCGCCGTGCTCGGCGATGACCTCGGCGACCCATTCGGGGGTCTCCAGGGCGGCGGTGCCGAGGTTGACGCGCGTGCAGCCGGTGGCCAGGGCCGCGGCGAGCGTGTCGTTGTCACGGATGCCGCCGGACAGCTCCACCTTGATGTCCATGGCACCTGCGACCTCGGCGATCAGCGCGCGGTTGTCGCCGGTGCCGAACGCGGCGTCCAGGTCCACCAGGTGCAGCCACTCGGCGCCCGAGCGCTGCCAGGCGAGCGCGGCCTCCAGCGGGGAGCCGTAGGAGGTCTCGGTGCCGGACTCGCCGTGCACGAGGCGGACGGCCTGGCCGTCGCGGACGTCGACGGCGGGGAGGAGTTCGAGCTTGGCCATGTCGCTACAGGGTTCCGATCCAGTTGGTGAGGAGCTGGGATCCGGCGTCGCCGGACTTCTCGGGGTGGAACTGCGTCGCCCACAGGGCGCCGTTCTCCACGGCGGCGACGAACGGTTCGCCGTGGGTGGACCAGGTGACCTTGGGTGCCCGCATCACCGGGTTGTCCACCTGGAGGGACCAGTCGTGGACGGCGTAGGAGTGCACGAAGTAGAAGCGGGCGTCCGCGTCCAGACCGGCGAAGAGTTCGGACCCGGTCGCCGCGTCCACGGTGTTCCAGCCCATGTGGGGCACGATGTCGGCCTGCAGCGGCTCGACCGAGCCGGGCCATTCGTCCATGCCCTCGGTCTCGACGCCGTGCTCGATGCCGCGGGAGAACAGGATCTGCATGCCGACGCAGATGCCCATGACGGGCCGGCCGCCGGACAGCCGGCGGTCGATGATCCAGTCGCCGCGCGCCTCCTTGAGGCCCTTCATGCAGGCCGCGAAGGCGCCGACGCCGGGGACCAGCAGCCCGTCGGCGTTCATGGCGATGTCGAAGTCGCGAGTTATCTCCACGTCGGCGCCGGCGCGCGCGAGGGCCCGCTCGGCGGAGCGGACGTTGCCGAAGCCGTAGTCGAAGACCACGACCCGTTTGGTGGCGCTCATGGTCACATCTCCAGCCGGAGGACGCCCGCGGTCAGGCACATCGCGGCGCCGATGGCGAGCACCGCGATCACCCCCTTGGGCAGCTTCTGCTTGCTGAACGAGACGACGCCGCCGACGAGGAACAGACCGACGACGATCAGTACGGTGGACAGGCCGTTCATGCCTACAGGGCGCCCTTCGTGGAGGGCAGGATGCCCGCCGCACGGGGGTCGCGCTCGGACGCGTACCGCAGGGCCCGGGCCAGCGCCTTGAACTGGCACTCGACGATGTGGTGCGCGTTGCGCCCGTACGGCACGTGCACGTGCAGCGCGACCTGGGCCTGGGCGACGAAGGACTCCAGGATGTGCCGGGTCATCGTGGTGTCGTACTCGCCGATCATCGGCGCCATCTTCTCGGGTTCGGTGTGCACGAGGTAGGGGCGGCCGGACAGGTCGACGGTGACCTGGGCGAGGGACTCGTCCAGCGGAACCGTGCAGTTGCCGAAGCGGTAGATGCCCACCTTGTCGCCGAGGGCCTGCTTGAAGGCGGCGCCGAGGGCGAGGGCGGTGTCCTCGATGGTGTGGTGCGAGTCGATGTGCAGATCGCCCTCGGTCTTCACGGTCAGGTCGAACAGACCGTGCCGGCCGATCTGGTCGAGCATGTGGTCGTAGAAGCCGACCCCGGTGGAGATCTCCGTCTTGCCGGTGCCGTCGAGGTCGATCTCGACGAGAACCGACGTCTCCTTCGTCGTCCGCTGGACGCGTCCTACGCGGCTCATGCGCTCTGCTCCTTCGGGGGTGTGGGGGTGGCCCCCACGTAGCTGACCAGTTCACCGACCGCGTCGAGGAACGCGTCGTTCTCCGCCGGGGTGCCCGCGGAGACCCGCAGCCATCCCGGTACGCCGTTGTCCCGCACCAGGACGCCCCGGTCGAGGATCTTCTGCCAGACCACGTGGGAGTCCGCGAACGTGCCGAACTGGACGAAGTTCGCGTCGGACTCGGTGACGTCGTAGCCGAGGGCGCGCAGTTCGGTGACCAGCCGGTCCCGTTCCCGCTTCAGCTGTTCGACGTACTTCAGCAGCGTATCCGTGTGTTCCAGGGCGGCCAGCGCGGTCGCCTGGGTGACGGCGGACAGGTGGTAGGGCAGGCGGACGAGCTGCACGGCGTCCACGACGGCCGGGTGTGCCGCGAGGTAGCCGAGGCGCAGTCCTGCCGCGCCGAACGCCTTCGACATGGTGCGGGAGACGACGAGGTTCGGGCGGCCCTCGATCAGCGGCAGCAGGGAGTCGCCGTGGCTGAACTCGATGTAGGCCTCGTCCACGACCACCATCGACGGTCCGGCCGCCTGCGCGGCCTCGTACAGGGCGAGAACGGTCTCGGCGGGGACCGCGGTGCCGGTGGGGTTGTTGGGGGTGGTGACGAAGACGACGTCCGGGCGGTGCTCGGCGATCGCCTTCTCGGCGGCGGGCAGGCCGATGGTGAAGTCCTCGTCCCGGGGGCCGGAGACCCATTCGGTGCCGGTGCCGCGCGCGATGAGTCCGTGCATCGAGTACGACGGCTCGAAGCCGATGGCCGTGCGGCCGGGCCCGCCGAAGGTCTGCAGCAGTTGCTGGATGACCTCGTTGGAGCCGTTGGCGGCCCAGACGTTCTCGGGGCCGACGGGGTGGCCGCCGGTCTTCGTCAGGTATTCGGCCAGCCGGGTGCGCAGCTCGACCGCGTCCCGGTCGGGGTAGCGGTTGAGGTGGCGGGCGGCCTGGCGGACCCGCTCGGCGATCCGCTCGACCAGCGGTTCGGGCAGCGGGTAGGGGTTCTCGTTGGTGTTCAGCCGTACCGGGACGTCCAGCTGGGGCGCGCCGTAGGGGGACTTGCCGCGCAGCTCGTCGCGTACGGGGAGGTCGTCGATGGTGACGTTCACGGGGTCGGTGGCGTTGATGGCGTTCACTTGCTCTCGGGTACCTTCCAGCCGAACCGGGCCTTGATCGCCGCGCCGTGCGCGGGCAGGTCCTCCGCCTCGGCGAGCGTGACCACGTGGTGCGCGACGTCGGCCAGCGCGTCCTCGGTGTAGTCGACGATGTGGATGCCGCGCAGGAAGGACTGGACGGACAGGCCCGAGGAGTGGCAGGCGCAGCCGCCGGTGGGCAGGACGTGGTTGGAGCCGGCCGCGTAGTCGCCCAGGGAGACCGGGGACCAGGGGCCGACGAAGATCGCGCCGGCGTTGCGTACCCGGCCGGCGAGCGCGGCGGCGTCGGCGGTCTGGATCTCCAGGTGCTCGGCGCCGTAGGCGTCGACCACGCGCAGGCCCTCCTCGATGCCGTCGACCAGGACGATCGCGGACTGCCGGCCGGCGAGCGCGGGGGCGATCCGGTCCTCGACGTGCCGGGAGGCGGCGACCTGGGGGGCCAGCTCCTTCTCCACGGCGTCCGCGAGACCGGCGGAGTCGGTGACCAGGACGGCGGCGGCCAGCGGGTCGTGCTCGGCCTGGCTGATCAGGTCGGAGGCGACGTGGACCGGGTCGGCCGTGTCGTCGGCGAGGATCGCGATCTCGGTCGGTCCCGCCTCGGCGTCGATGCCGATGCGGCCGGTGAAGTAGCGCTTGGCGGCGGCGACCCAGATGTTGCCGGGGCCGGTGACCATGGGGGCGGGCGGGCAGGACTCCGTGCCGTACGCGAACATGGCGACGGCGGTGGCGCCGCCCGCGGCGTACACCTCGTCGACGCCGAGCAGGGCGCACGCGGCGAGGATCGTCGGGTGCGGCAGTCCGCCGAACTCCTTCTGCGCCGGGGAGGCGAGGGCGATCGACTCGACGCCGGCCTCCTGGGCCGGGACCACGTTCATGATCACGGAGGACGGGTACACGGACCGTCCGCCGGGCGCGTACAGGCCCACGCGGTCGACCGGCACCCACTTCTCGGTGACGGTGCCGCCGGGGACGACCTGGGTGACGTGGGTCTCGCGGCGCTGGGCGCGGTGCACGAGCCGGGCGCGCCGGATGGACTCCTCCAGGGCCGCGCGCACGGCCGGGTCCAGCTTCTCCAGCGCGTCGGCGAGCGCCCGCGCCGGGACCCGGACGGATTCCAGACGCACGCCGTCGAACCGTTCGGCGAAGTCGATCAGCGCCGCGTCGCCCCGATGGTGCACGTCCTCGCAGATGGGCCGCACCTTCTCGAGGGCGGCCGCGACGTCGAAGTCGGCTCGGGGCAGCAGGTCGCGCAGGGCGGGACCCTCGGGGAGGGTGTCGCCGCGCAGATCGATTCGGGAGATCACGTGCTCAATTCTCTCAGACCCGCCCCCGACGCCGTGCGAGCGTTCCAATGGCTGATACGCGGCCCTCCCGGTAACCCATTGTGCACACCCGGAAGATCCTCCTTACTTTCTGTGTTCGACATGTCACCCGGTGGGCATGAACCGTTGTACGCATACGAGTTGTACGAAGTGACGAACCCACGAGTACCTGGGGAAGGAGGGAGGACCGTGACCGAGGGGGAGGGACGACGCCCCGGCGAGGTGCCGGCCGACCTGACGGCGCCGGAGGCCGGCATGTGGCAGGCCTTCCGCAACGGCAGTGTGTACGACCTGAGCAGCGGGGACTCCGCCGTCGACGATCCGCACGGAGGGCATCCGTGGGGGCCCGAGCGGACCGTCCGGGCGCGGGTCGTGTGCTGGCTCCTGCTGGACGGCCCGCCCGCGCTGGCCGGCCGGGTCTCCTCGCTGAAGCTGGCCGGGGTGCTGATCAGCGGCGCGCTGGACCTCGCGGGCGGCACGGTGATGCCGTACGTGGAGATGCGCGACTGCCGTTTCGAGGGGGACGTGCTGCTGCCGGAGGCCCGCTTCACGACGGTGCGGCTGGTGGACTGCTCGGTGCCGCGGCTGGAGGCGGCCCGGCTGCAGACCGAGGGCGATCTGCATCTGCCGCGCTGCCGGTTCCTGAGGGGCATACGGCTGACCGACGCCCGGATCGGTACGGACCTGATGCTCAACCAGGCGGTCGTGCACCGCGACCGCAGCGGCCGGTCGATAGCCGCGGACGGCATGACGATCGGCCAGGACCTCCAGGCCGAGCTCCTGGAGTCGCACGGTGAGCTGAGCTTACGCAGCGCGACGATAGGCGTCTCGGTGAATCTGCGCGGGGCCCGGCTGGTCAACCCGTCCGCCCGGCTCGCGTTGAACGCGCCGCAGCTGACCGTCGAGCGGTCGCTGTACCTGACGCCCGCCGGGGTCGGCACCCAGGCGCGGAGCGGGATGACACCGGCGCGCGGGACACGGATCCAGCGGTTCGAGTGCCAGGGCGGGGTGCGGCTGGACGACGGGCGGTTCGGCGACGCGGTCGACTTCGAGCGGGCCCGGTTCACCCTGACCGACGATCAGGAGCTTTCGCTGCGCCGGGTGCAGACGCCGGAGCTCCGGTTCCTCGGGGAGCGGCCGGTCCGCGGGCGGGTGGCGCTGTCCGGGGCGCGGGTGGTCAACCTGATGGACCGGGCGGACAGCTGGCCGGGGCCGGGCCGGCTGCACATGGGCGGCTTCGCCTACGAGAACCTCGTGCCGCGCGGGCCGTTCCCGCTGGCGGAGCGGCTGGAGTGGGTGGCCGCGGCGAGCGCCGAGTACACCCCGGAGCCGTACGAGCGGCTGGCCGCCGTGCTGCGGGCGGGCGGCGAGGAGGAGGACGCCCGCGAGGTGCTGCTCGCCAAGCAGCGCCGGCGCCGCGAGGGCCTGCCCCTGGCGGCCAAGCTGTGGGGCTACGCGCAGGACTGGACGGTCGCCTACGGCTACCGGCCGGGGCGGGCCGCGGTGTGGATGGCCGTGCTGTGGGCGGGCGGTTCGCTGGCGTTCGCGCACGCGTACCATCCGCCGATCAAGAGTGGCGAGCATCCGGCGTGGGACCCGTCCCTCTTCGCCCTGGACCTGCTGCTGCCGGTGATCGACCTGGGCCAGGTGGGGTTCTGGCAACTGCGCGGCGGCTGGCAGTGGCTCGCGGCCGCCTTCATCCTGCTCGGCTGGATTCTCGCCACGACGGTGGCGGCGGGCGCGACCCGGACCCTGCGCCGCGGCTGACCGGCCCGTCCCGGCCCCTGACCGTCCTCCGCCCAGCGTCTGAGCAGCGACAACGGGTGCCTTTCCGGCCCCGGAGGGCTCGCCTCCTTTTTACCCGGCCTTGAACGAACGGCGTACAACCTTCCGCGACTTCCGTGAAGGGTCTGGCGCCGCTGTGACCTGCGGTCTTTCAATGGTCGACACCATGGCTCTGCTGCACACGTTCACCCGTGCGTCCCGGGTGCGAGAGAAGTCGGGCGCCGCCCGGCCCGGCGTCCTCGTGCTGCCCGCGGACGCCGAGGTGCTGCTCGACGCCCCCGACGAGGTGCTCGGTCCGGTCCTGGTCGGGGCCGCGGCCGGCGACCCCGCGCCCGCCGCCGGCCTGCTCGCCGCCACCCGGCATCGCGGGGCGTGGGAGCACCGCGACCGGTATGTGCGGCAGCTGGCCGTCTTCGCCCGTTCGCGCCCCGAGTGGCTGGACACCTGGCGCGCCCACGACCCGCACAGCCCCGACGGGCTGCTCGTGGACGCCCAGCGGGCGGTGCACCGCGCCTGGGACTCACCGGCCCGTGCCGAACTGCTGCGCGAGGTGACCCCGTTGATCACGGCCGCCGCGCGGGCCGACCACCGCGACCCGGTGCCGTGGCGGCTCGCCCTGGACCACGCCCGCGGCGCCCGGGCCGGGCACCAGTACTTCCAGGAGCTGTGGGAGGCCGCGGTCCGCCGCGCCCCGCACCACTACGGCTGCCACGTGGCGGCCCTGCGCTACCTGTCGTCCTCCTGGCACGGCGCGCACCTCGAGTGCTTCGACTTCGCCGACCAGGCCGCGCAGGACGCGCCGGACGGCTCGCTCACCCAGGCCCTGCCGCTGCGGGCGGCCTTCGGTTACCTCACCGACGGGGGCGGCGCCGAGGTGCCGCGCGAGCGGCTCGACGCGGCGGCCGACCGCGCTCTGGCCCTGTCCGCCCGGCTTCCGGCGGCCCACCCCCGGCCGGCCTGCCTGCGCAACCTTCTGGCGTACGTCCTGCTGCGTCTGGAGCGCCGGCCGGAGGCCCTGGAGCAACTGCGGCTCACCGGCCCGTACGCCACCTCCACGCCCTGGGACCGGGAAGCGGAGGACCCCCTCGGCCGGTTCCTGGAGGTGCGCCGGGGCCTGTACGAGGCGGTGGCCGCCGGTCCCGCCGCGGCCTCCCCCGCGGGCTCCCGGCATCCACGGAGTGAACGGGGCCGCCGGGCCCGGTCCGGCGACCATTAGGCTTTCACGTCGTGACCACCGCCCGGCTCCCGCTCTTTCCCCTGAACTCGGTGCTGTTCCCCGGGCTCGTGCTTCCGCTGAACATCTTCGAGGAGCGCTATCGCGCCATGATGCGCGAGCTTCTGAAGACACCGGAGGACGAGCCGCGCCGGTTCGCCGTCGTGACGATCCGCGACGGCCACGAGGTCGCCCCGAGCGCCCCCGGCATCCCGGACCCGACGGCCGTACCCGAGCTGGGTCCCGCGGCGGGCTTCGGCACCGACCCGCTCCGGTCCTTCCACAAGGTGGGCTGTGTGGCCGACGCGGCGACGATCCGGGAGCGGGCCGACGGCACCTTCGAGGTGCTGGCGACGGGGACGACGCGGGCGCGGCTGCTGTCGGTCGACGCCTCCGGGCCGTTCCTGACGGCCGAGCTGGAGCCGGTGCTCGAGGCGCCCGGCGAGGAGGCGGGGGCGCTCGCCGAGGGGGTGCTGCGGGCGTTCCGCCAGTACCAGAAGCGACTGGCGGGGGCGCGGGAGCGGTCGCTGGCGACCGGCGCGGAACTGCCGGACGAGCCGGGGGTCGTGTCCTATCTGGTCGCCGCCGCGATGATGCTCGACACGCCGACGAAGCAGCGTCTGCTCCAGGCGCCGGACACGGCGTCCCGGCTCCGCGACGAGCTGAAACTCCTTCGCGCGGAGACGGCCATCATCCGCAATCTGCCGTCGCTGCCGGCGGCGGAACTGACCCGCGGGCCGACGCACCTCAACTGACGTACGACCGTACGACTTCCCGGAGCGGGACGGGAACGGGACCGGGCACAGGGACGGGAGCAGGGCCGGGATGGCGAAGAAACCGAAGAAACAGCAGCAGTCGGGCGGCACGCCCGCGACGGTGGCACTCACCGCGGCCGGGGTGCCGTTCACGGTCCACTCCTACGACCACGACCCCGCCCACCCGTCCTACGGCGAGGAGGCGGCCGAGGCGATGGGTGTCTCCCCCGACCGGGTCTTCAAGACGCTGGTGGCGGACGTCGACGGCGCGCTGACGGTGGCGGTGGTCCCGGTGGCGGGGCAGCTGGACCTGAAGGGCCTGGCGGCGGCGGTCGGCGGCAAACGGGCCGCGATGGCCGACCCCGCCCTGGCGGAACGCACCACGGGCTACGTCCGGGGCGGCATCTCTCCCCTCGGCCAGCGCAAGCGGCTGCGTACGGTGCTGGACGACTCGGCCGGCCTGCACGAGACGGTCTGCGTCTCGGCCGGCCGCCGCGGTCTGGAGGTCGAGCTCTCTCCCGCCGACCTGGCCGAACTGACCTCGGCGGTACTCGCCCCGATCGGGCGTGCCTGAACCCTGGGGTCCGTCCGGCGGATCGTGCCGAAGACGCGGGGCCCGGCACGCGCATCCGCCGTGTTGTCGCCACTCGCCGACTCCTCCGCTCGCCCCGGCCGGACGGATACCGTCGGTCACCTCCGGCCCGACCCGCCGGACAGACCCTGGACGGACTCCGCCTTTTCGGTTAAGCAGAAGAGGCATGTCGAAGAGAACGCGCAAACGCAAGTGGCGTACCAGGAAGGGCCGCGCGAACCATGGCAGGCGCCCGGCCTGACACCCCCACCGGACCGGAGCCGTAGGGCCTGCCCGGCGGGCAGGCCCTACGGCTTCGAGAATCCGCCGTGCGGCGGCTGCGGGACGTACGGGTCGGCCGGCGGGTAGGGGTCGGGGTCGCGGGGGCCGAACAGCGCGGTCAGGCCCAGGTGGACGACCAGCCCGGCGAACGGCCAGGCCAGCAGTGCCCCTTTGGCGCTCAGCTTCAGCGGCGCGTCGAACGTCACGCCCTTGCCGACGTCCCTCGCCTGGGCGATGACGTCCTGCGCGGGCCCGAGCCACACCCCGAGCCGCCACGCCAGCAGCGATCCGAGCAGCCCGCCGACCCCGAGCGCCACCACCAGCGGCACACCCCCGTGCCGCCGCACGAGGAACACGGCGAGCGCGCTCACCGCGCCGAACGCCAGCGCGAGCAGCACGAACGTCCCGTCCACGCCGATGGCCTGCTCGCCCTCGGTGTCCTTGAGGTAGACGACCCAGCTGTCGCCCGTGACGTCGCCCACCAGCGGGACCCGCGGCGCCAGCCACCACCACAGCACCCCGA
The DNA here is from genome assembly GCF_001418415.1 of Streptomyces hirsutus. Classification (GTDB taxonomy): domain Bacteria; phylum Actinomycetota; class Actinomycetes; order Streptomycetales; family Streptomycetaceae; genus Streptomyces; species Streptomyces hirsutus. Next base: position 10,045 of record NZ_LIQT01000629.1, read on the forward strand.
GCAGCACCCCGCCGAGCGCCACCGCCACCGCGGTCACCGCGGCCTCACGCAGTTCCGTCTTCATCCCGGGGCCGTCCTGTTCGTACCAGCCGTAGCCTGCCCGGTCACCGTGCCGAACAGGCCCGGCCGCGGCGTCCGAGGCGGACCCGTCGGCCGGGGCGGACCCGTCGGCGGAGGCGGCGGCCACCTGCCCGGCGGACGGTGACTGCCACCCGCCCTGCGGGGAGTGCTCATGCGGAGACGGTGGTGGTGTCAGAGGTGCGCTCACCCTGACATCGTGCCAGGCCCGGCTGTGCGGCGTGACACGGACAGGTCACCGACGGGACACCGTACGGATCAGCGGACGGCGGCCCTGCGGTACGCCCAGGCCGCCACGGCCAGCGAGAGCACGCCGACCACCCCGCACACGGCGAGGTCGCCGAGGACCAGCGCCCAGTCGGGATGCGGCGCGAAGGTCCGCGCGAGGGCCTCGACGCCGTACGTCGACGGCAGCAGGTCCCGGACGACGCGTACCGCCTCCGGCATCCGCTCCGCCGGCAGCACACCCAGCAGCAGCGCCGCCGACATGCCGAGCTGGCCGAGCAGCGTGGCGAACTCGGGCCGCGGCGCGAGCAGCCCCAGGGCGGCTCCCAGCCCGGCGAGCGCGGCACCCGACAGCGGGATCACGGCGGCCAGCACCCACAGGTGCGTCAGCGGCAGCCCGAACAGCACGCATCCGAAGGCCGCCGTCACCACGGTCCCCGGGACGGTGAACGAGGCGTAGGCGCCGGCCACGCCCAGCACCACCGCGGCCGGCGGCACCGGCAGCGTCGCGTAGTGGTCGAGCCCGCCGCTGGCCCGCAGCTGTCCGAAGTACTGCGCGAGCAGGTTGAGCGCGACGAAGGCGACGACCAGGACGGCCGATCCGGCCACCACCGCCCGCGCCTCCGAGCCGCCGTCCACGACCCCGCGCATCAGGATCATGATCCCGACGGACTGGAAGGTCGCCACGAACAGCAGCGGGATCCGCGCCACCCGCGCCCGGGAGAGCTGCGCCCGGTACACGGCCGCCAGCGAGGGCCACAGCCGCGCCCGGGGGCCGAGCACGGCGGGTTCCGGCGCGGTCTCCTCCGCGGCCAGGACGGCGCCCGGCAGGACATCGGCGGGTACGACACTCACGTCGCGCTGCTCCCCTTCGCTCGGAGGTTCGCCCGGATCCACTCCGGCAGTCGTCCTGTTCTGTTCTGTTCGGATACGGCGCTGTTCCGTACGGATACGGCGCCCGGTGCACTCAGGGGTCCGCTGTTCATGCCTTCACCAGCCCCTGCCGCACGGCACCGCCCAGCGCCAGGTACACGTCCTCCAGAGTGGGCGTGGTGAGCGTGAAGTCGTCCAGGGCGGCGAAGGCGGCGCCGCCGGTGACGGTGGCGACGACGGCGCGGGCCTCCTCCGGCCCGAGCCGCAGCGTCCAGCGGCGGCCGGACTCGACGGCGCGGTCCTGGAGCGCGGCGACCTCCGGCACGTGCAGGGGGGCCGTCTCGCGCCACACCAGGTCGACCCGGACCTCGCCCGCGACCTGCTCCTTCAGCCCGGACGGGCTGTCGCAGGCGATCACCCGGCCCCGGTCGAGCACGGCGACCCGGTCGAGCACGGTCTCGGCCTCGATGACGTTGTGGGTGACCAGCAGCACGGTGGCGCCCTGCTCGGCCCGGCGCCGGTCGACGGCGGACCACACGGCGCGCCGCGCGATCGGGTCCATGCCGACGGTGGGTTCGTCGAGCACCAGCAGAGGCCGCTCGCCGACCAGCGAGGCGGCGAAGCAGGCCAGCCGGCGCTGGCCGCCGGACAGCTTCTTCAGGGGGCGCGCGGCGAGCGGGGTGAGCCCGAGTTCGTCGAGGACGTCGTCCCGCTCCGCGCACGCCCGCTTCGCGTCGAGGCCGCGCAGCCGCGCGGTGGTCTCGACGGCGAGCGACACGGTCAGCTCGTCGAGGGCGGTGGACTCCTGCCCGAGGTAGGCGAGGATCCGCGCGGCCCGCTCGGGGTGGCGCACGATGTCGTGGCCGAGGATCCGGACGCTGCCGCGGTCGGGCCGCATCAGTCCGGTGAGCTGGCGTACGAGGGTGGACTTGCCGGCGCCGTTCGG
>NZ_LIQT01000063.1 GCF_001418415.1 Streptomyces hirsutus
GGTCTGCGGGGTGCAGTTGCCGTTCGAGACCTGGTTGCCCTTGTTGGCGCCGGCCGTCCGGTTCACCACGTCCGGTACGCAGCTCGCGCTGTCGAGGCTGTAGGAGTAGGGGATGCCGACCGAGGTGTTGGACGTCGGGTTGGGGCCGGCGGGCTGGTTGTCGCCGCTGCGGGCGGACCAGGTCACGTTGTCGAAGATGTTGCCGCTGACCTGCCAGTAGCCGGCTTCGCTGGTGTAGAAGGTGCCGAGGACGTCCTTGGAGTCCTTGAAGTAGTTGTTGTCCACCTTCGCGCGGGCCCCGGCCCGGGAGTTGATGCCGGACTCGTGCAGGTTCACGTAGTGGTTGTTGTAGATGTGCGAGATGCCGCCGCGCAGCAGCGGTGTGCGGGAGTCGATGTTCTCGTACTTGTTGTGGTGGAACGTGACGTAGCCGTTGGAGCGGTCGCTCTCGCTGGACCCGATGAGGCCGCCGCGGCCGGAGTTGCGCAGGATGCTGTACGACAGGGTCACGTACTGGGTGTTGTCCTTCATGTCGAAGAGGCCGTCGTAGCCCTCCGATTCCCCGCCGGACGCCTCGAGGGTGGTGTGGTCGACCCAGACGTTGCGGACGTCGCTCTCCATGCCGATGGCGTCGCCGCCGTTGGAGGTGGGCGAGCCGGACTTCTTGACGTTCCGGACGGTCACGTTCTGGATGATGATGTTGCTGGACTCCCGGATGTGGATGCCCAGTTGGTCGAAGACGGCACCGCTGCCGACCCCGACGATCGTGACGTTGCTGATCTGCTTGAGCTCGATCACGCCGGCCGCGGTGTTGCAGCTGCTGCCGGACACCTTGGTGGTGTTGCCGTGGTTGATGGTCCCCTGGACCTCGATGATGATCGGGGTGCTGCTGCTGGCCCGGCTGCACAGGGCCGAGTGGATCGCGGTGCCCGTGGTGGCGCGCACCGTCTGCCCGCCGGCGCCGCCGGTGGTCCCGCCGTTCTGGGTGGCGTAGCCGGTGGCGCTGCCGGTCACGGCCGCCGACGCCGAGGACGTCGACACCACCAGTCCGGTCGCGGCCGCGAGGGCCGCCGTGGCCAGCGTCGCACTGAGGCGTACTGCTGCTGATCTCTTCATCCGTGTCTCTCCCTGTTCGTCTGCACATGCTGGGGGCGGGTGGCCTGGGTCGGGGCAGCCGCGACGGACGGCCTTAATGACATGGGCATGTCACATAGGGTGCGGTCAGATCCGGCGGACCTCTCTCCGGACGGATGCGGCCGCACTCGGCCGTGCTCGGCCACTCGCTGCGTACGCGGCCGTACTGTGATCGCGCCCTGTCGGCGCCCTGGTCCTGCCCTGCTGCGGGTGCTGGTGTTACGGGTGCCGTTTCCTCTCCCGGCCGGCATGCCGGCCGACGCCGGTCACGGGATCACCGTGACCGCACTCCCGCGCCGGACCCGTGGCGGCTCATGCGCGAAGTCACCCGCCGGCGCGGCGACTTCACTCCACTGGATCCGAACCGACAACCGGGGGGAAAGCGCTTTCTCCCCGCGAGAATAGGGCGGCCTCCGTCGGCCTGGCAAGGCTCCGGACACCATGGGTGCGCTCTTTCGTATCTCATACACCAGCGGTCGTTCATGCTCATCTCACGCCCGGGAGAGCGGAGTTCCAGCCCGAGGACGGGCTCGGGGCGTGGGCTCCTCACTCCCCGCGGTACATGCGGTGCAGGTCGACCAGTTCGACATCGCTGCGCCGGTCCGCCTCCCGCCGGAGATCACCGGTGAAGCCGGAGCGGGCGAAGAGCAGAAGCTTGGGCAGAGCGCCCACCCGGGCACTGGGCAGGAGCCCTCGCAGGTGCTCCAGGCGCTCCAAGTGCGGCAGCCCGACGGGAGTGAGGGTGCCCTTCGCCTCGCCGATCGCGGTGATCCGGTCCGTTCCGAACGCCGGCGACTCCCCCACGACGACATCCAGCTCGTGGCCGCGGCGGTGTTCCCGGCAGGCGATCCCGGTGGGCCGCACCCAGCTCGGCCGTCCTCCGAGGGTCTCGGGCCCGGCGTGCTCGAAGCACCACTGGCGGGCCAGCTCCTCGAAGTGCGGTCCGTAGATCTTGCCGGCGACGGTGTCCGCGTTCTCCTGCCACACCTGGTCGGCCCGGCCCACCACCAGCTCCGGCTCGTGCCGCTGGATCAGCAACTGGTGCAGCCGCACCATCGGTTCAGCCACCCGGAAGACACTGCGCTTGTCCCTTATGGCGTCCTCGCTCTGCTCCAGCAGACCGATGTCCTGAAGCCCGGAGAGCAGGTGCGCCAGCGAACTGCTCGGCCGCTCCAGGGCACCGGCGATCTCCGACCTGCGGTGATGACCCGCGCTCACCGCCGCCAGGACCGACGCGTACGAGGTCGGGTCCGCGATCGAAGGCTCCTCGCGCAGCAGCAGCCCTCCCTCACGGAACATGGCCGAGGCCGGATTCAGCAGCCGCCGGGCCACCCACCGGTCGACGTCCGCCGGACCGTCCGGCCCCGCCCCCCCGGACATCTCCTTGTACGCGGGCGTACCGCCGACGAGCGCGTGCAGCTTGAAGGCCACCTCGGGATCCTCCGCCACACCCCAGAAGTCGGCCGCCTCCCGGAACCGGAAGGGACGCACCACAAGCTCCATGCTCGCTCGCCCTCGGAGCGGGGCACCCCCGCCGAGCAACTGCGCCATCGTGGTCAGCGCGCTGCCACAGAGAATCAGCCGGGTACGGGTGTACTCCTTGGCATGACTCAGCGGGCTCAGCGCCTGCTGCAGGTACGAGGGCAGCGCGGGAGTCGCCGAGACCAGGTACGGGAACTCGTCGATCACCACGGGCACGGCACGGTCCTCGCCGATGCGCAGCAACTCGTCGAGGGCCTCCCGCCAGTGGCCGAACACCACCGGTCGTCGCAGCCCGCGGAACGACGCGTACGCGGCACCCAGATCCGCCAGGTTCTGCGCCTCGCTCTGCTGTGTCGCGGCGAACAGGAAACCGGCCCTCTCCCTGGCCAGCAGCTCGAGCATCAGCGTCTTCCCTTGCCGCCTCCGCCCGTACACGAGCCCCAGCGACGCACCCTGCCGCTCCGACGACGTGAACTCCCCCAACTCCCGCCATTCCACGTCCCGCCCGAACAGCCGCGCCGGTTTGAGCATCGAGAACCACCTCTGCATGAATGATAGCTGCAACTATCATAGTTACAGCTATCGCTATGCGCGGCCCTAGCGCCGCGAGTAACAGCCGCACACAAACGCACATGCGAACCTTCCATGCCATGAATACGGCTAGTGCGATGCGAAAGAGGATTCTCAGCTCGCATCTGCGGCATTATGATCGGCTCATTCGTTCCCGCTGAATCGGTCCGCGAGCAGCAGTGAACAGAGGGAGAAGCCCTGTGATGACCCGCCCCGCGCCCCGCACCCGCCTGTCCCGGTCGGCCGGCGCCGGTGCTGCCGTGCTGCTGGTTCTGGGGGCCGCGACGGCCTGCTCGTCGTCCGCGGACGGGGACGAGGCCGTCTCCGGGTCCGGCTCCGCCTCGGGCAAGCTGTCCGGCACGGTGACCGTGTTCGCCGCGGCCTCCCTCACGGAGAGCTTCACGACGTTGGGCGAGCGGTTCGAGAAGGCACACCCCGGCACCGAGGTCACGTTCAACTTCGGCGGCAGCGACAGCCTCGCCGCAGGCATCACCAGTGGAGCCCCCGCCGATGTCTTCGCCTCCGCCAGCCCCAAGACGATGAAGATCGTCACGGACGCGGGGGACGCCGCCGGCACTCCGGCCACCTTCGTCCGCAACCAGCTGGAGATCGCCACCCTGCCGGGCAACCCGGACAGCATCTCCTCGCTGAAGGACCTGACCGACTCGAAGCTGAAGGTCGTCCTGTGCGACAAGGAGGTGCCGTGCGGGGCCGCCGCGCAGACAGCGCTGGACGCCGCCGGTCTGAAGCTCACCCCGGTGTCGTACGAGCAGGACGTCAAGAGTGCCCTGACGAAGGTCCGGCTGAAGGAGGCCGATGCCGCCCTCGTGTACAAGACCGACGTGCACGCGGCGGGTGACAAGGTGGAGGGCGTGGACTTCCCCGAGGCCGCCGAGGCCGTCAACGACTACCCGATCGCCCTGCTCAAGGACGCCCCGAACGCCGGGGCGGCCGAGGCGTTCATCGCGTACGTGCGGTCCGACGAGGGTCAGCGGGTGCTGGCGGACGCCGGGTTCCTGACGTCGTGACCCCGGCGGACACCTCCGGCGCCGCGGCTCGCACCCACAAGGGCACCCGTAAGGGCACCGGCCCGCGGCGCCGCCGCGTGGGGGCGGGCGGCGGGCAGGGTGTGCCGCTGCCCCTGCTGCTCCCCGCGCTCCTCGCGCTGGCGTTCCTGCTGGTGCCGCTGCTCGCGCTGCTGGTCCGGACCCCGTGGCAGAGCATGCCCGAGCAGCTGACCAGCCCCGTCGTGTGGCAGGCCCTGCGGCTCTCCCTGGTGTGCGCCACCGCGGCGACGGCGGTGAGCCTGGTCCTCGGCGTACCGCTGGCCTGGCTGCTGGCCCGTACGGAATTCCCCGGCCGGGGCCTGGTCCGGGCGCTGGTGACCCTCCCCCTGGTGCTGCCGCCGGTGGTGGGCGGTGTCGCCCTGCTCATGGCGCTGGGCCGCAACGGCATCGTCGGGCAGTGGCTGGACCAGTGGTTCGGCATCAGCCTGCCGTTCACCACGGCGGGGGTCGTGGTCGCGGAGGCGTTCGTGGCGATGCCGTTCCTGGTCATCAGCGTCGAGGGCACGCTGCGGGCCGCCGACCGCCGGTACGAGGAGGCCGCGGCCACGCTGGGCGCGTCGCGCTTCACCGCGTTCCGCCGGGTCACGCTGCCGCTGATCGCGCCGGGCATCGCGGCGGGCTCGGTGCTGGCCTGGGCGCGGGCGCTGGGCGAGTTCGGGGCGACGATCACCTTCGCCGGCAACTTTCCCGACCGGACCCAGACCATGCCCCTCGCCGTCTACCTCGCCCTGCAGAGCGACCCGGAGGCGGCCATCGCGCTCAGTGTGGTCCTGCTCGCCGTCTCGATCGCGGTGCTGGCCGGCCTGCGCGACCGCTGGATGACGGCGTCATGACCCACACCGGTAAGCCCGGACACGACCTCACCGGTGACGAGACCGGCGCCCCCGAGCCCGAGGGCCTCGACGCCCGCCTCGTCGTCGACCACGGCACCTTCCGCCTGGACATCGCCCTCACCGCCGCACCGGGCGAGGTCGTCGCCCTGCTCGGCCCGAACGGCGCCGGCAAGAGCACGGCGCTGCGCGCCCTGGCCGGGCTCGCGCCCCTCACCGCCGGCCATCTCTCCCTGGACGGGACCGAGTTGGACCGTCTGCCGCCCGAGTCCCGTCCCGTGGGCGTCGTCTTCCAGGACTACCTCCTCTTCCCGCACCTCACGGCGCTGGACAACGTGGCCTTCGGCCCCCGCTGCCAGGGCGCCACGAAGGCCCAGGCGCGGGCGACGGCCGCCGCGTGGCTGGACCGCATGGGTCTGGCGGACCACGCGGGCGCCAAGCCCCGCCGCCTCTCCGGCGGCCAGGCGCAGCGCGTGGCCCTCGCCCGTGCCCTGGCCACCGGCCCCCGGCTGCTCCTCCTCGACGAGCCCCTCGCCGCCCTGGACGCCCGTACCCGCCTGGACGTACGTGCCCAGCTCCGCCGTCATCTGGCCGCGTTCGAGGCCGTCGCCGTCCTGGTCACACACGACCCGCTCGACGCGATGGTGCTGGCCGACCGTCTGGTGGTCGTGGAGCACGGCAGGGTCGTCCAGGAGGGAACGCCCCAGGACATCGCCCGTCACCCGCGCACCGACTACATCGCCCGGCTCGTCGGCCTGAACCTCTACACCGGCCGGGCCGAGGGCCACACCGTACGGCTGGACGGCGGCCCGACGGTCACCACCACCGAGGATCTCACCGGCCAGGTCTTCGTCGCGTTCCCGCCCGGCGCCGTGACCCTCCACAGCAGCCGCCCCACCGGTTCCAGCGCGCGCAACCTCTGGCGCTGCGAGGTCGCCGGGATGGAGACCCACGGCGACCAGATCCGCGTGGACCTCACCGGCGAACTCCCCCTGGCCGCCGACCTCACCACGGTCGCCGCCGCCGAACTCGAACTCCACCCGGGCGCGGAGGTGTGGGCCACGCTCAAGGCGACCCAGACCCACGCCTATCCGGTCTGACGGCGGGTCCGGTCACCCCGACATCACGCGGCGACGCAGGTGGAGGTCCCGCCCCGGGACGCCCGTCGGCGGCGACGGTCCCTCCGTGCCGTCGAGGCGGGCGGGCGCGTCGAGGACCCGGTGCACGGGGCTCGTCGAGGCGTCCCGCGGATGTCCGGGGTGGGTTCAGGCGGCTGCTCCGGAGGGGGTGACGCGTAGGGGGCAGATCACCGGAGTGTCGTGGACCGGGTCGGTGAGGATGGCGCTCTCGACGCCGTAGAGCTCTCGGACCAGGTCGGGGGTGATGATGGCGGTCGGCGGGCCCTGGGCGACGATCGCGCCGTCCTTGAGGGCGATCATGTGGTCGGCGTAGCGGCAGGCGGTGGTCAGGTCGTGGAGGACCAGGACCGGAGTACGGCCCTGCGCGGCCAGCGAGCGGACCAGTTCGAGCACTTCCAGGGCGTGGCCCATGTCGAGGGCCGAGGTGGGTTCGTCGAGGAGGAGGATCGGGGTCTCCTGGGCGACGGCCATGGCGATCCAGGCACGCTGGCGCTGGCCGCCGGAGAGGGTCTCGAGCGGGCGGTCGGCGAGGCCGTGCAGGTCGGCGGCGGTGAGCGCCTCCTCGACCGCGCGGGCGTCGTCGGCGGACCACTGGCGCAGCAGGCCCTGGTGGGGCTGGCGGCCGTAGCGGACGAGGTCGCGGACGGTGAGGCCGTCGGGGGCGATCGCGGACTGGGGGAGCATGCCGATGGTGCGGGCGATCTCCCGGGTGGGGATCCTGGTGAGTTCGCGGCCGTCGAGGAGGACGGCGCCGCTGCGCGCGGGCAGGGTGCGGGCGAGCCCGCCGAGGAGGGTCGACTTGCCGCAGCCGTTGGGGCCGACGATGACGGTGACCTGGTGTTCGGGCAGCGCGAGGTCGAGGCCGTCGACGACGACCCGGGAGCCGTGGGCCAGACGCAGGTCGCGCGTGCGCAGACGGCTGTCCGGCTCGGCCGGGTGCGCGGAGACCGACTGGCCCGGGTTCACGGGGACCGACTGGTCCGGGTTCACAGGGACCTCCTGGTACGGGTGGTGAGCAGCAGCCAGAGCAGGTACGGGCCGCCGACGACGGCGGTGACCAGGCCGACGGGGATCTCCAGCGGGGCGAGCACGGTGCGGCCCAGCAGGTCGGCGAGGAGGGTGAAGAGCGCCCCGGCGAGGGCGGAGAGCAGGACGGGGACGGTACGGGGCCCGGCAATGCGGCGGGCGGCCTCGGGAGCGGCGAGGGCGATCATGCCGAGCGGCCCGGCGACGGCGACGGCGAGGCCGCCGAGGACGACGGCGAGGGCGATGACGGCCAGGCGCAGGCCCTTGATGCGGACGCCGAGACCGGAGGCGACGGAGTCGGACAGGCGCAGCAGGAGCAGCCGGCGGCCGAGGACCATGGCGAGCGGCAGGACGACGACCAGGGCGAGGGCGAGCAGGGCGACGGCGTCCTGCTCGCGGCTGTTGAGGGTGCCGACGGTCCAGCCGTAGGCGGCGTTGGCCGCGTCGGCGGCCGAGCGGGCGAGGACGAGGCTGGTGACGGCGCCGAAGACGGCGCCGACGCCGAGGCCCACGACGAGGAAGCGGTAGCCTCCGCGTCCGGCTCCGCCGCTGAGGGCGAGGGTGAGGGCGGCGGCGGTGGCGGCGCCGGTCAGGGCGGCGCCGCTGGGCAGGAGGCTGGTGGTGAGTCCGGTGACGGAGGCGACGGCGAAGGCGGCGGCGCCGTCGTTGAGGCCGACGGTGTCGGGGGTGGCCAGCCGGTTCTGGGCGAGGGTCTGCATCAGGCAGCCGGCCGCGCCGAGAGCGGCGCCGACGGCGAGGCCGGCCTGGAGGCGGGGCAGCCGCAGGCGTTCGACGACGAGCAGGTCGCGGGGGGTGCCGTCGCCGAACAGGGCGCGCAGCGCGTCCAGCGGGTGGACGAGGATCTCGCCGACGGAGAGGTGCACCGCGCTCGCGGCGATCAGCACGACCAGGACGGCGGCGGTGCCCAGCAGCGGCTTGCGCGGGATCAGGACGGCGTACGGGCCGACGGCCACGCGCCAGGTTCCGGGCACGGCGAGCGAAGGAAGGCGGGCGGGTGCCGCGGGCTTGGTCGCGGTCGCCGGTCCGGGCGGGGCGGGATGCGTTGTCACAGCGAGGGCAACCTGTGGGATCGGACGACGGCGACCAGGACGGGCGCGCCGAGCAGCGCGGTCATGACGCCGAGGGGCATCTCGTAGGGGCGGGCCACGAGCCGGGAGACGACGTCGGCGGTGAGCACGGTGGCGGGGCCGAGGAGGACGGAGACGGCCAGCAGCCGGCGCAGGTCCGGGCCGACCAGGGCGCGCGCGGCGAACGGCACGACGAGTCCGACGAAGGCGACGGGGCCGGCCAGGGCGGTGGCGCCGCCGACCAGCAGGGCCACGGCGGCGACCGCGACGGCCCTGACCCGGCCGGGTCGGTGGCCGAGGCCGGTGGCCACGTCGTCGCCGAGACTCAGGGCGGTCAGGGCGGGGGCGACGAGGACGGCGAGGAGAAGTCCGAGACCGACGACGGGGACGACGGCCCACAGGTCCGCCAGTTCCCGACCGGCCACCGATCCGATGGTCCAGAAGCGGATCTCGTCGGCGGCGCGGGCGTCGACGAGCAGCATCACCGAGGAGCCGGCGGCCATCAGCCCGCTGAAGGCGGCTCCGGCGAGCACGAGGCGGACGGGGTCGTCCCCGGCCCCGCGCAGGCGGGCGGCGCCCAGCGCCAGCAGGCACCCCGCACCGGCCCCGAGAACCGCCACGTAGGGGCCGAGGGTGGCGGCCGAGGCGCCGAGCACCAGGGCGACCACCACCGCGAAGGAGGCCCCCGCGCTCACTCCGAGCAGGCCCGGTTCGGCCAGCGGGTTGCGGGCGGCGGCCTGGAGCAGGGCTCCCGCGATCCCCAGGGCCAGACCGACGGCGACGGCGACCAGCGTGCGCGGCAGCCGCAGTTCCAGCACGGTGAACCGGGCATCGCCGTCGGCGCCGCCCAGCAGGGCGGACAGGGCACGCTCCGGCCCGACATCGCCCGCACCCAGGAGCAGGCTCGCCACCACCGCGGCCAGCAGAACCCCGGCGCCGGGGAGCAAGCCGCGCAGGAACAGTGCACGCAGCGTCACAACCGCCCCTCCTTTCAGATTCAACCAAGGTGAGGTTAACCTAACTTTGCTTTCGCTATACATCCACCTCCCCTGGAGACACCCATGCCCAGAAGCCGCTCCCCGCTGCGCTCCGCCGCTCTGGCTCTCGCCGCCGCCCCGCTGGTCATGACCCTCGCCGCCTGCGGAGGGTCGGATTCCGCCAACTCCGGTGACAGTGAAGGAAAGACGGCGGCCGGCGGGACCGAGCGGGTCGTGCAGACGGCCTTCGGTGAGGTGAAGATCGACGGCACACCCAAGAAGGTCGTCACCCTCAGTGACGTCTCTTTGGACACCGCCCTGTCGCTCGACATCACCCCGGTGGGCACCAGCGCCGCCCGGGGCGCCGAGGGCGCCCCCGCCTACCTGAGCGACCGGGCCGCCGACATCCCGCTGGTCGCCACGGTGCGGGAACCCAACACCGAGGCGATCCTCAAGGCCGAGCCGGACCTCATCCTCACCGGCCCCAACCTGGAGAAGTCGCAGTACGAGACGCTCTCCGCCATCGCCCCCACCATCGTCCCGGCCGCCGATGACTGGCGCTCCAGCCTCGACACCTACGGCGAGGCGCTGGGCAAGGCCGACGCACTCGACAAGAAGATCGACGCCCTGGTCGAGCGCGCGGGCGAGGCGGGCGACGGCGCCAAGGGCACGGGCGTCGTGATGCGGTGGATGCCGGGCGGCCCGATCGTCATGAACGCCGCCAACATGCCCACCGCGATGCTGGAGGAGGCCGGCCTGTCGCCGCTGCCGATCGCCAAGGACCTCGGCAAGCAGCCGCACTCGGACCCGCTGTCCCTGGAGAACCTCACCAAGGCCGACGCCGACCACGTCTTCATCGCCACACTGAACGCCGAGGGGGACGAGGCGCTGGAGGCCGCCCGCTCCGAGAAGGCCTTCACCCGGATGAAGGCCGTCGAGGCGGGCCGGGACCACGGGGTCGACGGCCAGGTCTGGAGCAGCAGCAACGGCCCGATCGCCATGGAGAAGGTCATCACCGACATCGAGAAGGCGCTCGGCAAGTGATCTGAGCCGGGCACGGTCAGGCCGACGGCCCCGCGATCCGAAAGGGCGCGGGGCCGTCGCCCTGCCCGGCCAGCCGTCCAACAACCGCCCACGTCCGAGAGCGGACACGAAGGACACCCGGCCGACAGCCGGGACCATACGCACCGGACCGCGCGGGAGCCGGCTGTCCCGCCCGGGACGGCGGCGAAGTCGTCGGAGACCTCGACGCACTCGCTTCCGTCCTCCCGGAAGGGCCTCGTGAAACGCGCTCGCTCCGAACAGCCGGGAGTTCTACGCTCGCCCCATGACCAAGCCCCTTGTCGCCCTCCTGAGCGGCGCAGGCATCTCCACCGATTCCGGCATCCCTGACTACCGTGGCCCAAGCGGGCTGTGGCGGAAGGATCCGGAGGCGGAAAAGCTCGTCACGTACGAGTACTACATGGGTGATCCGGAGATCCGGCGGCGGTCCTGGCGGATGCGGCGCAAGAACCACACCCTCCAGGCGGAGCCCAACCCGGCGCACCGGGCCATCGCCGAGCTGGAGCAGTCGGGTGTGCCGGTCAGGGTGATCACGCAGAACGTGGACGGCCTGCACCAGCTCGCCGGCCTGCCGGCCCGGAAGGTCCTCGAACTCCATGGCAGTGCTCGCAGCACCGTGTGCACGAAGTGCCATGCCCGCGGGCCGATGGGGGATGCCCTGGCCCGGGTCGAGGCCGGCGAGGACGACCCGTCGTGCCCGGAGTGCGGCGGCATCCTGAAATCGGCGACGGTCATGTTCGGTGAGCGCCTCGACCCCGTGATCCTGCACGATGCGCTCGCCATCACCAAGGCCTGCCAGATCTTCGTCGCCGTCGGCACCAGCCTCCAGGTCCAGCCCGCCGCCGGCCTGGCCGGCGTCGCCACGGATCACGGCGCCCGGCTGATCATCGTGAACGCCGAGCCCACTCCGTACGACGACCGGGCCGACGAGGTCATCCGGGAACCGATCGGCACCGCACTCCCCAAACTGCTGCGCACGCTGAGCGACAGCCCGCGATGAGTCGAGGGTCCGGCGGCAGGCTTCACCCCATCAGGCTCCCAACTGGTCATCCCTGACAGCGGAAACGAAGGACGCCCAGCCCACAGCCGGGAACACGATCACGGGGCCGTGCGGGACCTTGCTGTCCCGCACGGGGACGACGGCGGCGAGGTCGTCGGAGACCTCGACGCACGCGCCGCCGTCCGAGTTGCTGTAAGAACTCTTGCGCCACGTGACCACGCTCGGATCTATGGCTCGCACGGCATTTCCTCCAACATTCGCAGGATGAACTTCTGCGACTCGGCCGGGGTCAGCGCCAGGTCACGAACTGCATCGTAGGCACTTTGCAGTCTCTCAACCGCCTCACCGTCCTCGATCAGGTCACCACGGTGCGCGTTCTCCGTGTATGCCACGGTCTGCCCCCGCCGCAGGCGCAGAAACCATACGTCGGTGCTGTCGAGCCCGTACGGGCCGGCACTGAAAGGCAGTACTTGGACGACGATGTTCGGGCGCTCCGCCATCTCGGCCAGATGCTCCAACTGCCCTCGCCACTCAAGGGTGTCCAGCAGGGCAGTGCGCAGGACCGCCTCGGAAAGAATGGTGCGAAATCGCGGCGCGCCCTCCCCTTCCAGCAACTCCCGCCGTCCCATCCGGGCGTCGATCTGCTGCTCGAGTCCCTTCCCCTTCAGCCCTCCCGCCGCCAGCACCTCCCGCGCATACCCCGGCGTCTGCAACAGCCCCGGCAGCACGCTCACCGCGAAGTGCCACAGGCTCACCGCCTCCGCCTCCAGCGCCATGTACCGGCGGTACCGCTCGCGGAACTGCGTATGGTCCCCGGCGGCCAGTTCCCACAGGGCCAGCAGCAGGCCCGGGGTGCCGTAGTGGGTATCGAGGGCCTGGACGACCTCCGGGCTGCCGATCGTCTCGCCCTTCTCCATCTTGCCGAACAACGACCAGTCCCAGCCCAGCCGTTCACCGAGCGCCCGCAGGCTCGTCCCGCTCGCGGCCCGTAACGTCCGCAGTTCCTCGGCGAACCGCTGACGGGGTTCCTGACTACGACCGGTGATGGCGCGTCGCTGCGACATACCGCTCCTTCCGGGACGTGCTGATGAACGATGCGGCTGTGTGAGCCGTGTGGACCCTGTGGAAGCACCTCCGCGCGCCGGGGACCTACCGCCCCGTCCACGGCGTGGGCGCCCGCACCACGGGCATCCTTGTAACGACCGGACTACGCAGCGTAATTCACCCAGCGCAGTCGGGTCAGGTGATCGGCGAAACCGCGTCGATCACGGCACGCCCGGACACGGCCCACCGCACCTTGACGAGGACCCCATGCCGCACACCCCCAAGATCCACGAAGCCCTCGAGGCCCGCGAAGCCCTCGCCACCGCCCTCACCCGGGCCGGTGTACAGCTCCCCGCGATGGACGTCCGTACGCCGTGGGCGGACGACCGCAGAACCGGCGAGGCCCCGTACGCCCTTGTCCACCTCGGTGTGTGTTCGGCCCCGGTCGCCCTCGCGCTCGCGGACGTGATCACGAAGGGGGTTACGAAGGGAAACGCGGTGGGCAGCGCTGAGGGAGTCGTCGAGTGACGGACGACGTCAACCTCGGTGTCGGCCGGCTCCCCGGTATCGGCGCGGCCGTCCGCGACACCGTGCGCGACCGCGTCGGACGGGTCATGGGGCATGTGGGCCCGTACGTCCAGCTCCGCCCGCTCGCCGGTGGCCGCGAATGGGACGCCGACCCGCTCCACCTGTGCCCTCTCACCCCGTCCGAGTTGCTGAGCGCCCTCGTCGCCGAGGCGAACGCCCGCAGCAGACAGCCAGGGTGACGGCACTCAGCCGCCATGGGCGTGCCATGGGCGCTGTGGGGCCGGCCGACCGCATGTTCCCCGGCACTCAGGGACGTTGTGCCGGTGCGGGGTCGGGAGATCGGTGCCGGTGCGATGAGACCCGGCGGCCGTGGCTATCCTCGTCTCCCCCACTGGTCCTGACCGCAGGAGAGCCGACCGTGCGCAATGCCGCCGTGACACCCGAGGGTGACCGGATCCGCTGGGTCGAGTTGCCGGGGCAGGAGCCTTCCCGGGTTTACGTGCACGGTCTGGGTGCCACGTCGCCCGCCTACTTCGCGCAGGTGGCGGTGGATCCGCTGCTGGCCGGCCGCCGTTCGCTGCTGGTCGATCTGCTCGGTCACGGCCTCAGCGACCGGCCGACGGACTTCGACTACTCCCTGGAGTCGCACGCCGACGCTCTCGCCGAGGCGCTGACCGCGGCGGGGGTCGCCGAGGCGGAGCTGATCGCGCACAGCATGGGCGGCTCGGTGGCCGTCGTCCTGGCCGCGCGGCACCCGCACCTCGTGGCCCGGCTGGTCCTGGTCGACGCCAACCTCGACCCGGTCCCGCCGCGGCCCGGTGCCCTCGGCAGCAGCGGTATCGCCGCGTACTCCGAGGAGGAGTTCCTGGCGGGCGGCTGGGAGGAGGTCCGCGACCGGGCCGGTGAGCACTGGTGGTCCACCATGCGCCTGGCGGGTCGTGAGGCGCTGCACCGCAGCGCGGTCCACCTCGCCCGCGGCACCGTCCCCACCGTGCGCGCACTCCTGCTCGACCTGAAGATCCCCCGCGCCTTTCTGCTCCCGGAGGCCGACGGCCCGCTGCCCGGCGCCGACACGCTGGAGGCGGCGGGCGTGCACGTGGTCGCGGTCCCGGAGTGCGGGCACAACATCATGCTGGACAACCCGGAGGCCTTCGCCCGCGCCGCCTCGGCCGCACTCGCGGACTGAGACGGCTGTCCCGTTGTCCCGTCCCTACGGGCGTACGCCCTGTACCCGAGGCGGCGCCGTCGACCGGCGGGGCACGAGCGAGGGGGTCGCCACGGGCCGGGGCCGGACCTCCTCACCGGCGATCACGTCGAACAGGACTTCGGTGACCTCCGCCCCGAACCGGTGCACGTCGTGGCTCATCGCCGAGAGCGTCGGATGCGTCAGGCGGCACAGCTGGGAGTCGTCCCAGGCCAGCAGGGACAGGTCGTCGGGCACGGAGACGCCCATCTCGGCCGCCACGCCCAGTCCCGCGACGGCCATGATGTCGTTGTCGTAGACGATCGCCGTGGGGCGGTCCGGCGTCAGCAGCAGCGACCGGGTCGCCCGTGCGCCTTCCTCTCCCGAGAAGCCCGTGTCGACGTGCCGGCCGCCGTCCAGGCCGAGTTCCTCCAGTGTCCGCTCGAACGCCTCCGCCCGGATGGCGCTGTGGCCGAGTCCGGCGGGTCCGCCCACCCGGGCGATGCGCCGGTGGCCGAGGGCCGCGAGATAGCGCACGGCCTCGGCCACGGCGGGGGCGTCGTCGGTCCACACCGACGGGAAGCCGCCGGTGAGGTCCGGGTGCCCGACGGCCACCGCGGGCAGCCCGAGCTCCCGCAGCGGAGCGATCCGTGGGTCCCGCCGGTGGAAGTCGACCAGGACGGATCCCGCGATCTGGCGTTCCTTCCACCAGCGCTCCTGGAGGGTGATCTCCTCCTCCAGCGAGCCCACCAGGCGCAGCAGCAGGGAGCAGTTGCGTTCGGCGAGCACGCTCTCGATGCCGGAGATGAACTCCATGTAGAAAGGTTCCAGGCCCAGCAGCCGGGCGGGCCGGCAGATGGCCAGTCCGATGGTGTCGACCGACTGCCGCGACAGACTGCGCGCGGACGAGTTCGGCGCCCAGCCCAGCCGGCGGGCCGCCGCGAAGATGCGGTCACGGGTGGCCTCGGACACCCCCGATTTGTGGTTGAACGCCAGCGACACCGCGCCTTTGGAGACTCCGGCGGCCGCGGCGACGTCCTTGATGGTGACGCGTTCGGAAGGTGCGCCCGGCGTATTGGGGGTATGGGGCGTACCGGGGGTACTGGGTGGTGTGCTCACGCCGGTTCCACGCTGGAGAAGGCGCTGCGCACGGCGTTGGCGCCGGTGTCCACGGCGTTCCTCACCCGTAGCCGGATCGTCTCGCCGGGCAGCAGGGTGCGCAGTCCGAAGTCGCAGACGGCGTCGGGGCCCAGCCGGTCGGCCCGCAGGAGAAGGTCCCGTACCAGGGTGTGCGCAGTGACCACGACCTCGACACTACCGCCACCGTCACCGCCACCGTCACCGGCGCCGTCTCCCGCATCGGCCGGACCCGCCGGTCCGACCGGGGTCCGCACGACGACGTCGTAGCGCGGGGCGGGGTAGGCGAAGTCCTTGTCGGCGACGGGGAAGTACAGGGCCCGCAGGCCTTCCTCCGTGCCCCCGCCCGTGCCCTCACCCGCATCCGTGTCCGCGTCCGCATCCGTGTCCGTGTCCGTGTCCGTGTCCGTGTCCGCGACGAGGAACTCCCTCGCGGACGGCGCGTCCGGTACCAGGTCGCCGGGCACGGTCCGGCGGCTCACCCGGCGCGCGGGGACGGTCAGGTCGAGGACCTCTTCCACCAGTACGGTGCCGTCCGCGCGCATGCGGCGCAGACGCACGGCGGTGTGCCACGGCTCGGCGGACTGGTTGATCACGGCGAGCACCGGACCGCCGGTGTCGCCGTCCGGGCCCGGCTGGAGCGTCAGGAGCCGGTCGGCGTAGACGCGGCCCTCCAGGTGGTCGCACTCGTGCTGCAGGCACCGGGCGAAGAAACCCGTGCCGTGCACGGTGACCGGCTCCCCGGTCACCGTGCGGCCCTCGACGACCGCGTGGTCGTGACGTTCCGTCCCCGCCTCCAGGCCCGGCAGCGACAGGCAGCCCTCCGGGCCGCGCACCACCACCCCGTCCGTCTCGACCAGCCGCGGGTTGACCACATGTCCCAGATGGCGGACGTCCTCGTCGTCCGGGCAGTCGTACACGAACACCCGCAGCGGCACGCCGATCTGGTTGGCGGCCAGGCCCACACCCTGCGCGGCGTACATCGTCGCGAACAAGTCCTCCACGAGGCGGGCCAGTTCCGGGCCGAAGTCGGTCACCTCCTCGCAGGGCGCGTGCAGCACCGGGTCGCCGAGCAGGGTGAGGGGCCGGACGCGGCCGTGGACACCGGGGATGGAACCGTCTCGCATGGCGGTCAGAGTACGGTCCTTAGCAGCAACGCCCGTCTCATGGGTGGTGACGTGGTTCTGGAGTGCGAATGGATCTCGATAGGCTGAGGTTCACACCACGTGGCCGCCAGCCACAGGCGCGGCGCGTACGCAAGGAGGATCGAGACTTGATGGCAGGCAACTCGGACCCGCTCACGCCGCGGGCCAAGCTGGCCGTGACCGCCGGCAGGGCGGTCGCAGCGGCATCACGCGCTGCGGGGCGCGGCAGCGGTTCGGTGATCGGCGGCCGGGTGGCACTCAAACTCGACCCCGACCTCCTCGCCCGGCTCGCCCAGAACCTGGACTGCATCCTGGTGTCGGCGACCAACGGCAAGACCACCACCACCCGGCTCATCGCGGAGGCCCTGCGGGCCGCCGGACCGGTCGTGTCCAACGCCCTGGGCGCCAACATGCCCGCGGGCATCACCTCGGCGCTCGCGGGCGGCTCGGAGTCGAAGTTCGGCGTCATCGAGGTCGACGAGAAGTACCTCGCCGGCGTCGCCCGGGACACCGACCCCAAGTGCATCGCCCTGCTCAACCTCTCCCGCGACCAGCTCGACCGGGCCGGCGAGACCCGGATGCTCGCGGAGAACTGGCGCGAGGGCCTGGCCGGTTCCAAGGCGGTCATCGTCGCCAACTGCGACGACCCGCTGGTCGTCTGGGCCGCGTCCTCCTCCGCCAACGTGATCTGGGTCGCCGCGGGCCAGATGTGGAAGGACGACGCCTGGTCCTGCCCGTCCTGCGGCGGCGTGATGCAGCGCCCCGGCGACGACTGGTTCTGCGGCGAGTGCGGCTTCCGCCGTCCCACCCCGAGCTGGGCGCTCTCCGGCGACCACGTCCTCGACCCGCACGGCTCCGCCTGGCCGATCCACCTCCAGCTGCCGGGCCGCGCCAACAAGGCCAACGCCGCGAGCTCCGCGGCCGTCGCCGCGGTGTTCGGGGTGCCCCCGCAGGTCGCCCTGGAGCGCATGTACCAGGTGCAGGCCGTCGCCGGCCGGTACGACGTCGTCCAGTACCAGGGCCGCGACCTGCGGCTGCTGCTCGCCAAGAACCCCGCGGGCTGGCTGGAGACGTTCTCGCTCATCGACCCCCCGCCCACCCCGGTGATCCTGTCGGTGAACGCCCGCTCCGCCGACGGCACCGACACCTCCTGGTTGTGGGACGTCGACTACACCCGGCTGACCGGCCACCCGATCGTCGTCCTCGGCGACCGGAAGCTGGATCTCGCGGTGCGGCTCGAGGTCGCGAACCAGCAGTTCCAGGTCTGCGAGGACCTCGACCAGGCGCTGCAGCAGTGCCCGCCCGGCCGGATCGAGGTCATCGCCAACTACACCGCGTTCCAGGACCTGCGCCGCCGCGTCGGCAACTGACGCCGGCGACGCATCGCGACGTACTCACAAGGACAGTGACTTCATGAGCGACAACGGTCTGCGGATCGTATGGATCTACCCCGACCTGCTGAGCACCTACGGCGACCAGGGCAATGTGCTCGTCGTGGAGCGCCGGGCCCGGCAGCGTGGCCTCGACGTGGCCCGGCTGGACGTGCGCAGCGACCAGCCGATCCCGACGTCCGGCGACATCTACCTGATCGGCGGCGGTGAGGACCGTCCGCAGCGGCTCGCCGCCGAGCGGCTGCGCCGGGACGGCGGCCTGCACCGGGCGGTGGGCAACGGCGCGATCGTGTTCTCCGTGTGCGCCGGCTACCAGATCCTCGGCCACGAGTTCATCAACGACCTCGGCCAGCGGGAGCCCGGCCTCGGTCTGCTCGACGTCGTCTCGGTGCGCGGCGAGGGCGCCCGGTGCGTCGGCGACGTGCTGGGCGACATCGACCCGCCGCTGGGTCTGCCGCCGCTGACCGGTTTCGAGAACCACCAGGGCGTCACCCACCTCGGTCCGACGGCCCGCCCGCTCGCCCGGGTGCGCTTCGGCAACGGGAACGGCACGGGGGACGGCACCGAGGGCGCCTACAACGACACCGTGTTCGGCACGTACATGCACGGTCCGGTGCTGGCCCGCAACCCGCAGATCGCGGACCTGCTGCTGAAGCTGGCGCTCGACGTCAACGCGCTGCCGCCGACCGACGACCACTGGTACGAGGCACTGCGGGGCGAGCGCATCGCGGCCTCGCAGCAGCCCGCGTAACATCCGCGCC
Organism: Streptomyces hirsutus; assembly: GCF_001418415.1. Classification (GTDB taxonomy): domain Bacteria; phylum Actinomycetota; class Actinomycetes; order Streptomycetales; family Streptomycetaceae; genus Streptomyces; species Streptomyces hirsutus. The sequence goes on from NZ_LIQT01000063.1 coordinate 18,565, forward strand.
CGCGTCGGACGGGCCGGTGCCGTCCGGCCCGTCTGACAGCTGGTCCGCACAGGTGAGCGGGGTCGTCCAGTAGGCGGACGCGTGCTTCGACCCCACCCCCCGGTGCCGCTAGGGTGGCGGGGATCGAACCGGACGACGCGGTCCGGTCCCGGCCCACGGCTAGAAGGTTGTTTCGGGCTATGCGCATTGGTGTCCTCACGTCCGGCGGCGACTGCCCCGGCCTGAACGCCGTCATCCGCTCCGTCGTGCATCGCGCCGTCGTCGACCACGGCGACGAGGTCATCGGCTTCCGGGACGGCTGGAAGGGCCTCCTGGAGTGCGACTACCTCAAGCTCGACCTCGACGCGGTGGGTGGCATCCTCGCCCGCGGCGGCACCATCCTCGGCTCCTCCCGGGTGCGTCCCGAGCATCTGCGGGACGGTGTGGCGCGGGCCAAGGGGCACGTCCAGGAGCTCGGCCTCGACGCGATCGTCCCGATCGGCGGCGAGGGCACGCTGAAGGCGGCCCGGCTGCTGTCGGACAACGGCCTGCCGATAGTGGGCGTACCGAAGACCATCGACAACGACATCGCCGTCACCGACGTCACCTTCGGCTTCGACACGGCCGTCGGGGTGGCGACCGAGGCGCTGGACCGGCTGAAGACGACCGCCGAGTCCCACCAGCGGGTGCTCATCGTGGAGGTCATGGGCCGCCACACCGGCTGGATCGCGCTGCACTCCGGCATGGCGGCCGGTGCGCACGCGATCGTCGTACCGGAGCGGCCCTTCGACATCGACGAGCTGACGGCGAAGGTCGGCGCGCGGTTCTCCGCGGGCAAGCGGTTCGCCATCGTGGTCGCCGCGGAGGGCGCCAAGCCGCGGGCCGGCACCATGGACTTCGACGAGGGCGGCAAGGACGTCTACGGCCACGAGCGGTTCGCCGGGATCGCGCGGCAGCTCTCCGTGGAACTGGAGACGCGGCTCGGCAAGGAGGCGCGTCCGGTGATCCTCGGGCACACCCAGCGCGGTGGGACGCCGACCGCGTACGACAGGGTGCTGGCCACCCGCTTCGGCTGGCACGCCGTGGAAGCCGTGCACCGCGGGGAGTTCGGGCGGATGACGGCGCTGCGCGGGACGGACATCGTGACGGTGCCGCTGGCCGAGGCCGTCGAGACGCTGAAGACGGTGCCCGACGCCCGCTACGCCGAGGCGGAGTGTGTCCTGTAGCACCTGCCGTTCCGGCAACCGCCGAGGAGAACCGCCCCCGGTCGCAGTCGCGGCCGGGGGCGGTTCTACTCTGGTGCGGACAGACGGCGCACAACCCCCACGAAACGGAGCCGGCGGATGGATCACAGCGGGCACGGCACGACCATGGATCTGCCGCCGTTCACGCTGGAGCGAGGGCTCGCCTGGTCGGCGGACCCCTTCTTCCTCGTCGCCTGCCTGCTGGGGCTGGCGCTGTACGGCTGGGCGGTCGTCCGTCTGATGCGACGGGGCGACAAGTGGCCGGTGGGACGGACCGTGTCGTTCTTCATCGGCGTGCTGAGCATCGGGCTCATGATGTGCACCGGGCTGAACGACTACGGCATGGTCATGTTCAGCGTGCACATGGTGCAGCACATGGTCATCAGCATGGTGTCGCCCATCCTGGTCCTGCTCGGCGCCCCGGTCACGCTGGCGCTGCGCGCCCTGCCGCCGGCCGCCCGTGGCCGCAAGGGGCCGCGCGAACTGCTGCTGATGCTGCTGCACAGCCGCTACATGCGGGTCGTCACCCACCCGCTGTTCACCATCCCGATGTTCATCGCGAGCCTGTACGCGCTGTACTTCACCCCGCTGTTCGACTTCCTGATGGGCTCCCAGGTGGGGCACGTCGCGATGATGGTGCACTTCTTCGCCGTCGGTCTGATCTTCTTCTGGCCGATCATGGGCGTGGACCCGGGCCCGCACCGGCCGGGGTACCTGATGCGGATGCTGGAGCTGTTCGCGGGCATGCCGTTCCACGCGTTCTTCGGCATCGCGCTGATGATGGCGTCCACGCCGATGGTGACGAGCTTCCAGAATCCGCCGGACTCGCTGGGCATCGACGCGCTCTCCGACCAGAACGCGGCCGGCGGTATCGCCTGGGCGTTCAGCGAGATCCCGTCCGTGCTGGTGCTGATCGCGCTGCTGTTCCAGTGGTACGCCTCGGACCAGCGGCAGGCCAAGCGCACCGACCGGGCCGCGGACCGCAACGGGGACAAGGAACTCGAGGCGTACAACGCCTATCTGACCTCATTGCACGCACCGGGGAAATGATTCCCTTTCGGTCACTTTCGCTCCCCCTCGCTCACTTTTTCCCCGATTCACCTGAAGGGTGCCGCCTTTCAGTAACATGAGCCGCTGGGGCGAGCCGCCGGGGGGAAGCGGTCATGGCACTGCGCGCGTCGTCGGGAGCGGGCCGGGTCGTCGCCGGCCGCTATGTGCTGCTGCACCGGCTGGGCCGGGGTGGCATGGGGCATGTCTGGCTGGCCCACGACCAGAGACTCGCCTGCGAGGTCGCCCTCAAGGAGATCGTGTTCCACGATCCGGCCGAGCCCGGCCAGGAGCGGGAGACCAGGGTCGCCCGCGCCCGCGCGGAGGCCCGGCACGCGGCCGGTCTGCGTGACCACCCGCATGTGGTGACCGTCCACGACGTCGTGGAGCACGAAGGCCTGCCGTGGATCGTCATGGAGTACGCGGCGGGCGCCGTCGATCTGCGGGAGCTGGTCGCCCGGCGCGGCCCGCTCGCCCCCGCCGAGTGCGCCCGGATCGGGCTGGCCGTGCTGGACGCGCTGGCCACCGGTCACGAGCGGGGCATACTGCACCGGGACGTGAAACCGGCGAACATCCTGCTCGCCCCGGACCTCACCGGGACCCCCTACGGGCGGGTCCTGCTCACCGACTACGGCATCTCCGTGCAGCCGGACACCGGTGAGACGCGGTACACCATGGCGTCGGGGGTGGTCGGCACCGCGGGCTGGCTGGCGCCGGAGCGGGCCACCGGGAGCCCGGCGACGCCGGCCGCCGACCTGTTCTCCCTGGGCTGCACGCTGTACCACGGCGTCGAGGGGCGCGGCCCCTTCGAGCGGGAGTCGCCGCTCGCGTCGATCGCGGCGGTGGTCACGGAGGAGCCGCGCCGGCCGGCGCGGGCGGGCGCCCTGGGGCCGGTGCTGCGGGGTCTGCTCGAGAAGGATCCCGGGCGGCGGACGTCCGCGCGGGTGCTGGAGGCGGAGCTGTCACGGCTCGTCACGCCGCAGGCGGAGTCGTCGTACACCCGGCCGCCCACCGACCTGGGTTCCCAACCGCCCTGGGCCACCTCGGGCCGGCCCGGGAGCACGACAGGAACCGCCGCGAGCACGACCGGACCCACGGCCGCCGCAGGACCCACGGACGTCTCAGGACCCACGGGAGCCGCTGACCCCGCGGGAGCCGCTGACCCCGCGGATCCCACCGCACGTGCGGTACCTGCGGGACGTACGGACCCCGCGGCGGCCGGGCCCGTCCCGGCGCACCAGCGCCCGCGCCACCCCGTCCTGCGGGCCGCCGTCGCCGTCGGGCTCGGGGTGGTGCTGGCCCTGGGGGGCGCCTGGTACGCGCTGGCCGACCGGACGGGCGACGGCGGGGCCGCGACGGCACCGTACGGAGATGCGGTGGGGCTCGCCGAGCCGCTCGAGCGGGGCGACTGCGTGCGCGCCGTCTGGCCCGGCGGCCGCCGGTTTTCGGGCGTGCCCCGGCTCGGCGTCGAACCGGCCTGTACGGGCGCGGCGGGCCGGGAGGTCGACGGGCAGGTCGTGGGGTTCGTCGGCGCCTCCTCCGCCGAGGAGGCGCGGGAGCTGGGTCCGGCCCGGTGCGAGGAGTCCACGCGGGAGTTCCGCGGGCGTCTGGCCGCGGTGCGCCCGCTCGCCGTCGTACCGGTCCCGGACGGGTTCGAGGAGGCCGGGCGGCGCACCGCCTGTCTGGTCCTGGGCGCGCACGGGCCGGTGTACGGGCCGCTCGGGGACCGGCGCCCGTTCGGCACGGCGTTCGCGGACACCGCGCCGATGCAGCGCCGGGACTGCCTGGACGCGCGTCCGGGGCGCCGGGCCCTGCTGGTGCCGTGCGGCGGCCGGTACGACGAGCAGGTCCTCGGATTCACCCGGCTGGGCCAGGACGTCACGCTCGCCGGGGCGCGCGGGGTGTCGGACGCGGCGTGCGCCCGTGACGTGCCTCCGCGTGACTACGGCTTCGACCCGTCCGTCCACGAGGCCGGGTCGTGGACCGGTGAGCGGTCCTGGGAAACGGGCGCCCGTGTCGTCGTGTGCACCGTAAAAAGGCGGAACGGGGGCACCATGGAGGGAACCGAGCCATGAGGAGGGTGTCGCGATGCCCGATACCAGCAACGGTTCCACCTCGACGAAGACCATGGGAGTGCTCACCGTCGGCGGGCTCGTCGCCGTGACGGCCTACACGGCGGCGCTCGGCAGCAACGGATGGCTGTGGTTCGGCTGGGTCGTCCTGGGACTGATCACCCTCGCCATGGTCGCCACGCGCAGCGCCTGAGCCGCCCGCGGTCCGCGGCCGGGCCGCCGGCGGTCCGCACCCGGCGGGCCGGCTCACTTCGGTGTGAGCCGGCCCGTCAGGTGTACGCCCGGCTGGTACTTCGGCAGTCGGACGGTGACCCTCATGCCAGCGCCGACCGCGGTCTCGATGACGAGGCCGTAGTCGTCGCCGTACACCTGGCGGAGCCGGTCGTCGACGTTGGACAGGCCGATGCCCCCCGTGTGGTCGACCTCGCGGGCGAGGATGCGGCGCAGCAGGCCGGGATCCATTCCGACGCCGTCGTCCTCGATCACGACGAGCGCTTCGGCGCCGGTGTCCTGCGCGGTGATCTGGATGCGGCATGTGTCGGCCTTGCCCTCGAGGCCGTGCTTGACGGCGTTCTCGATGAGGGGCTGCAGGCAGAGGAAGGGCAGGGCGACCGGGAGCACCTCGGGGGCGATCTGCAGGGTGACGGAGAGGCGGTCACCGAAGCGGGCCCGGACCAGCGCCAGATAGTGGTCGATGGCGTGGAGTTCGTCGGCGAGGGTGGTGAAGTCGCCGTGCCTGCGGAACGAGTAGCGGGTGAAGTCGGCGAACTCCAGCAGCAGTTCACGGGCACGCTCGGGGTCGGTGCGCACGAACGAGGCGATCACGGCGAGGGAGTTGAAGATGAAGTGCGGGGATATCTGCGCCCGCAGCGCTCTGATCTCGGCCTCGATCAGGCGGGTGCGGGACTGGTCGAGGTCGGCGAGTTCGAGCTGGACGGAGACCCAGCGGGCGACCTCTCCGGCCGCCCGGACCAGGACCGCGGACTCGCGGGGCGCGCAGGCCACGAGGGTGCCGTGCACCCGGTCGTCGACGGTGAGCGGGGCGACGACGGCCCAGCGCACCGCGCAGTCGGGGATGTCGCAGGTGAGCGGGAAGGCCTCGCCGCGGCCGGAGTCGAGGGGCCCGGCCAGACGTTCCATGATCTCGGTGCGGTGGTGGGCGCCGGCGCCGTCCCAGACGAGGACCTGTTCGCGGTCGGTGAGGCACAGGGCGTCGGTGCCGAGCAGGGAGCGCAGCTTGCGGGCGGACCGGCCGGCGGCCTCCTCGGTCAGTCCGGCCCGGAGCGGGGGTGTGGCCAGGGAGGCGGTGTGCAGGGTCTCGAAGGTGGCGTGCTCGACGGGTGTGCCGAGGCCGGCCAGTCCGGGCGGCCGTGCGGTGCGCCGGCCGAGCCAGAAGCCCGCGGCCAGCAGGGGCAGGACGGCGACGCACAGACCCGCCAGGAATCCACTCACTTGGACACCTCCGTCCGTAGTTCCTCCGGCAGGTGGAACCGGGCGAGCACCGCCGGCGTGCCGGCCGGTACCCGGCCGGGGGTGGCCAGGGAGACCAGGATCATGGTGAGGAAGCCCACCGGCACCGACCACAGGGCGGGCCAGGCGAGGAGCGCGTACCAGACACCCTGCCCCGGATAGCCGGCCATGGTGGCGGCGACGGCGAGGAAGGCGGAGCCGCCGCCGGCCAGCATGCCGGCCGCCGCGCCGGGCGGGGTGAGCCGGCGCCACCAGATGCCCAGGACGAGCAGGGGGCAGAACGAGGAGGCCGACACGGCGAAGGCGAGCCCCACGGCGTCGGCCACCGGAAGCCCGCCGACCAGGATGCTGGCCATGAGCGGGACGGCCATGGCGAGCACCGTGCCGAGCCTGAAGTGCCGTACGCCGCGCGAGGGCAGGACGTCCTGGGTGATCACGCCGGCCACGGCCATGGTCAGCCCGGACGCCGTGGACAGGAACGCGGCGAAGGCTCCCCCGGCGACCAGCGCGCCGAGCAGGTCGCCGCCCACTCCCCCGAGCATCCGTCCGGGCAGCAGCAGCACGGCGGCGTCCGCGTCGCCGGTGAGGGCGAGCTCGGGGGCGTACAGGCGGCCGAGGGCTCCGTAGACCGGGGGCAGCAGGTAGAAGGCGCCGATCAGGCCGAGGACGGCGACGGTGGTGCGGCGGGCGGCGACGCCGTGCGGGCTGGTGTAGTAGCGGACCACCACGTGCGGCAGGCCCATGGTGCCGAGGAAGGTGGCGAGGATCAGCCCGTACGTGGCGTACAGCGGGCGTTCCTCGCGGGACTCGGCGCGGGAGGGCGAGAGGGCGTCGTCGGCGCCGCGTCCCGCGGCCGGGACCTCGGATCCCCCGGCGAAGGTCAGCCGGGTGCCGCCGTCGATGCGGTGGGTGCCGGCGGGCAGACGGACCTCGGTGCCGTCGTGTTCGCGGCCGTCGACGGTGCCGTTCACGGTGACGGCCAGCGGGGCGGTGATCCGCAGGTCGACGGTGTCGTCGACGCGGACCACGCGCTGTTCGCGGAAGGTGGCGGGTTCGTCGAAGGCGTGGCTGGGCGCCCCGTCGCTCTGCCAGGCGAGGACCAGGAACAGTCCGGGCACGAGCAGGGCGGTGAGCTTGAGCCAGTACTGGAAGGCCTGCACGAAGGTGATGCTGCGCATGCCGCCGGCGGC
>NZ_LIQT01000630.1 GCF_001418415.1 Streptomyces hirsutus
CTGCTCGACGAGCCCACCAACAACCTCGATCTGTACGCCCGAAGGCGGCTCTACACGGCCGTCGGGAACTGGCCGGGCGTCATGGTCGTGGTCAGCCACGACCGCGAACTGCTGGAACTGGTCGACCAGATCGCCGATCTGCGCCGAGTGAACACGGCGGCGCACAGCACCTCGGTCGAGGGTGGCGGTGGGAGACGGGTGGGAGAGGTCACCTGGTACGGCGGCAACTACACGGCCTACGAGGAGGCGCTCGCGGTCGAACAGGAGGCGGCCGAGCGCATGGTGCGGGTCGCCGAGGCGGACCTGCGCAAACAGAAGCGTGAACTCTCCGACGCTCACGCCAAGTTGGCCCGCCGCAAGCGGTACGGGCAGAAGATGTGGGACCAGAAGCGCGAGCCGAAGATCGTCATGGGGGCCCGCAAACGCGCGGCCCAGGAGTCCGCGGGCAAGCACCGCATCATGCACGAGGAGAGGCTCGCCGGAGCGAAGGAACGGCTCGACGAGGCCGTGGAGGCGGTACGGGACGACGACGAGATCCGCGTCGACCTGCCGTACACGGCCGTACCGCCGGGACGTACCGTCCTCACCCTCACGGACCTCGAACTCGCCTACGGCGCACGGGTGGACGGCGGCTTCGAGCTGCGGGGCCCGGAACGGGTCGCGCTGATCGGACGCAACGGCGCGGGCAAGACGACGCTGCTGCGCACCGTCGCGGGCGAGCTCCCGCCGGTGTCCGGGGAGGCGACGGCGCAGGTCCCGCTGCGGTTCCTGCCACAGCGCCTCGACGTCCTCGACGGCGAGCTGAGTGTCGCCGACAACGTGGCCCGGTTCGCGCCGGGCGCCACCAACAACCGGATCAGGGCCAGCCTCGCCCGCTTCCTGTTCCGGGGCGCCCGCGCCGACCAGAAGGCGGTGACGCTCTCCGGCGGGGAACGCTTCCGGGCGACGCTGGCCGCGTTGATGCTGGCCGAGCCGGCGCCGCAGTTGCTGATGCTGGACGAGCCGACCAACAACCTCGACATCGCCAGCGTCCGGCAGCTCACCACGGCGCTGGAGTCGTACGAGGGGGCACTGATCGTGGCCAGCCACGACCTGCCGTTCCTGGAGTCGGTCGGGATCACGCGCTGGCTGCTGATGGAGGAGGGGGAACTGAAGGAGATCGCACCGGAAGCCGTCGGACGACCCGGGTGAGGCAAGGCCTGCAGAGCGGGCGGGGCGGGCAGAGCAAAGGGGGCAAGGGGCGCAAGAGAGGCAGGAAGGACAGATGAGGTAAGTGAGGTAGACAGGACAGACGAGGCCCCCGCGACCCGCGCGCGACCCGTTCGGACCGATTGCCGGTGGCAGATCACGCAGATCACAGGGCCGACGGGGTGACCCGGGCCGGGTTCGCCCTGCATGATGGCTGCGCCGGCACCCGGGGGAGCCGGCCGGCCCGTCGGCACCCTCGGTACCGCTGCCGGACCTGCCCCGTCCGATAAGGAGTCACGCACGTGCCCAGCAAGAAGGCTCTCGCCCTCCCCCACTGCCTGAAGGGCGTGGGGGAGCACCGACGCGGCCGGGATCCAGCAGGTGCGGGCGACGTTCGAGCCGCTGGGCGCCCGGGTGGTGGCGGTGCCCGTGAGCAAGGTGCTGCATCCGAAGTCGGCGGTGACGGCGCTGCCGGACGGGACGGTCGTCGGACACGTCCCGAACCTGGACGCGCCGTCGCTGTTCCCCCCGTTTCCTGCCGGTGCCGGAGGAGTCCGGGGCGCATGTGGTGCCGCTGGGCGGGGACCGGCTGCTGAGGGCGGCGAGCGCGCCGAAGACGGCGGAGCCGTTCACGGACCTCGGCTACGCGCCGGTACCGGTGGACATCGGGGAGTTCGAGAAGCTCGAGGGCTGCGTCACCCGCCTCTCGGTGCGGCTGCGGGACCTGTACGCCTGACGGGGGATTCCCGTTTCCGATCAGCAATCTTTACGGCACACTTAACCTACGGTTTCGTAACCTACGGATTCGTAGCCTACGATTCCGTAGGTTGCCGGCGCCGCTCGCCGACACCCCCGTACTGCACCCGTCCCCTGGAGTACCCATGTCGATCGCCTCCCCCCATCTCGGCAGCCCTTCCGTCTGGACCGACGCCCGGCTGCTGTACGCGCTGGAGGAAGTGGTCGAGAAGGAGCTCAACCGGCACCTGAAAGTCACCAAGGACTGGATGCCGCACGAGTACGTGCCGTTCAGCGACGCCCGTAACTTCCCCGGCTTCTTCGAGGACGGCGAGGCCTGGGAGAAGGAGCAGTCCAAGGTCACCGAGGTCGGCCGGATCGCGCTGGTGGTGAACCTGCTGACCGAGGACAACCTGCCGAGCTACCACCACGAGATCGCCACGCTGTTCGGCCGCGAGGGCGCCTGGGGCACCTGGGTGCACCGCTGGACCGCGGAGGAGGGCCGGCACGGCATCGTGATGCGGGACTACCTGCTCGCGTCGCGGGCGGTGGACCCGGACAAGCTGGAGCAGTTCCGCATGGCGCACATGAGCGAGGGTTTCGAGTCGGACAACCGGCACTCGATGCTGCACTCGGTCGCCTATGTCGCGTTCCAGGAGCTGGCCACCCGCATCTCGCACCGCAACACCGGCCACCAGTCCGGTGACCCGGTCTGCGACCGGATGCTGGCCCGCATCGCGACCGACGAGAACCTCCACATGATCTTCTACCGGAACCTGCTCAAGGCCGCCTTCGAGCTCGCCCCCGACCTCACGATGCAGGCGGTGCGGGACGTCGTCGTGAACTTCCGGATGCCGGGCCACAGCATTCCCGGCTTCGAGCGGGCCGCGGCGCAGATGGCGATCGGCGAGGTCTACAACCTGCGCATCCACCACGACGACGTGCTCCAGCCGGTGATCCGCTTCCTGAAGATCATGGAGATCGACGGGCTCGGCCCCGAGGGCCTCAAGGCCCAGGAGGAGCTCGGCCTGTTCCTCGGCGGTCTGGACTCCGAGGCCAGCAAGTTCGACGAGAAGCTCGCGGCGCGCAAGGCCCGGATGGCCGCGCGGGCAGCCGGCTGACCTCCGCCCTCGCCCCGACAGCGGCGGGCCGCCCCGGTGACGGGGCGGCCCGCCGTCGTCGTTTCGCCCGGTCCGGGTTCCCCCTCGGGGCCGCGGGGGCCGAGGTCCCGCGCCGTCAGCGCCGGGACGTACGCCGCAGATCCAGCCGCTCCTTCTCGGAGAGTCCGCCCCAGACGCCGAAGCGCATGTCGTTGGTCATGGCGTAGTCGAGGCAGGTGACCCGGATGGGGCACAGACCGCAGATCCGCTTGGCGTCACGGACCGAGCTGCCGGGCTCGGGGAAGAAGAAGTCTCCCCCGGTCTGCGCGCACAGGGCCTCCTCCTGCCACGTGAGGTCGGGCGACGCGATGGTGTCGATGTACATGCCCGCCAGCGTGCAGCGCGGTGAAAAACGTTCGCTCAACGACGGATCAACGCGGCGCCCCGGCCCTCGGACCCGGGCCCACGCCCGCTCCGTACCCGCCCTCGCCCCCGTAC
>NZ_LIQT01000631.1 GCF_001418415.1 Streptomyces hirsutus
GTGCCGAGGGGCGGGTCCGAGCGAACTGGCGTACCGGTCGAGGCTGCGGCGGGAGAGGCGTGAACGAGGTGCTGGGCGTTCCTGCCGGCGCCGCCGACCCCGACCGGGCCTCCGGAGCCGTCCGCGCCGTGCTCGCGGACAAGACCGTGCTCGTGTGGTCCGCCGATGACCTCCATGACCCCGGCCGGGGCTGCGCACCCTTGGTGTGGCCTGGCCGTGAGAAGGCCGCGCCGACGCGGGTGGAGGAAGTGCGCGCGGAGTTCGAGCGTATGCGGGGTGTTCTCGCGGTGGTGGCCCGGAAGAAGGGCGGAAGCGAGGCCGGGGTCCCGGGCCCGGACCACCGGCGGCCGTACGACCGGAAGAACAACGGCTTCCCGCCCCATCGCGCGATCAACTCGTCGGTCACCCGTGCCGGTCGAGCGAGCGACGCCGCGGTGGTCGGAGGCGCCGGGCCCTGATCCTGTTCCGTGGTCATGCGGGCTCCTCGAACGTGCGGGGCCGGTTCGGGCCGGACATCGCGGTCCTGCCGACGACTCGCCGGAGGGGAACTGCGGGCTCGGGACCAGTGTCGGCAACGCCCCTCGGTCACCACCATTGCCGACGGTAACGCGCCTCGCTATGTTAATTGGAAATCACATTACTCAGCAAGATCCGAAATGTGGTGGTCACGCAACGGGCAAGTCGAAACCGGTTCCTAGTGCCGTCCGGTCCATCAGGGAAGCAGGTAAGTCAATGGAAAATCTCAACAGGCGAAGAGTTCTGTCCCTCGGCGTCGCACTCGGCCTCGTGAGCGTGGCGGGCCCCGCCAAGGCGTGGGCGTGGCCGTCGGCGGACTCGGTGGCCGGAACCGGCACGGGTGCCGATCCGGAGTACGTCTGGGACAGCGCAGCGGATCCTCTGCTGGCCTCACTGCTCGACAACGGCCGGATTCCGTCGGTCAACACCGCGATGGCGAGGTGGGTGGACAACGGTGACCCGCTGCCCAGCGGCCTGCCGGCCGAACTCACCGCATTTCTGCGGACGGTCAACAAGCTGCCCTCCTGGGCCGACCCCGTCAAGCTGCGCCGCGCCGCCGACTTCAACCGGCGCAGAGACACCTACCTGTTCATGCTGTACGGCCTCGGCAGCGGAATCATGAGCACCGTGATCCCGCGTGAGGCCAGAAGCGTCTACTGGTCCGCAGGCGGCGCCGACATGCAGGACCGCGCGGCCAAGACGTTCACGTTCGGCTACGACCTGTCCCAGCTGGGAGCCTTCCAGCCGTCGGGGCAGTTCGTCGTCACCGCCAACAAGACGCGACTGGTGCACGCCGCGGTGCGTCACCTGCTGCCGCAATCGCCGCAGTGGCGGGGGGCCGCCGACCAGACCATCCCGATCAGCGCCGCCGACATCCTGGTCACCTTCCACAGCCTGGGAACCTATGTGCGCAGGAGGCTGCTCGACTGGAAGGTCCCGATGCCGGCCGCGGACCAGGAAGCCTTCCTGCATGCGTGGCAGGTCGCTCTTCACCTGCTCGGGGTGCCGGACGAGTACATTCCCCAGACCTGGGCGGCCGCGGAAGCGCAGTCGGCGCAGGTGCTCACCCCGATCCTCGCCCCGACGACCGAGGGCGACGAACTGGCCGAGGAACTGCTCGGTCTGACCGCACAGATCGATCTCGGTGTCACTCGCGGGTTCCTGAACGAGTTCGTGCGCTACGTCCTCAGCGACGAGGTCGGCGACTGGCTGGGGCTGCGGCGCGACTACGCGGCAGCGGCCCTGGTCCGCACCGCATGGCCGGCCTACATCCTGTTCCGCGAGGGGCTGTCGCCCGTCATGCCCGGCACCTTCTACATGGTCGACCAGTTCGTGCGCGCACTGGCCATGCTGTTCCTCAACAAGGGTTCCTCCTCGACCACCACCCCCATCACGATCCCCACCGGGAACAGGCCGGCCGGCTGAGCTGCCGATCCGATCCCACAGGTGCCCGCCCCGCGGCAGATGTGCCGAGGGGCGGGCACCCGGGTGACCTCCGTGCGAGGCGCTTCCCGGCGGGGCGTCTCATCGCTCGCTCGGCTCCGACGACTGTTCAGAGGCCCAGGGCGCCCACGACCAGAGCGGTCACGGCGTCACGGTGGTCATGGCTGTCCTGCCACCGCAGTCCGCGTCCGGCCTCGACCGCCACGCCGAACCCCGCGTGCACCAGCACCCGGGCCTGGCGCGGGTCCAGCTCCGGACGGGCCAGCCGCAGTTGCTGCTCCCAGACGGCGATGTGTTCACGCTGTGCGAGGACCAAGGACCGCCGCAGGTCGGCCGGCAAGCCGGCGAGCTCGGCTTCGGCAACGCTGTTGAGCGCGGTGTACTCGAAGCTGTAGGCCACGTACGTCGCCGCCAGCGCGACGACGGCGTCGTGCGGGCCGGCCACCCCGTGAAGGCTCTGGTCCACCCCCTGGGCCAGCAGTCCCGCCGCCTGAAGGCACGCCGCCGCCAGGATGTCGACCTTGCCGGGGTAGTGACGGTAGAGCGCGGACGGGGCCAGTCCCACCGCCTCCGCGATCTGTCCGTTCGTGACGCTGGCGAACCCGTCCCGTGCGAACAGCGGGATGGCGGCCGCGAGAATCTCCGCGCGTCGCGTGCGCGGCACCGGCTGGGCGGGCAGCTCGACGGGGCGTGCGCCCCTTCGGGCCGTCGCGGGACCGGTCGCGGCCACGCGCAGCGCGGACGCCAACAGCAGCTCCTCGGCCCGACGTTGGGCAATCGAGGTGTGATGCATCGTGATGGACCCGATCGCACCGAGGGCTGCCACGGCCCGCAGGCGTTCGTCAGGCAGTGAGGACTCGTGCTGCACCGCCTCGTCGACCCGCCCGACGACATGCCCGAACTTCGTCCTGAGACGCCGGCGGTCCTCGCGGTTGAGGTACCGGGCCTCCCACCGATACACGCCGCCCGACGCGCGATGCGCGACGGTGACCCGGGTGACGGCGGTGAGCACATCCCTCAAGGCTGCCCCGGACGGCACTTCGTCGAGCGCGGCGACGAGCCGGTCCGCCATGACGTCGGCGCACTCGGCGAACAGCGCGTACTTGTTCGGGAAGTGCCGGTACAGGGCCGCCGCGGTGATACCCACGCCGGCGGCGATCTCCTCCATGGACGCCGTGTGGTAGCCGCGCTCGCTGAAGACTCGGCCGGCCGCCTCGACGATGAGCTGCTTGCGGTTGCGGGGCCGAGTGGCCGCGGTCGGATCGGCGGTCACGGCCGAACGGGCGGATGCGGAGACGGGGCCATGCGAATCAGTCAACCACACGTCACTCGAAGCTCTTGGGCTCTCTCGGCACGGACTGCACGGACCGCACGGGACGCCGTGGTGCGGCATGTCGATGGCGCCACGGGTGGGGTACGCGGATGCCGAATCGACTCAGGACACGAACCGGGCGAGATGCGTCAGCGCCCAGCGGACCCCCGCCTCGTTGTCCGCGGCGGGCACGGCGTCGGGGACGCCCTCGTGGACCACCAGGATGTCGGTGCCGCCGCCGTCGGCGTCCGTGAGGGTGGTCGTCATGGTCATCGTGCCGCGCAGCGCCGGGTCCTCGGCCTCGAACTCGAGCACCTCCACCACCATCTCGTCCGGCACGAGCCGAGCGAAGCTGCCGTGGTAGGTGTCGGTGTGCGCGGCCGACTTGCCGACCGCGTCCGGCGCGTCGTACGTGAGCGACACCCGGAACCTGCCGCCCTCGCGCGCCTCGAACTCGTGCACCTCGCCCCGCATGCCCGGCGGCACCCGCCACCGTGCGATCGCGTCCGCGCTCACCAGCGCCCGGTAGACGGCCGGCCGGGGAGCGTTCACCCGACCCGAGACCCGCGTCGTGTACATGGTCCTTTTTTCCCGTCGCCCTGCCGTCGCCCTGCCGTGCCGTCGATGGATCACCGCTCGCCGCGGACGACGGTGACCGGGCAGTCGGCGTGGTACAGCAGCGCCTGGCTCACCGAACCCAGCAGCATCCCGGTGAATCCGCCATGTCCCCGCGCCCCCGCCACCAGCAGCTGGGCCTCCTTGGCGGCCTCCAACAGCGTGTGCCGCACCCGGGATCGCTCCAGAAGCGGTTCCACGGACACCTCCGGATGAGCGGCCCGCCACGGAGCCAGGGCCTCATCCAGCCGGCGGCGGTGCTTCTCGCGGAGCCGGCCCAGGTCGACCCCCACGTTCGGCGGGTCGGCGGGGCCCTCGTACGGTGTCGGCTCGCTCCAGGTGTTCCACACGTGCAGGGCGATCAGTGGGGCTTCCCGCAGCGCCGCCTCGGCGAAGGCGAACTCGCCCGCCGCGGCCCCGGCGGGCGAACCGTCCACGGCGAGGAGGACGGGCCCCTGCGGATCGGGGCGTCCCCGCACCGCCATGACCGGGCAGAAACCGTGGGCGGCAAGCTGCACGACCGTCGAGCCCAGCAGCAGGTGCCCGAACCCGCCGCGGCCCCGCCCGCCGAGCACCGCCAGCGCCGCGTGACGCGACTCGCTCCACAGCACCGTCAGAGTGTCCCCGGACGCCACGGTCCTGAGCACCTCCAGGCCCGGCGCCACGTCGGCGGCCCGCTGTTCCGCCTGGGCCAGGACACCGTGGATCATCGGCTCCAGGTCGGACGGGCGGCTGAAGGCGTGCACGATCCGCAGCGGTGCGCCGCGCAGCCGCGCCTCACGGGCCGCGACGTCCACAGCGGCGAGACTGGACGGTGATCCGTCCACTCCGACCATCACCGTGTCGTTCACTGTTCACTCCCGTCCGGCCGGTCCGTCGCGGGTGCGTCCCGGTCCCGCCCGCGCGTACCGAAGTACCCGCGGGCAGGGCACCGTACCGGTGCGGAAGCCCCGAAGGGAGTGGGCTATGCGTCCCCGTCCTTCTCCCCGCCGCTGCCGCGGACGACCGCCACCGGGCAGTGGGCGTGGTGCAGCATCGCCTGGCTGACCGAGCCGAGCAGCAGTCCGGCGAACCCGCCCCGCCCCCGGGCCCCGACCACCAGCAACTGCGCCGTACGGCTCGTCTCGATGAGCGCTTCGCGGGTGCCGCCGTGCACGACCTCGTGCCGCACCTTCACACCGGGGTACCGCTCCTGATGTCCGGCCAGTGCCTCGGACAGCAGACGCTCCTCGCCCGCCCTCAGCTCGTCGGGCCCGCTCGCGTAGGGAGCCTTCTCGTCCTGCGGCGGGGGCGCCGGCGCGTTCCAGGTGGTCCAGGAGTGCAGCGCGACCAGTTCGGCCCCGCGCAGCGACGCCTCGGCGAAGGCGAAGTCGATCGCCTTCGCGCCCGCCGGGGAGCCGTCGACCCCGACCACCACCGGCCCGTCCGGGGCGCCGGTCTCCCGTACGACCAGCACCGGGCACTGCCCGTGACTCGCCAGGTGCACGGCCGTCGACCCCACCAGAAGTCCGACGAAACCTCCCATGCCACGGGATCCGACGACCACCAGTTCCGCGTCGGGGGACTGCGCCTCCAGCACGGTCAGCGGTTCGCCCGTCACCACGGCGTGCGAGACCTCCACATCCGGTGCCACGGACTTGGCGTGCTCCACGGCCTCGTCCACCAGCTTCTCGACCATGGCCTGCAGACCGCCCCCGGGCGGTCCCAGCGGTGAGGGGCCCAGCGGTACATGCATGGCCGGCCAGAGGAAGGCATGCACCACCCGCAGCACGGCCCCGCGCCGCCGTGCCTCCTCGGCCGCGGCCCCCACCGCGGCGAGGCTCGATGCCGAGCCGTCGACTCCCACTACGACCAGACCACTCATCATGCCTCCAGAATCGGTACGTCATACACATCGAATCGTCCCACGGGTATCCCGTGCCGCCATGGGCCCACGGGGCCACACCTCGTGGCCGACCGGCCCGGAAGGCCTCCGGAGCCGCCGGTCGTTCCAAGCGTGCGCACGGCACGTCCCCGCCCACGGCACGGCACCGGTTCAGGACCCCGGCGGATGCTCGGCGGCCGTCGCACCTGTTGTCCATCCGTGGCATTACCCAATATCCCGGCGAGATCGCCGGATGACACGATGTCCTCCGTGGGGGCTGACCATCAGCGTGATGAGGGGCCCCACCCATGGACGGACGATCAGAAGAAAATCGGGAAGGGGACGGGCTGTGCCTGCTCCACGGATGAGCACCACGCCGCTGCCGGGCATCGGCGTGAAATACGACCTCACTACGCGTGAGCACCAGCACCTGTCCGTGATCGCACACCGGGACGGCGCACGCACGGTCAACGTCTACCGTTCCGACGACCCGGACGCCTGCGCCCAGTCGATGCGGCTGAACGTCGCCGAGTCGGCCGCCCTGATCGACGCACTGATGCCCGCTCACCACAGCCCGAACGTCCTGCACACGACCGACCTGGGGCTGGTCGCCGAGCGCATCGAACTGTCCGCCGCCTCGCACTGGAACGGCAGGGTGCTGGGCGAGACCAGGATCCGTACCGACACCGGCGCCTCGATCGTGGCCGTGCTGCGCCGGGCCGAGGCGATCCCGTCCCCGACGCCCGACTTCCGCCTTGCGGGCGGGGACACACTCATCGTCATCGGCACCCGTGAGGGCATCGAGACCGCCGCCGAGATCCTCGGGCGGGAGTGAGCGCATGCACTCTTCCGCAATTTTCCTGATCGAGTTCGGCGCGATCATTCTCGGGCTCGGTCTGCTGGGGCGTCTCGCCGGGCGCCTCCAGTTCTCCCCGATCCCGCTCTACCTGCTGGCGGGGCTGGCCTTCGGCGAGGGCGGGCTGCTGCCGCTCGGCGCGAGCGAGGAGTTCGTCGCGATCGGCGCCGAGATCGGCGTGGTCCTGCTGCTGCTCATGCTCGGCCTGGAGTACACGGCCAGCGACCTGGTCTCCAACCTCAAGACCCAGTACCCGGCCGGCCTGGTCGACATGCTGCTGAACGCCGTGCCCGGCGCGATCCTCGCCCTGCTGCTCGGCTGGGGCCCGGTAGCCGCCGTCGCCCTCGCCGGAGTCACCTGGATCTCCTCCTCCGGGGTCATCGCCAAGGTGCTCGGAGACCTCGGGCGCACGGCAACCGCGAGACGCCGGTGATCCTCAGCATCCTGGTGCTGGAGGACCTGGCGATGGCGGTCTACCTGCCGATCGTCACCGCCCTGCTGGCCGGGGTCGGCCTCGCCGCGGGAAGCGTCATGCTGGCCGTCGCGCTCGGCGTCGCCGGCCTCGTCCTGTTCGTCGCCGTCCGCTACGGGCGGGTCATCTCACGCTTCGTCTCCAGTGACGACGCGGAGAAACTGCTGCTGGTGGTCCTCGGGCTGACCCTGCTCGTCGCCGGTATCGCCCAGCAGCTTCAGGTGTCCGCCGCGGTGGGAGCGTTCCTGGTCGGCATCGCCCTGTCCGAGGAGGTCGCCGAGGGTGCGCACGGGCTGCTGTCCCCGCTGCGGGACCTGTTCGCGGCGGTGTTCTTCGTCTTCTTCGGGCTGCACACCGACCCGGCGGACATCCCGCCGGTGCTGCTCCCGGCGCTCGCCCTCGCCGTCGTCACCATGCTGACGAAGATCGCCACCGGCTGGTGGGCCGCCCGCCGGGCGGGCATCCCGTCCAAGGGCCGCTGGCGTACCGGCGGCACGCTGGTGGCGCGCGGCGAGTTCTCGATCGTCATCGCCGGTCTCGCCGTCGGCACGGAACCCCGGATCGGTCCGCTGGCCACGGCGTACGTCCTGCTCCTGGTCGTCCTCGGCCCCCTCACCGCCCGCTGGACCGAACCGCTGGCAAGCCGCCTCACCCGCCGCTCGCCGGACAAGCCGCAGAACACCGCCCCGGCCGACCAGTCGGAACCGGTCCACGCGGGCGGCTGACCGCCGGCCCGACGACGTCCGGGCAACCCGCCCGCGGGGAACGGATCGACCGCCGGGACGAGAACCTCACCACCTGGCCCTCACGCTCCGGCCCTCACACCCGACCCTCGTGACCCGACCGTCATCGCCCGGCCACCGGAATCCGGCCATCGGTGTCGATCCCCCGGTCCGATGACCCCGGTGGTGCGAAAATCGGCTCGGTATTCATTCCTCGCCCGCCGGGCGCCGGGCACGC
>NZ_LIQT01000632.1 GCF_001418415.1 Streptomyces hirsutus
CGGGCCAGGTCGACGGTGCCGGCCATCGCGCCGAACGCCCAGCGCGAGGGCACCAGCCAGGACAACTGCTCCAGGACGGGCACGCCGTCCAGTTTCAGCAGGGCACCGCAGAAGACGACCTGGACGATGGCCAGCAGCACCAGCAGCGGCATCGTCACCTCCTCCTTGCGCACCAGCGCGGAGACGAGCAGGCCGAGCATCATGGCGGTGAAGCCGAGCAGGGCCACGGCCACCGTGATCTCCACCAGGGGAGGCATCAACACGCCTTCACCACCTGGTGCGTCGAGGTCGACCCCGAGCAGGGCGACCAGGGTGAGCACCACCGCCTGCAGCACGGTGACCGTGCCCAGCACGATGATCTTCGACATCAGGTACGCCGATCTGGACAGGCCGACGGCCCGTTCGCGCCGGTGGATCGGGCGTTCCTTGACGAGTTCCCGCACGGCGTTGGCTGCGCCCGTGAGGACGGCACCGACGCACAGGATGAGCAGGGCGTTCATCGCGGTGCTCGGGGTCAGGGTGCCGCCGGCCAGGGCACGGGCCATCGCCCCCATCACGAAGGGCAGCGCGATCATGATGGCGAGGAACGTGCGGTCCGCGCTGAGCGCGGCGGCGTAACGGCGTACGAGGGTGCCGAGTTGCGCGGTGCGGCTGCGCGGCCGGGGCGGCGGGGCGACGGCGACCGGGCCGGCCGTCCGCTGCCGGGGCTGGGCGGTGGCGTCGGCGATGTACCTGCCGTGGAAGGGCGAGGCGCGGTAGTCGCCCGCCCAGTCGCGGTCCCGGTCGCGTTCGAAGGCTTCGAAGGCCTCCGGCCACTGCTCGAATCCGAAGAACGCGAGGGCGTCCTCGGGCGGTCCGTAGTAGGCGACGCGTCCTCCGGGGGCGAGCATGAGGAGCCGGTCGCACACGTCCAGGCTGAGCACGCTGTGGGTGACGACGATGACGGTGCGGCCGTCGTCGGCCAGGGCGCGCAGCATGTGCATCACCGAGCGGTCCATCCCCGGGTCCAGACCCGAGGTCGGCTCGTCGAGGAACAGCAGGGACGGCTTGGTGAGGAGTTCCAGGGCCACGCTGACGCGTTTGCGCTGACCGCCGGAGAGGCTGTGCACGGGCTGTTCCGCCCGCTGTTCCAGGCCGAGTTCGCGGATGACCTCGTCGACCCGGGAGCGGCGCTCGGCCTTGGCGGTGTCCTGCGGGAAGCGGAGTTCGGCGGCGTAGGACAGGGCGCTGCGGACGGTGAGCTGGGCGTGCAGGATGTCGTCCTGCGGGACGAGACCGATGCGCTGGCGCAGTTCGGCGTAGTCGCGGTAGAGGTCGCGGCCGTCGTAGAGGACGGTGCCGTGGTCGGCGGGGCGCTGTCCGGTGAGGGCGTTGAGGAGGGTGGACTTGCCCGCGCCGCTCGGGCCGACCACGGCGAGCAGGCACTTCTCCCCCACCGGGAACGACACCCGGTCGAGCAGGGTCCTGCGGCCGTGGTCGACGGCGACGGTGAGGTCCTGCACGTCGAGGGAGATCTCGCCGGTGTCGACGTACTCCTGGAGTTCGTCGCCGACGAGGCAGAGCGCGGAGTGGCCGATGCCGACGACGTCGCCGGGGCCGACCGGGGCACTGGTGACGGGTCCGCCGTTGAGGTAGGTGCCGTTGTGGCTGCCGAGGTCGGCGATCTCGTACGTCCCGTCGGGCAGCGCCCTCAGTTCGGCGTGCCGGCGGGAGACCACGAGATCGTCGATGACGAGGTCGTTGTCGGCGGCGCGGCCGATGCGGACGGTGCGGGTGGG
>NZ_LIQT01000633.1 GCF_001418415.1 Streptomyces hirsutus
CGGAACACCCCCGCGTCGGCGGGGAGGACCGGGGCGTGGCGTGCGCCTGGATCCACGTGGACGGAACACCCCCGCGTCGGC
The DNA here is from genome assembly GCF_001418415.1 of Streptomyces hirsutus. Lineage (GTDB taxonomy): Bacteria > Actinomycetota > Actinomycetes > Streptomycetales > Streptomycetaceae > Streptomyces > Streptomyces hirsutus. The sequence goes on from NZ_LIQT01000633.1 coordinate 82, forward strand.
GGGGAGAACGCATCCCGGCGCTTCTTACGGAAGGACCCGTCCGGAACACCCCCACGTCGGCGGGGAGGACGTCGGCGAGAACCGCCGCCCCTACCTGCCCGACGGAACACCCCCACGTCGGCGGGGAGGACGCGAGCGTGGCCTTCGCCGTCGGCGCGAGCGCCGGAACACCCCCACGTCGGCGGGGAGGACCACCTCGACCAGCGCGGCCCGACCAACGACCGCGGAACACCCCCACGTCGGCGGGGAGGACCGGTCCCGGGGGAAGAGTGCGGCGCCCAGCGCCGGAACACCCCCACGTCGGCGGGGAGGACGACCGGAAGCGGGTCGCGGAGTACACGAAGCTCGGAACACCCCCACGTCGGCGGGGAGGACGAGGCGTACGGGCTGACGGACGAGATGTGGACCGGAACACCCCCACGTCGGCGGGGAGGACACCGACACCCGCATCGGCGTGTTCTTGTTCAGCGGAACACCCCCACGTCGGCGGGGAGGACTTCGGGCCGTGCTGCGGCAGCGCCGCGGGCGTCGGAACACCCCCACGTCGGCGGGGAGGACTTCGGGCCGTGCTGCGGCAGCGCCGCGGGCGTCGGAACACCCCCACGTCGGCGGGGAGGACCGCGCGATCCACCGGCCCTGCGCCTTGGTGATCGGAACACCCCCACGTCGGCGGGGAGGACTTCGCCGAGATGGACCCGGCCGACGCGATCCGCGGAACACCCCCACGTCGGCGGGGAGGACACCAGCTGGCTGATCAGGTCCTGGGACAGTCCCGGAACACCCCCACGCCGGCGGGGAGGACACTCCCGTACGAACTCCCGGAGGTCTCCATGCCGGAACTACCCCCACGTCGGCGGGGAGGACCAGTCGATCATCTCCCCGTCCGCCGCCATCCACGGAACACCCCCACGTCGGCGGGGAGGACGCCGCGTTCTTCCTGCCGAGCTCCTCCCTCTCCGGAACACCCCCACGTCGGCGGGGAGGACCTGCTCGAGTCCGCGGAGCCTGGCAAGACGGACGGAACACCCCCACGTCGGCGGGGAGGACTCTGCGATCTGCATGGCGCTACGGCCATGGATCGGAACACCCCCACGTCGGCGGGGAGGACGTGGACGATCTTCTCAGGCTTGTTGCTCATGGCGGAACACCCCCACGTCGGCGGGGAGGACCCGAGGTGGGTGGAGAGTTCGGCGGCGGTGTGCGGAACACCCCCACGTCGGCGGGGAGGACACCATCTCGATGCTCGCCTCCCTCGAAGCACGCGGAACACCCCCACGTCGGCGGGGAGGACACCCAGGCCGCCACCGGCCCGGACTCCACGATCGGAACACCCCCACGTCGGCGGGGAGGACTCCGGGTCCGGTCGGTGGTCTTGTTGATGCGGCCGGAACACCCCCACGTCGGCGGGGAGGACGCCTCGGTCTCGTCGTAGAAGACGGTGCCGGTCGGAACACCCCCACGTCGGCGGGGAGGACTACTGAGAGGGCCCGGTGTTAGCGCACCGGGACGGAACACCCCCACGTCGGCGGGGAGGACCTGCACAACGGGTCCCAATTGGTGGTCCTGGACGGAACACCCCCACGTCGGCGGGGAGGACGAGTCGAGCACCGCGCCCAGGTCGCGGCGCAGCGGAACACCCCCACGTCGGCGGGGAGGACACGCTGCAGTACGGGATGCCGGACAGCAGATGCGGAACACCCCCACGTCGGCGGGGAGGACGACCACTTCGGGCCGGGGCCGGTCCTGTAATGCGGAACACCCCCACGTCGGCGGGGAGGACTGGTCGACGCCGTTCAGCGTGACAGACTGCTTCGGAACACCCCCACGTCGGCGGGGAGGACCACACCCAGCCCCACCTGTCGAGCGGCATCAGCGGAACACCCCCACGTCGGCGGGGAGGACCCCAGCGGCGCCGGTCCGTGCGGCCCGCCCTCCGGAACACCCCCACGTCGGCGGGGAGGACGCCTCCGGTCAGACGTTGCAGAAGCCGGAGGGCGGAACACCCCCACGTCGGCGGGGCCGGCGGAACACCCCCACGTCGGCGGGGAGGACGACGGAAACACCCGGCCGGTCCGCTGGTACCGCGGAACACCCCCACGTCGGCGGGGAGGACACGGTTGGCGTCTTCGAGGTTCTGGACGGTGCCGGAACACCCCCACTTCGGCGGGG
>NZ_LIQT01000634.1 GCF_001418415.1 Streptomyces hirsutus
CGCGGGGGGCGGGTCGCCGTCTCGGCCTGGATGCTGCTGGTCAGTGGCGGCGCGGGGTTCGTACTGATCGGGCTGGCCCCCACGGACGTCCACAAGGGCCTGCACGTCGTGGGCGCCGCGCTCGTCATGGGGTCGGGAAACGTCGGCCTCGTCCTGGCGGGGTTCGGCCTGGCGGACCGTGTTCCGCGCCCGCTGCGCCGGGCGACCGGCCTGCTGGGGGTCGTCGCGCTCCTGGCCTTCGGGCTGTTCCTGTCCGGCCACTACCTCGGCCTCGGCATGGGAGGCATGGAACGGGTCGCCGCGTATCCCTTCCTGTTCTGGGCGGCGGCCCTCGGCGTACGGGGATGCGCCCTCCGAGCAGGCCGTACGCGGACCGCGGTGGCGGAGGCCGGTGCGGGAAGGGCCCGTGCCGGTGCGGGTCCTTCCGGGGGTTAGCCTCGGGGGGAAGTGAGATCCCGCCTCGGCAGTGGGCGGGCGTGGTGGCAGGAGGCGCAGGACATGGCGAAGGTTCCCGGCTCGGTGCTGGCCGCGAGTGGACTCGTCGGCGGGTACGGGGTGGCCCGCTGGACCCGGAAGCGGCCGCTGGGCGGGGTCGTCCTCGCCGTGGCGGGGGCCGCCGCGGCGCGGGAATGGCGGGAGCGGGCCGGTGGGAAGGCCGCCGGGGCGCTGTCGGTCGCGTACGTCGCCGCCTTCGCGGGGTCGCATCCCCTGGCGAAGAAGGTCGGCGCCTGGCCCGCCGTGTTCGGTGTGGCGGGTGCCGTGGCGCTGGCGTCGTGGGCGGTCGCCGACCGGCGCGGGTGAGACACGGGCACGGCGCGCGCCTCGACGGGCCGGCGCAGGTGCGTGCCGGGGACGGCCCGTGGGCGTGGCCACCGGCGGCGGAGCCGTGCGCCGCTGTGGGACGAGACGACCGGCCATTCCGCGCGAGTCGATGCTCGAGGACCTGTCGTTCCGGGGCCGTGCCGCTCCGGGGCCTCCGGGTGATCGGAGGTCATGGAGGTGGTCACGGGCCGTCTCGGGTCGCCGTCTTCGGCCCGGCTGGCCATGCTGGTGCTGGGAGTGGCCTTCTTCCCAGTGACGAGGAGCACGGCATGTCCACGGACCCGGTCGGACGATTCCTGACGGCTTTGGACCCGGATCACCGGAAAGTCATCAGCGCCAAACCGCGCGAGGAACAGGAACGGCTCGCGGCGGCCTGGGAACGGGAGCTGGAGGAAGATACCGAACTCGACTCCCTCGACGAGCTGTCCCCGCCGGCGGCGGAAGCCGAGGCGGCCCGCCGCGTCCTGGACCGCGGGACCGGCTGAGACCTGTAACGGCGCCCAGGCCGATCACGATCATCCAGTGCCACCGTGACCAGGGCAGCCGGTCCAGACGGGCCGGGACGGCCGTGGTGATGGTGCCGGTGGAGGCGGGCACCGAGGCCGACGACGAATCCCCTGCCATGGCTCCCTCTCCGTCGAGCTCCCTCGAGCTCCGTCGGGCGAATGCCTCCCTCGTGCCCTGGGCCGGGAGGAAAACGCCCGCCGTGCCGTGGGGCAGGGCCCGCCGGACGGGCCCTACGCCCCCAGCATGCGGGAGACCGTGTAGATCAACAGCCCGGCGAGAGAACCGACGACCGTGCCGTTGATGCGGATGAACTGGAGGTCGCGGCCGATGTTGGCCTCGATCTTCTTCGTCGTGTGCTCGGCGTCCCAGCCCGCCACGGTGTCCGTGATCAGGGAGGTGATCTCCCTCCGGTAGGTGGTGACGACGTACACCGCGGCGCTCTCCAGCCAGCCGTCGACCTTGCCCTGCAGCCTGGCGTCGGCCGACATGCGCGCGCCCAGCGACAGCAGCGAGGCGCGGACGCGCAGCCGCAGCTCGCTGCGCTCGTCCTCCGCCGCGGCGACGATCATGGACCGCACGGCCGTCCAGACGGAGGCGATCAGGTCCTGGACCTCGTCACGGCCGAGGATCTCGCCCTTGAGGCGTTCGATCCGGGCGCGGGTCTCGGTGTCGGACTGGAGATCGGAGGCGAAGTCGGCGAGGAAGCGGTCGAGGGCGCCGCGCGCGGGGTGGGAGGGCATGTCGCGCATCTCGGTGACGAAGCGCAGCAGCTCCTTGTAGACGCGGTCGCCGATCTTGCGGTCCACGAACCGCGGGGTCCAGCCGGGAGCCCCGCCGTGCACGGCGTCCATCACGTACTCGCCGTGCAGCAGGAGCCAGTCGTGGGCACGGGTGACGACGACGTCGACGGCCTTCTTGTGGCCGCCGTCCGCGACGATCTTCTCCAGCAGCTTGCCCATACCGGGCGCGATCTCCTGGGCGTCCGCGCGGCGGGTGATCGCCTCGCCGACCACCGCCTGGACGTCGGAGTCGCGCAGGACGGTCAGCGCGCCGCGCAGGGCGGCCGACAACTCGGCGGTGACCCGGTCGGCGTGCTCGGGCACCGCCAGCCAGGCGCCGAGCCGGCTGCCGATGCCGACGGAGCGCAGCCGCCCGCGGACGACGTCCTCGGAGAGGAAGTTCTCGCCGACGAATTCGCCCAGGGAGACGCCGAGCTGGTCCTTCTTGGTGGGGATGATCGCGGTGTGCGGGATGCGCAGGCCCAGCGGGTGGCGGAACAGCGCGGTCACGGCGAACCAGTCGGCGAGCGCGCCCACCATGCCCGCCTCCGCCGCCGCGGCGACGTAGCCCGCCCAGGCTCCGGCGCCCGAGTGGGACGCCCACTCGGCCAGGACGTACACCACGGCGACGAACAGCAGCAGCCCGGTGGCGATGAGCTTCATCTGGCGCACTCCGCGCCGCTTCTCCTCGTCCGCCGGACTGAACGTCGTCATCGTGCGGTGGGTGACCCCACCGGCGCGGGCCTGCGTGCGCGGGCCTCCACCACCCCCGGCCCCCGTGGTGCCGGTGCCCTCCGTGCTCACGGTGTTCGCGGTGTCCGTGGCGTCCACCTCGTTCATCCGCTCGATCCGTTCATCCGTTCCGCCCCGCTCCATCCGCTCCGCCCGTTCGGTGATCCCTCACACATTGTCCCTTCCCGTCCGACTCCCGGAACGGAACAGGAGTTCCCGGCGTCTGTCCCATGGACGGCCCGACGGCTCCCCCACGAGCGCCCCGGCAAGGGACTCGGAGGGGGATTCCGCCTGGAGAGCAGGAGGAAAGCGGGACGAGACCGGGGGGAAATCAGGGGGAAATCAGGGCAACCCGCAGCGTGAGGCCAGGGTGGACCTCAGAGAGAAGTAAGAGGGAAGTCGGGGCGAAGCCGACCGGCTGTCCATGGAATCCCAGCGGGGGCGCAGTGCAGTCGCAGTGAAGTCGCAACGGGATCCCCGCGAGGTCCCTGCGGGCCGCCGTCCGTCCATGCCGCATCATGGGCTCATCCGTACGGAGTCTCGGACTCCGACCGTCCGAGGAGAACAGAACAGCATGACCGGGGGACGTGACGGGAGCGCGGGAGCGCCCACCGCGAAGTACCGCGCCCTGCTCGCCGCGGTGATCGCCGCGATCGTGGCGGTGTCCGCGACCATATACGTCGGCGTGTCGTCCGACCTGTACGGCGACGGCACCAGAGACCGCGACACCCTCGTCGACGGCCGCGACGGACACCGGAACCCGGCCGCACCGGCCTCCACCGGCACCTGGGTCTCCTCCTGGGCGGCCTCCCCGGTCGGCGGCGAGCCCGACACCGAGATGACCGGCCTCGCGAACCGCTCGCTGCGCAACGTCGTGCACACCAGCGTCGGCGGCACCGCCGCCCGGATCACCCTCTCCAACCTCTACGGCCAGTCCCCGCTCACCATCAACCGCGCCTCGATCGCCCTGTCCGCGGACCGAGGCGGCGCGGCGGCACTCGCCGACACCATGCGGCAGGTCACCTTCCGGGGGCGGACCGGCGTCGTCATCCCGGCCGGCGGCCAGGTGACGAGCGACGCCGTACGCATCGCCGTCCCGCACGACGGAGACGTGCTGGTCACCACGTACTCCCCCACCGGCTCCGGACCGGTCACCCGCCACACGTACGCACGCCAGACCTCGTACGCCGCCGTCGGCGAGCACACCGAGGACACGACCGGCGCCGTGTACACCGAGGAGAGCGCCTTCTGGCGCTACCTGACCGGGCTGGACGTGCTGAGCAGGGACTCGGAGGGCACCGTCGTCGCCCTCGGCGACTCGCTCACCGACGGCAGCACCTCCACCGTCGGCGCCAACAACCGCTGGCCGGACATCCTGTCCGACCGGCTGCGCGAAGCGGCCGCGGCAGGGCGGGACGTACCGCGCTACAGCGTCGTCAACGGCGGCATCAGCGGCAACCGGGTCCTCGCCGACGGCCTCGGCCGCCCCGCGGAGAACCCCAGTGCCCTGAAGCGCTTCGACCGTGACGTCCTCGGCCGCACGAACGTCAAGGTCCTCGTCGTCGACCTCGGCATCAACGACATCCTGCGCGACCCGGACCTCGCCGACCCCGACGCGATCGTCGGCGGCCTGAAGACCCTCGTCGACCGGGCCCACGCCCGCGGGCTGAAGGTCGTCGGCGCGACCCTGATGCCGTTCGGCGGCCACCGCGGACACACCGACGCGCGCGAGGCGGTGCGGCAGCGGATCAACGCGGAGATCCGCGCGGGGCGCGTCTTCGACGCCGTCGTCGACTTCGACCGGGCACTGCGCGACCCCTACGACCCGCGCCGACTGCGCCCCCTCTACGACTCGGGCGACCACCTGCACCCGAGCGACCGGGGGTACACGCGGATGGCCGAGATCTTCGACCTGAACGACCTGAAGGGCGGGGCGCCGGCGCAGCTGTAGGGGGTGGGCCGGTCCGTGGCCTGGTCAGTGCTCCCGGTCAGTGGTCCCGGCCTGCGGTGCCGGTCAGCGGTCCCGGTCGCGGCGGCGTTCGCCCTGCTCCTCGGCCCGTCGGCCGTGCGAGGACTCGAAGCCGAAGGAGCCGTGACCGAAGCCTCCGTGGTCGTGGCCGAGGGCGGCCTGGCCGGACGAGGAGGCGCCCAGTTCATGGTGGTCCGCGTCGCCGCCCGCACCTTCCCCGCGGCGGTTCGCCCTGCGCTCCAGCTTCTCGCGGCGGCGCTCCTCCCGGAACTGCTGCTTCTCCGCCCGGGTCAGCTTGCGCTTGACGCCGACGCCGCCCCAGAAGGCGAAGCCCGAGACGATGACGCGGGGGGCGCCCGGCTCGCCCGGCACGCCCTCCTCACGGTGGTCGAAGCCGCCCATGACACCGATGCCGCGGACGACGACCTCGACACCCTGCGGGACACGCCGGGGGCGGGCAGGTCGCGGGTGATCGGCTCGAGTTCCCGGTAGGTCCGCGCCTTGTACGTCGCGTCCAGCCGCTCCTCGAACTCCTCCATGTCCAGGCGCCCCTCGGCGACGGCGTCCCGCAGAACGGCGGCGACGCGCTCGCGGTCGGCATCGGAGGCGCGGAGGTCCGGGACTGCGTCGTCGGTCATACACAGCAGCCTACGAGGTCCCCCCGGCCGAGGGCTACGAGACCACCCGCCCGACGCCCTCGTCCCGGCCCTCCGGGATGCCCCCGGAG
>NZ_LIQT01000635.1 GCF_001418415.1 Streptomyces hirsutus
GCCCCGTACCCGGTCCCCGCCCCGCGGCTCCACCGCGCCCCGGTCGGCCAGGCCCGGTCCGGCCCGCGCCTCCGGCGCAACGTACGCCGCGTGATGCCACTGCGGCGGCCAAACCCGTCCCTTCGAAGCCGACCGCTCCCGCTGCGGCCGGCGCCCAGGTCCAGTTGATCCCGGCCACCGTCCAGGGGGCGCTCGACGCCGCCGAGGAAGCCGTGGACCTGCTGCTGGACTCGGGCCGTGCTCCGGGCGACGTGCTGGTGATCACCACCGGCAAGCCGCACCCGTGGGCCACCCACGAACTCTCCTTCGGCGAGGCCTCCTACTGGTCGCTGCACGACGCCGCCGACGACGTCTTCTACGCGGACGCCGCCGTCGCGGCCCGTGCCGGAGCGCGCCCCGTCGTAGTGGTCGCCGTCAACGGAGGGTCCGAGTCGGTGTCCGTGTCGGCCCTGGCCGTGGCACAGAGCAAGGCCACCGCCCTGCTGATCGTCTGCGGCGACCCGCAGCGGATCGACTCGGTGACGGACACGGGCGTCTGAGCCGACGTCATGGCGCCCGTCCTGTACGGGCGCCATGCGGCCGCCGTCTTATGGGCGTCATGCGGCCGCCGTTCCATCGCGCCGGCAGCGGTGCCGGCGCGATGGCAGGGTGCACAGCTCACAGGGGCGCGCGAGGCCGCCGACAGTCCCTGGTTCCGAGGGTCCCGTCGGCTCTCAGCGCGCTGCCGCGCGGCGCAGGACGTCGGACGCGACACCGCCGGTGCGCGGTATGCGCGGCGGCGCCTCGGCCGTGGCGAACGGCTCCGGTGCGGAGCCGATGCCGGGCCGACGCCCCCCGCGTCCTTCGCCGAGCACCTGCCAGCCGTCACGGGTCAGCGTGATGTACGCCCCGCAGCGCAGCCCGTGCAGCGTGCAGGCGTCCCGCAGCCCCCACATCCATGCGCCGTCCTCCTCCGTCCAGCGAGCGTCGCCTTCGCGGCAGTAGAGCAGGACAGCGGTACGGACCGGCGTGCGGCGCCGCAGGTCGTGCGGGACGACCCGGCGCAGCTGGGACAGCAGCGCGTTGCGGAACATCCAGCCGTCCGCCGGGGCGGGGCGAGGGGTGAACGAAGCACTCGCCCGCACTCGCTCGTCCTGGTCGAGCACGGCGACGATCGCGGTCGCCGGCCCCGGGTGGTGCCGGGCGTGCAACCCGCTGACGACCTCGCGCGGGTTGCGCAGCAGGGGGATTCCCGCGGCAGCCCACTCCGCGGGTTCGAGCAGACGAGTGGCGGAAGCGGCGGGCGTCGACAGCGATGTCGCCGAGGACGGAGCGAATCCGAAGGTCACGGTCCTCCCTTCGGCTACGCCCGAACTACGGGCGGGGTCGGATTCAGGGGAGCGCGCACGCAACGGAGCCCAACCTGGGCGGCGGACGAGCCGTGCGGGTGCGGACCTCAATTCTTCCTGGCGAACCTGGATGCGGCAACGAGCAATCGTGCGAGCCGACCGGTATCAGATGATTGAGAGTTATATCCCTGCCCGCTGTGCTCTCCGGGCACACATGAAGCGCTCGACGACGACAGTTCGTACGGGCCACGAGGGCCCGGTGTCCGAAGGGGCGTGCGTGGGGTATTCGGACGGCGATGTGTCCTCCACCGTAAGCGCCGGCCCGTCCGGGACCCGGGGTGTGGGCATCGAGGCCCATGCCGATCGCCGGAAGGGCGACGGGTCGCATGCGCTGCGGGGCACAGGCGGCGTGGTTCGCCCCCGCCACGGGGCCGAGGACCTCGACATCCGAGGCCTTCCGGCGTCCTGCCTGCGCAAACGTCTCGAGCGGGAGCCGGTCGAGGGGCCCACGACGTTGCTCTTGGGCCTGGAGGGTTCGAGGGGCCCGTGACCTCCTCACGGAGCGGGATTGGCCGACTGTCCGAGCCGTGCGGTTGCATGGGGGCATGAACGATCTGGAGCTCCGTGCCGAAGCCGACGCCATCCTCGCCGAGCTGGTCGGTGATCCCGGGGGCACGGCACGGCTCCGGGAGGACCAGTGGCAGGCGGTGGCGGCCCTGGTGGTGGACCATCGCCGTGCCCTGGTGGTGCAGCGCACCGGATGGGGCAAGTCGGCGGTGTACTTCGTGGCCACCGCGCTGCTCCGCCGGCGTGGCTCAGGCCCCACGGTGATCGTTTCGCCGCTGCTGGCGTTGATGCGCAACCAGGTCGAGTCGGCAGCGCGGGCCGGCATCCAGGCGCGCACGATCAACTCGGCGAACCCCGAGGAGTGGGAGGCCATCCACGAGGAGGTCGAGCACGGAAAGGTCGACGTTCTCCTCGTGAGCCCGGAACGCCTCAACTCCGTCGACTTCCGCGAACGGATGCTGCCCAGGCTCGCGGCCACGACCGGCCTCCTGGTCGTCGACGAGGCCCACTGCATCTCCGACTGGGGCCACGACTTCCGCCCCGACTACCGCAGACTCCGCACGATGCTGCAGGAGCTCTCCCCGGGGGTTCCGGTACTGGCCACCACCGCCACGGCCAACGCTCGCGTCACGGCGGACGTGGCCGACCAGCTGGGCACCGGAGCCGGCGAGGCCCTGGTGCTGCGCGGCACGCTGGAACGGGAAAGCCTGCGGCTCGGCGTGGTCCGGTTGCCGGACGCCGCCCACCGTCTGGCCTGGCTCGGCGAGCACCTGAACGACCTGCCGGGTTCCGGGATCATCTACACGCTGACCGTCTCGGCCGCCGAGGAGGTCACCGCCTACCTGCGCGCGCGCGGCTTCGCCGTGGCCTCGTACACCGGCCGGACGGAGAACGCCGACCGTCAGCAGGCCGAGGCCGACCTGCTGGCGAACCGGGTGAAGGCCCTGGTGGCGACCTCCGCCCTCGGGATGGGCTTCGACAAGCCGGACCTGGGTTTCGTGGTCCATCTCGGCTCGCCGTCCTCACCCATCTCGTACTACCAGCAAGTGGGCCGTGCGGGCCGCGGTGTGGAGCACGCCGATGTGTTGCTGCTTCCCGGTAAGGAGGACGAGGCGATCTGGCGTTACTTCGCCGAGGTCGCCTTCCCGCCCGAGGCACAGGTCCGCCAGACCCTCGCCGCCCTCGCCGACGCGGGGCGCCCGCTGTCCGTGCCCGCCCTGGAGGCGTTGGTGGACCTCCGGCGGACTCGCCTCGAGATGATGCTGAAGGTCCTGGACGTGGACGGTGCCGTGCGGCGTGTGAAGGGCGGGTGGACGTCCACCGGCGCCGACTGGGTCTACGACGCCGAGCGCTACGCCTGGGTCGCCCGCCAGCGTGCCGCCGAGCAGCAGGCCATGCGCGACTACGTCAGCACGTCCCGGTGCCGGATGGAGTTCCTGCGCCGCCAACTGGACGACGAGAAGGCCGCCCCGTGCGGCCGCTGCGACAACTGCGCGGGAGCCTGGGCGGATCCTGCTGTCTCGCCCCAGGCACTGGCCGGCGCGGCCGGTGAACTGGAGCGTCCAGGGGTGGAGGTCGAACCACGCCGCATGTGGCCCACCGGGATGCCCACCGTGGGCATCGACCTCAAGGGGCGCATTCCGGCGAAGGAGCAATGCTCCCCCGGGCGAGCCCTGGGCCGTCTCTCGGACATCGGCTGGGGCAACCGCCTGCGCCCGCTCCTGGCGGAGCAGGCGCCCGACGGTCCGGTCCCCGACGACGTCCTCCAGGCGGCGGTGGCAGTCCTCGCCGACTGGGCGCGTTCCCCGGGCGGGTGGGCGGTCACGGGCCCGGACGCATCGGCGCGGCCCGTGGGAGTCGTCGCCCTGCCTTCCCTGAGCCGGCCCCGGCTCGTCGGTTCCCTTGCCGAACAGGTGGCCACCGTCGGGCGTCTCCCGTTCCTCGGCACCCTCGGCCACACCGGACACCACGGTGCGCATCGGGCCCACAGGAGCAACTCGGCCCAGCGGCTCCAGACGCTGTCCGCCGCTTTCACCGTTCCCGAGGAGCTGGCCGACGCTCTGGCGGCCGCTCCGCACGGCCCGGTCCTGCTCGTGGACGACTACACCGATTCCGGCTGGACCCTTGCGGTGGCCGCCCGCCTGCTGCGCCAGGCGGGCGCGGAGCAGGTCCTCCCGCTGGTCCTCGCCGTGACAGCCTGAAGACCCGCGAGAAGCCGGCTTCTGCCGTCGGCGGTACCTGTCGTCCTCTCAGAGGGCCGGTGGCGTCGCCGCGGCTGCCAGGTCGTCGCCCGCGAGCCGGTCGACGTCCTCCGGCTCCAGCTCCTGACCCGCAGCAGCGACGGGGCCAGGGAGGAGACCGCGGACCTGCCCCGGCCCGTGTGCTGGACGGCGGGGGCCCGGCGGTGGTCGGGGACCGGTACCCCGATCGCCCGCCACGGGCCCTCGCGCAGCCGGGTTTCCCCCGGGACGTCACCGGCGAACCGGGCGAGGACGGCGTCAGCGCTCGCCCGGAGATCCGCGTTGTCGTGTGCTCCACGCGTCCCACACAGCAGGGCGGCACGGACGGCCGGCGCCGACACGAGAGGACAAGAGGACGAGAGCGCGAAAATTATCTGGCAATCGCATCGCAGTGGAAGGGAAAGCGCAGGTCAGATGAGGTGCATGACGTGTCCCTGGTCAGTTTTGTCCACAGGGTGAGCAGGATCTCCTGATCCGCGAAATCGTCCTGCCATGACGAACAGCAACGACACGAACGGATCCCCCGAGAACGGCGACATCGCCGGGCGGGAGCGATACGGGCAAGCCGGCCTTCCGGGACGCCACGACATCGCCCGCGGCGCCGAGGTCCCGGGGCAGAGCACGCACAAGGGCGCGGGCACGCACGCGGGGCGCGCGAAGGACATCGCCTGCACCGCCTACGGCAGCCACGGCGGCGAACAGCAGGTCACCCTGCGCACCCCCGCCGAACTCGCCGACGCCCTGCCCTATCTGCTCGGCTACCACCCCGAGGACAGCATCGTCCTGGTCGCCCTGTACGACAAGGACGGACGGGGCCGGTTCGGCGGCCGGGCCAGGCTCGGCATCCCCGTGAACCGGGACGACTGGCCCGCCGCCGCCCGGCAGCTGGCCCAGGGGCTGGTCACGGGCAGTGAGCGCCGAGGCGTCAAACCCGAGCAGATGGTCGTCTTCCTCTGCCAGGAACCGGGAGAGGGCGAGCCCGGACAGCAGGTCAAGGAGCGGCTGGGGCCGCTCGCTCACACGCTGCGCCTGGAATGCGGCGCTCTCGACGTCCCCGTGGTGGAGGCCCTGTGCCTCTCGGACGGCCGCTTCTGGTCGTACTGCTGCGACGACGAGGGGTGCTGTCCCGAGGCCGGCACGCCGATGGGGCTGCCGGGCACCTCGGTGCTGGCCGCCGCCGCGACCTACGCCGGACTTCAGGTCCGGGGCACGTTGCGCGAACTGCGGGCGAGGTTCCTCCCGTGGGAGAACGCCGCCGCCCTCGAACAGGAAGCCGCCCTGGACGCCGCCCACCGGACGCTGGTCCCCAAGATCCTCGACGAGGCGGGACGGAACGAGGTCGCCCGGCAGACACGGGAACTGGCCTCGCGCGTCATGGACCGGCTGGCCGGCGCCCCCTCCGTGTCCGGCATGCTCCCTGCGGACCTGCGGGACGACGAACTGCTCCGGCACGACGAGGCCGCCACGCTGATCCTCGGCCTGCAGGACCGCACGACCCGGGACCGGGCGGCGGAGTGGATGGAGGGCGAGGAGGCAGGCCCCGCACTCCGCCTGTGGCGGGCGCTGGCCCGCCGTTGCGTCGGAACGTACGGCGAACACGCCGCAGCCCCTCTGACACTCGCCGGCTGGGTCGCCTGGTCCACCGGTGACGAGCTGGAAGCGAGGGAGGCACTCGCCATGGCCCTGGGCGCCGATCCCGACTATCTCTTCGCCCGCCTGCTGCACCAGGCCTGCAACGAGGGCCTCGACCCGGAATCGATCCGCCGCTGCCTGCGCGCGGAACGCGATGACCAGGGGAAGGCGGACGGCGAGGGCCCGGCCGCCGATGCGGTCGGCGGGGCGGGCAACGAGGATCCGGGAGGCGAGGAGTCCGGTGACCCGGAGCCCGGTACGGCGGGGGAGTCCACCGCCTTCGGGCCCGGGGCTGACGTGGGGCGGGAGACGCCCTCGCGCCACCGGCGCCGAGAGCATGTCTCCAGCGCCGGGGCCGGCACAGGCGGCGGTTCCCCGCGTCGGGGGCGGGCGGACGGCAGCCGCCCGCCCGTGCGGATTCCGCATCCCCGTACGGCGGTAGGTGGCGCGCGTCCGGACGGTGTGCGTCCCGGCCTCGAGGAACCGGGTGCCGCACGCCGTCCGGACGCGCGCCACCT
>NZ_LIQT01000636.1 GCF_001418415.1 Streptomyces hirsutus
GTGCTGCTCCAACCGATGCGGGGGTCGCCGGTGCGGGGGGCGGCGGTGCGCCCTGCCGGTGTCCCTGTTTGAGTCATGTTCATGATCGCATTCCCCTCCTGTGCATCCCCCGGAAGGTCACAGAGTGCCAAATGGCGTGGCTGATGGGGAAGCTGGGGCGGGGCGACACGCCCAGGTTTGGGCATGCTGTCACGGGAGGGTGACGTTTGGTCACGGAACCGGACGGGGGAGCCGCCGGTGCCCGGTGACCGGTGCCGCCGTACCGCATAGGCTGTTGGTGTCGCGATTCCTGCGGTGATCCGTGCGAACGACGTGCGGGACGCCGGTGGGAAGGGCGTCGGTAAGCAGTCGAAACAGACGTGACAGTCGAATACGTTCCGTAACGACACGATGGTGGTCGGTGCGGGTCGTACAGAGTGCCGCAGGGGGCAACCGCCATGACGACAGGTCGGCTCGGGCAGAGAGCCGTGCCGCCGAATGCGGCCTATTCCGGGCAGGTCGTGCACTTCCCGGATCCGGTACGGGCGGCCCGTCACCCGAGAGGGGTACGGGTGGACGAGCGCGGTTACCCCGATTTCTCACCGTACGCGCGCGCGGCGGCGGAGATCGCGGAGCCGCCGGAGGGATTCGGTGTCGACGAGCTGCGGCTGACGGACTACGTGTCGGCGAACGCGGCGCTCGCGGCGACCGGTCATGAGCTGTGGGACACGGTGCCGGCGGTGGCGACGCCGCACGGCTGGACGTGGCATCACGTGGCGGCGTCACGGCAGCTGGAGCTGGTGCCGGTCGAGGTGAAGGCGCTGCTGCGGCACCACGGTGGTGTGGTGACGTCGGGCGTGGACCAGGAGAAGCGGGGCACGCGGCCGTTGCAGGAGACGCGCCCGGCGCATTTCCGGCTGCCGAAGTCGGGGCTCGCGGTGACCGAGGCCCAGGTGCTGAACGTCGAGGAGGACCTCGGCTACCGACTGCCCGGCGCGTACCGGTCGTTCCTGAAGGCGGCGGGTGGTTGCGCGCCGGTGGGCACGGCGCTGGACGCCGAGCTGGGCCTGCTGGTCGACCAGCCGTTCTTCACGGTGCGGGACGAGGCCGCGGTCAACGACCTGGTGTACGTCAACAAGTGTCTGCGTGATCACCTCACCAAGGACTATCTGGGCGTCGGTTTCGTCCAGGGCGGTCTGCTGGCGGTGAAGGTGCGGGGAGACCGGGCGGGTTCGGTGTGGTTCTGCTCCTACGACGACGCGCGGGACGTGGATCCGTCGTGGTCGCCGGCGGAGCGGGTGGAGCGGCTGCTGCTGCCGTGCGGGGACGACTTCGACGCGTTCCTGGCCCGGCTGGCGGGGTCGCCGCCGGAGCTGGAGACGGTGGCGAATCTGATGGTGGACGGCGGCTTCGCGCAGGTCGTTCCGGTTGCTGCGGGGGAGTGAGGTCCGGCGATGGTGACGTTCGCGCAGGCGCAGGAGCGTGCGGAGGAGTGGGTCAACGGGGATGTGCCGTCGTATCAGCACCGTGAGGTGCGGGTACGGGAGTTCGGCCTCGGTTTCGTGGTGTGGGCGGAGGACCGCGCGGACGGGCCGCGTTCGGACGGCGGCGCGCAGCGGCTGGTGATCGCCCGGGACAGCGGCGAGGCGACGCTGTGGCCCGCCCTGGCGGTGGGCGAGGTGATCCGCCGGTACGAGGAGCAGTACGCCCGTACGGACGCGGCGGCCGAACCGGCGCCGGCGGCTCCCGCGCGGGTGGACCTGAATCAGACGTCGTTCCTGCTGAGTCCGCCGGAATGGTTGCAGGAGGCGGCGGACCGGCTGGGGATCCCGGACCGGCGGGGGGAGACGTCGGGCGGTTCGGCGGGTACGGCCGGCGCGGCGGGTGCGGCCGGCGCGGCCGGTGGGTCCGGTGCGGGTGGTTCCGGGGGGCCGGTGCCGGGTGCGCCGGTGGCGCCCGGGAGCGGTACTGCCTGGCCCGCTGCCGGGGGCGGCTCCCCGGCGGGGCCCGGCGCGGGCACTCCGGGTGGACCGGCCGGGGCGACCCCGTGGGCCGGTACGGACACGAACGCCGACGCCGACGAGGACGGTTCGGTGCCGCTTCCGGTCACCGTTTTCGCTCCGCCGCTGAGCCAGTCCGACGACGACACGCCGCCGCCCCCTGCGTCGGCTTCGAACGCCCCGACGGCGCTGATGTCGGGGGGCAGCCAGTTGCCGCCGACGGCGCTGACACCGGCGTTCCCGGACGCGGAGGCGCGGACTCCGCCGCGCGCGCCAAAGACCCCGGCGACGCCGAGCGCCGCGGACATCGCCGACGCCGCGACCAGCAAGGCGGCTCCGCCGCGCCGCCCCTCGGGCCCGACGACGCCGCCTCCGCCGGGCGCCCCGGGCACACCGGGCATGCGGCCGGGGGGCACGCCTCCGCCTCCGTCGTCGCCCCCGCCGGGTCCCGGCGGGCA
>NZ_LIQT01000637.1 GCF_001418415.1 Streptomyces hirsutus
AGCACCCCTGAGCCCGACCCCGCGTCCCGCCCGAAGCGCCGCACCTTCACCGCGGAGTACAAGCTGCGGATCGTCGCGGAGTACGACGCCGCCCCGAACGGCGAGAAGGGCGCGATCCTGCGCCGTGAGCGGCTGTACCACTGCACATCATCGAATGGCGGGCCGCCCGCGACACTGGCGCGATGGCCACCCTGGCCGACCGGCGCACCTCCGCGGTCCGGCCGAAGAAGGCCGCAGAACAGGCCGAGCTGGAGCGGCTGCGCAAGAAGGTCGCCCGACTGGAGCAGGAGGGCGCGCAGAAGGACGCCGCCTTGGACCTGATGGGAAAAGCTTCCGCGCTCTTGCAGATGATCTCCAAGAGCGCGGACTGAAACACGAGTCCGCCCGGGTCGTGGATGATCTGTTCCCTACCCTGGAGCGGGAGTTGAACATTTTTGCGGTCTGTCGGCTGACCGGCCGGTCGCGGGCCGCGCACTACCGGCGGTTGCGGCCGCCCGTGCCACGCGAGCGGATCCCGCGCCAGCTTCGGCCTTGAGTACGGTCGAGCGCGTACAGGTCCTGGCTCTGCTCAACCGGCCCGAGTACGCCGACCTGCCGCCCGCCCAAGTGTGGGCGCGGGAGCTGGACGAGAGCCGCTACTGGCGCTCGGAGCGCACGATGTACCGGATCCTGGCAGCGGCCGGGCAGAGCGGCGAGCGGCGCCGCCAGGCGACCCACCCGGCCAAGACCGTGCCGCAGTTGGTGGCCACCGCCCCGTGCCAGGTGCTGACCTGGGACATCACCAAGCTCAGGGGGCCGGACAAGGGCGAGTGGTACCACCTGTACGTGATCATCGACATCTTCAGCCGCTACATCTGCGGATGGACCGTGGAGCGGGCTGAATCCGCAGACCGGGCCGAGGAGCTGATCCGCGAGACCATCGCTCGCAACGGCATCGTCCCGGAGACCGTGCATGCCGACCGCGGCACCTCGATGACCAGCAAGAAGGTCTCCCAGCTGTTGATCGATCTGGGGGTGACCAGTTCGCACTCGCGACCGAAGGTGAGCAACGACAATCCCTACAGCGAGGCTAATTTCAAAACGATCAAGTACTGCGGCGAGTACCCGGATTCCTTCAACTCCCTTACTGAAGCCAGGGATTGGTGCGAGGAGTTCATCTCGTACTACAACCACGAGCACAGGCACAGCGGCATCAGCCTGCACACCCCTGCATCCGTCCACTTCGGCACCGCGGACC
>NZ_LIQT01000638.1 GCF_001418415.1 Streptomyces hirsutus
CCCCAGCCCCCAATACCTCATCCGCCTTCTCAATGAACCGCGCCTGCGGAATCCGCCGCCCCTGCTCGATCGAGGCCACCGTTTCCGGTGAGTAGCCCATCCGCTTGCCGAACTCCGGCCGCTCCAGGCCCGCCCGAATCCGCAGCAGCTTCAACTGCCGTCCGAACGCAGTGACGACCCCCGCCCCCGGCTCGTCCCCGGGCTTCCGGTTCCCGCTCCCCTGTCCCTGGCCGCCCTGCACCGGTACCGGCACCGCCGCCTGTCCCTGCCCCATCTCTTCGTCCCGCACGCTCGTCATGTCCCGCGCCTCTCCCCGTGCCGTTTCCGGCCGTTCCGTACACCGTCGCGTGCCGNNGCGCGTCACCACTGGTCACGCTAGGCCACGACGCGCCACCGTGAGTACACGATCGCAGCGCGACCACCCTTGACGGTGAACGCTTCACGTTGCGGCTGAACCGGAGCCGCACCGCAGGACGGCAGCCGGCATCCGGAAGCGGGTCACCCCACCTGCTGGGCTGGTTCATGCCGGCCGCGACCGGCATACCCGCGAGCGACACGTTGATCGTGCTGCGCAGCAACAGGCCCAAGGCAGCCGCTTACGGCATCCACGGCGGTCGCCGGGTCTCGTAGTGCCCCGTCCTCCCGGAGCCGACCGGGCCCGCCTTTCGCGCGCCCGACACTGGGCCGTTCGACTTTCAACCGAAAACGTTTAAACTTTAACTAGCACCCGGTTATGGGTGCTCACCACAGGAGGGAGCCGACATGAGGGCATGGCAGTTCAACGAGGTCAACGAACCGTTCACGCTGGTCGAGCGCGAGGATCCGAAGCCGGGCGCTGACGAGATCGTCATCGACGTCAAGGCTTCCGGCCTGTGCCACAGCGACGTGAGCTTTGTCGACGGCACCCTGACTCCCCTGCTGGGCCACAAGCCGATCATCCTGGGCCACGAGACCGCCGGCGTCGTCAGCGCCGCTGGTTCGGACGTCAGCGAATTCGCCGTCGGTGACCGCGTGGGAATCCCGGCCGTCACCGAGGGCCCCGGAACCGCGGTCGACGGTGGCTTCGCCGAGAAGGTCGTCGTCAAGGCGAACCTCGTCGTGCGCGTGCCCGAGAATGTGGACTTCTCGCAGGCCGCCCCGGCGATGGACGCCGCGCGCACGGCCTACCGCGCACTCGTGACGTTCGGCCGTGTCGAGGCCGGGCAGAACGTGGGCATCATCGGATTCGGCGGACTCGGCTCGCTCGGCGCTCAGATCGCCAAGGAACTGGGCGCCACCGTCTACGTGGCCGAGGTCAACGAGAAGGTCTGGGACACGGCCGATGAACTCGGAGTCGGCGGCGTGTCCAAGGACATCCGCGATTTCGCGGACCAGGGCCTTGACGTGATCGTCGACTTCGCCGGCTTCGGCACCACCACCGCCTCGGCCGTGGACGCCATCAAGCACGGCGGTCGGATCGTGCAGATCGGACTGGCCCGCGAGGAAGCGACCCTCTCCATGCAGCAGGTCATCCTCAAGGAGATCACCATCGTCGGCGCCTCCAACGGCGAGAAGTCCGAAGCCGAGGAGGTACTCAAGCTCATGGCCAGTGGCAACATCGCCTCGAACGTCGTACCCATCACGTTCGAGCAGATCCCGGAGTACGTCGACAAGCTCGCCAAGGGCGAGGTCGCCGGACGGGCCGTGGCGATCCTCTGAGCCGAGAGAAGCGCCGACCGTCGCAAGAAGCCGCCATGGCCACCGTGTGAAGCTCACCCCGCCCCACGAGCGCCTCCTTGCCGACATCCTCGGCCCTCGGCGCTCCCCTACCGAGGCCCTGCTCCTGATCGGCACCCGGACCGGCTGAACACCACGTGAACCGGCACCCGCATCTCACGCTTCGCAACGCCGGGGCCCGCCGCCTGACGGCGGCGGGCCTCACGCGAAGGGGCCGACATCAACCAACAGAGTCACGCGTCGGACCCTCCGCTCGTACATCCGCCGCCGCCCAGCGCCCGGCGGTCATCTCCACGAACCCGGCCCATGCTTCCGGCCCGAAGGCCGGCCCGGCCTCAGCAGGGCACTTGGAGTCCCGTACGAGAACCGCTCCGGGTGACTGCGGCGAGACACCTCTACGCACCGGCCGCTCTCAGCGCCGCTGTAGCTGCTCCTGACCCAAGCGACTTCTCCGCCTTCACCACCGCCGCCTGTGCTGCAACTGCTCTTGAACCGGTCCAGTTCGGGCGCCGACGTCCTGCTCTCAGCGGCGTTCACAACTCTCCCAGCAGCTTCGCGACGGTGACGACCCCCGCTCCCGACTCGCCCCGGGCCTCCGGCTCCCGCTCCCCTGGCCCTGGCCGCCCTGCACCCGTACCGGTACCGGTGTACCGCCGCCTGTCCCCGGCCCGTCTCTTCGCCCCGCACGCTCGTCATGCCCCGCGCCTCTCTCCGTGCCGCTTCCGGCCGTTCCGTACCGCTCCGTACACCGTCGCGTGCCGCCGCGTACGAAGGGTTCACGTCGGCGCGTCACCACTGGTCACGCCAGGCCACGGCACGCCACCGTGAGCACACGGCCGCAGCACGACCACCCCTGACGGTGAACGCTTCACGCTGCGGCCGCATCGGAGCCGCGCCGCAGCCCGGCAACCGGCACCCGGCAGAACCCACGGCACCACGACCTTCCCGCCCACCAGGAGGCACCGATGTTCGCCCACTCCGACCGGCTCCCCACCGGGACGCCGCTGCCCGACGGCATCAGCACGCCCGCGCCGTGGGGGCTGCGCCGCATGGCGCCGTACCCCGCCCTCGCGCCCTCGTACGCCCGCGTCGAGCTGGACCCGGCCACCCAGATCGGCCGCTACTTCGACGCCGCCGGACAGGTCATGGAGATGCCCGGACACGGGACCAGCACCGGCACCAAACCCGCGACCAACACCGGTAATCCCTCAGACGGTTCGGGCCCCGGTGGCAGCGGTGGCGGCGACCAGGACTCCGGGAACGACACCGACCAGTGACCGACACGATTCCGGTTCTGGTCGTCACCAACTTGGACGACCCCACGACCGACCTGGTGATCGACGAGCTGCACGACCGGGGCGTCCCGGTCGTGCGGTTCGACTCCGGGGACTTCCCCACCACCCTGTCGGTCGCGGCCACCCTCACGTCTGAGGGGATCGAGGGCACGCTGACCACGCCCACGCGTACGGCGGACCTGTCCCGCGTCCGTTCCCTGTACTACCGCAGGCCCTCCGGGTTCGCCTTCCCCCACCTCGACAGTCAGACCGCGCGCTTCGCCCTCACACAGGCCCGTTACGGTCTCGGCGGAGTCATGGCCTCCCTGCCCGGCTGCCGGTACGTCAACCACCCGCATCGCATCGGCGACGCCGAGTTCAAGCCGTCCGGGCTCGCCGCCGCGGCCGCGTGCGGATTCCGTCTGCCTCCCACGGCGATCATCTCTTGCCCGGTCGCCGCGCGCGCCTTCGTCAAGACCCACGGGCCGGTGCTCTACAAGCCGCTGTCCACGCCGCTGTACCGCGTCGACGGCGTCTCCTGCACGGTCGAGGTACGCGAGGTCACCGCGGATGAGATCGACGACGCGGTGACCGGCACCGCCCACCTCTTCCAGCGGCGGATCGACAAGACCGGTGACGTGCGCGTGACCGTCATCGGCGACCGGGTGTTCTGCGTCCGCATCGACTCGGACCTGCTGGACTGGCGCACCGACTACGCACGGCTCCGGTACAGCGTGGTCCAGCCACCGCCCGGCATCTCCGAGGCTTTGCGCGCCTACCTCGACCACTTCCGGCTCGTCTTCGGCGCTTTCGACTTCGCCGTGGACCGCCAGGGGCAATGGTGGTTCCTGGAATGCAATCCCTCCGGGCAATGGGCGTGGATGGAACCGGAGACCGGGCTGCCGATGGTGGCGGCCATGGCGGATCTCCTGGAGAGGAAGACGGCGTGAACGACAAGGAACTGAGGACACGGCTCGTCGAGCGACTGACCGACAACGGACATCTGCGGACCGAACCCTGGCGAGAGGCCGTGTCCGCGGTCCCGCGCCACGAGTTCCTGCGCGGAGGCTTCTTCCGCGAGGTCGACGGCTCGACGCCCACCGCCTGGGCCCCGGTCATGCAGGACGATCCACGGTGGCTGGAGAGCTGCTACGAGGACGCGTCCCTGGTGACGCAGATCGCCGGCACCGTCGTGCCCGGAGACGTCCGCGGGGAGATCCTGCGCGCCCCCACCTCGTCCAGCACCATGCCCGGCCTGGTCGTGCGCATGCTCGAAGACCTCCAAGTCGACGCCGGCCACCGTGTCCTCGAGATCGGCACGGGCACCGGCTACTCGACCGCCCTGATGTGTCACCGGCTCGGCGACGAGTCGGTGACCTCCGTCGAGGTCGACGAGGACGTGTCCACCCGCGCCCGCACCGCGCTGGGGCACTGCGGGTTCGCACCGGACCTGATCGTCGGCGACGGCCTCGCCGGGTACAAGGACGGTGCCCCCTACGACCGGGTGATCGCCACCTGCGGGCTCCTCACCGTCCCCCACGAGCTGATCGAGCAGACCCGTCCCGGTGGAATCATCCTCGTCACCCTCTGCGGCTGGCTGTACTCCTCCGAACTGGCCCGGCTCACGGTCCACGAGGACGGCACGGCGTCCGGCCGCTTCCTGGGTGGACAGACCTCCTTCATGCTCGCCCGGCCCCACCTGCCACCGCCGCTGGGGCTGCTCCCCGAACTCGACGAGGGCGACGAGCGGCCGGCGGTCCTCGGCGCCGACGTGATCGACGACTGGAACACCCGGTTCGTCGCCCAACTCGCCGCGCCACGCGCCCAGTACGTCACCCTCACCCGCGAAGGCCGCACGGAGCACCTGTTCCTCGACGTCGACACCGGCGCCTGGGCGATGCTCCGGGAGCACGACGGCCGGTGGACGGTCCGACAGAACGGGCCGGCCCGCATCTGGGACGCCGTCGAGGCGCACATCACCCGGTGGCGCGGCGCCGGGGCCCCGCCCTTGGAGGAGTTCGAGATCACCCTCACTTCCGACCAGCCGTCCATCACCTGGCTGAGCCAGTGACCTGTGGAGCGGGCCTCACCCGTTCCCCGAGTGCGGCCCGCTCCTCGTCCGACAGGATCGACTCGGCCTTCGGCCGCCGGTGCGCGCCACCCCGCGACGCCGCTCATCTGGACAGAACCCCTGACTCGGAAGACTAGAAAACCGACAGTCCCGTGAGCGTCGTGAAGCGGTCCAGGGCCGCCACTCCCACCACCGAGTTGCCCCGCTCGTCCAGGCCGGGCCCCCATACGCAGAGCGTGTAGCGGCCGGGAACGACGGCGATGATGCCACCGCCGACGCCGCTCTTGCCGGGCAGACCCACGCGGTAGGCGAAGTCGCCCGCGGCGTCGTACGTTCCGCAGGTGAGCATGATCGCGTTGACCTGTTTGGCCTGTCTCTGGGTCAGCAGACGGGTGCCGTCGGCGCGGATGCCGTGCCGGGCGAGGAAGCCGGTGGCCAGGGCGAGGTCCGCGCAGGATGCCTCGATGGAGCACTGGCGGAAGTACTGGTCGAGGAGAACCGGGACCGGGTTCCCGATGTTCCCGTACGACGCCATGAAGTGGCCGAGCGCGGCGTTGCGGTCGCCATGGGCGGACTCGGAGGCGGCTACGCCTTTGTCGATGGCGAGCTCCGCGTTGCCGCTCTCCGCGCGCAGGAACTCCAGCAGGGTGCCCGCCGCGTCGCCGGTCCGGGTGTGGAGGCGGTCGGTGACGACGAGTGCGCCGGCGTTGATGAACGGATTACGCGGGATGCCGTTCTCATACTCCAGCTGCACCAGCGAGTTGAAGGGGTTGCCGGAGGGCTCGCGGCCGACGTGCTCCCACAGCGTGTCGCCCTCACGGGCCAGGTCGAGGGCGAGGGTGAAGACCTTGGAGATGGACTGCATGGAGAACGGCTGCCGCCAGTCCCCGACTCCGTACACCGTGCCGTCCAGCTCCGCGACGGCCATGCCGAACCGGTGCGGGTCGCATGCCGCGAGCGCCGGGATGTAGTCGGCGGGCCGACCACGTCCCGGCATGCTCTCGATCTCGGCGGCGATGCGGCGCAGAATCGGCTGGAAGGTGCGGGACGAGCTCATGACCGCCATTGTGCCGTCGGGCCCTGGGGGGGTACGCCCTGGGGGGGAGCCGAGCTGGGTGGGTGCGGGTGGTTCGCGGCTGGCCACAGTGCACGAACCGGCCGGAGCCACCCCGTTCTCCCGGATGCGCGGGGAACTGCGAGACCCGCGGAGGAATCCCGATGAACCACAAAGCGAGAGGCCGCCGTTCTCCGTCTCGCGGCTCTTCCCGTACCGCGCCGTACACCGGCGGATTCCGCCGCGTACGAAGGGCCCGCGTCGGCGCGTCACTCCTGGTCGC
>NZ_LIQT01000639.1 GCF_001418415.1 Streptomyces hirsutus
CCCCCGTGCCCCGTCCCCCGACCGGGGATTCGGGCAAGCCGGATCATAAACGCTCGGCCGGGTGAACGGTACGGGCAGCGACGAAAGCGGCAGGAAGGGGCCGCGGTACCGCACCGGGAGGGGAACGGGAACGGCCCGCCGGAGTCTGCGGGGGCAGGCAGCAGACGGCAAAGACCCGCGGCGATCCCGCGGCGAACCGCCACCGATCCCCGAGGAGCGTGAGCGTGGGCAGACCGGAGAAGCCCTTGGCGCAGGACGCCGGACCGGCCACCGCCTTCGCCCGGGAGCTGCGCCGGCTCCGGTCCGGGGCGGGCTCTCCCAGTTACCGGGAGCTGGCGAAGCGGGCACTGTTCTCCGCTTCGGTGCTCTCGGACGCGGCGGCCGGCTACCGGCTGCCGACTCTTCAGGTGGCGCTCGCCTTCGCCGAGGCGTGCGGCGGGGACCGGGCGGTGTGGGAGCGGCGCTGGCGGGAGGCCGCGCGGGAGGTGGGCGGCGAGGGCCGGCCGGACGCCAGGGCCGTGCACCGAGGGCAGGAGACGCGGCCGCGGGCCGCCGTACGGGCCCTGCCGCCGACGCCCGCCCAGCTCCCCATGGAGCCGCGGCCGCTGGCCGGCCGGACCCGGCTGCTGGGCCGGGCGCGGATGCTGACCGACCTGGCCGACGGGTCCGTCCCGCCGCTGCTGGTCCACGGCCAGACCGGCGTCGGCAAGTCGGTGTTCGCGCTGCGTCTGGCCGCCGAACTGGCGGCCGGCCTGCCGGACGGCCAGCTGTACGTGGACCTCGACCCGGCCGGCGGCGGCCGGCGGGACGCGGCCGCCCTCACGGGCCACCTGCTGCGGGCGCTCGGCATCGCCCCGGAGCAGGTCCCCGACGACCCGGCGCAGCGCGTGGGCCTGTACCGGTCGGTGCTGCGTCAGCGGCGGCTGCTCGTGGTGTTCGACGGGGTGCGCCAGGAACTCCAGGTCCGCGAGCTGCTGGTGGCCGCCCCGCACTGCCGGATCGTCCTGACCGCCCGGTCCCGGCTGCTCGGCCTGGACGGGATACGGCGCCTCGCGCTGCCCGTACTGGACCGGAACGAGTCGATGGAGCTGCTCGCCTCGGTCCTCGGCCGGGAGCGGCTCGCCGCCGCCCCGCGGGCGGGCCTGATGCTCGCCGAGGCCTGTGGCGACCTGCCGCTCTCCCTCACCCTCGCCGCGCGCCGGCTGGCGGCCCGCCCGGGTGCCCTGCTCACCGAGGCGATCGCCGACCTGGTCACCGGGGAGGACCTGTTCGCCCGGCTGCGGGTCGGCGACGAGAGCCTCGCCGAGCGCTACGAGGACGCCTACCACCGGCTCACCCCGCAGGCCCGTCTCGTGCTGCGCCGGTTCGCGGCGACCCGGACCGCGCCGTCCGTGGACACGGTGGCCCACGCGTCCGCGACCGCGCTCGCCCGCTCCCTGGAACGGGATGCGGGCACCGTCGAGGACCTCCTCGACGACCTCGTCGACGC
>NZ_LIQT01000064.1 GCF_001418415.1 Streptomyces hirsutus
CGCCCCGCACCGCGCGGACACCAGCACCCACCTACTCACACGCGCGCACGCCGGCGCCACCGGCCCCCGCCGCCCCGTCCGGCGGGGGCCTTAGTCTTGAGCCCGTGCAGGAACTCCACGACGCCCCCCTCGCCCCGCTGACCACGTTCCGCCTGGGCGGCCCCGCGACCCGGCTGGTCACCGCGACGACCGACGAGGAAGTGATCGCCGTCGTCCGCGAGGCCGACGACAGCGGTACGCCCCTGCTGATCATCGGAGGCGGTTCGAACCTGGTCATCGGCGACAAGGGCTTCGACGGCACCGCACTCGTCATCGCCACCCGGGGCCTCACCTTGGACGGCACGCACCTGGAACTGGCGGCCGGAGAGGTGTGGACCGACGCCGTCGCCCGCACCGTGGAGGCCGGTCTGGCCGGTGTCGAGTGCCTGGCCGGCATCCCCGGCTCGGCGGGCGCGACCCCCATCCAGAACGTCGGCGCGTACGGCCAGGAGGTCTCCTCCACCATCACCGAGGTCGTCGCCTACGACCGCCGGGCCCGCGAGACGGTCACCCTCACGAACGAGGAGTGCGTCTTCTCCTACCGGCACAGTCGCTTCAAGGCCGACCCCGAGCGCTACGTCGTCCTGCGCGTCCGCTTCGGCCTGGAGGACGCCGACGGCCTCTCCGGCCCCGTCCGGTACGCCGAGACGGCCCGCGTCCTCGGTGTCGCACCGGGCGACCGCGTCCCCCTGCCCACGGCCCGCGAGACGGTCCTGAAGCTCCGCGCCGGAAAGGGCATGGTCCTGGACCCCGAGGACCACGACACCTGGTCGGCCGGCTCCTTCTTCACCAACCCGATCCTCACGGGCGAGGAGTTCACGGCCTTCCGGACCCGGGCGAAGCAGCACCTCGGCCTCGACGCCGAGCCCCCCGCGTACCCCGCCGGCGAGGGCCGTACCAAGACCTCCGCCGCCTGGCTGATCGACAAGGCCGGCTTCACCAAGGGCTACGGTGAGGGCCCGGCCCGCATCTCCACCAAACACACCCTCGCCCTCACCAACCGCGGCGAGGCGACCACCGAGGACCTGCTGGCACTCGCCCGCGAGGTGGTGGCAGGAGTGCGCGAAACCTTCGGCATCACTCTGGTCAACGAGCCGGTGACGGTGGGGGTCGGCCTCTGAGGAGCCGCGGACCGCCCGCCCTCACCTCACCCCGTCGGAGCCGCCGGCTTTCACCCCGTCGGAGTAGTCAGCCACCGGTCGATCCCCGTCATCAGCTCCGCCCTGACCGCCTCCGGCGCCGCCGACCCGCGCACCGACTGCCGCGCCAGCTCGGCCAGCTCGGCGTCCGTGAAGCCGTGGTGCTCGCGCGCGATCTCGTACTGGGCCGCCAGCCGCGAGCCGAACAGCAGGGGGTCGTCCGCCCCCAGGGCCAGCGGCACGCCCGCGTCGAACAGCTTCCGCAGCGGCACGTCCCCCGGCTTCTCGTACACCCCCAGCGCCACGTTCGACGCCGGGCACACCTCGCACGTCACCTGCCGGTCCGCGAGCCGCCGCAGCAGCCGCGGGTCCTCCGCCGCCCGCACCCCGTGCCCGATCCGGTCGGCCTCCAGGTCGTCCAGGCAGTCCCGCACGGAAGCGGGCCCGGACAGTTCACCCCCGTGCGGCGCGGACAGCAGCCCGCCCTCGCGCGCGATGGCGAACGCCCGGTCGAAGTCCCGGGCCATGCCGCGCCGCTCGTCGTTGGACAGCCCGAAGCCGATGACCCCCCGGTCCGCGTACCGCACCGCCAGCCGGGCCAGCGTGCGCGCGTCCAGGTGGTGCTTCATCCGGTTCGCGGCGACCAGCACCCGAATCCCGAGCCCGGTGTCCCGCCGCGCCGAGTCCACGGCGTCCAGGATGACCTCCAGCGCCGGGATCAGCCCGCCCAGCCGCGGTGCGTACGACGTCGGATCGACCTGGATCTCCAGCCAGCCCGAACCGTCCTTGAGGTCCTCCTCCGCGGCCTCCCGCACCAGCCGCTGGATGTCCTCCGGTTCCCTCAGGCACGAGCGGGCCGCGTCGTACAGCCGCTGGAACCGGAACCAGCCCCGCTCGTCCGTGGCCCGCAGGCTCGGCGGCTCCCCGCTGGTCAGCGCGTCGGTCAGCGCCTCGGGGAGGCGGACGCCGTACTTGTCGGCCAGCTCCAGCACGGTGGCGGGGCGCATCGACCCGGTGAAGTGCAGATGCAGATGGGCCTTCGGCAGCAGGGAGAGGTCACGTACACGTTCCATCCCGAAATCCTGCCGCACCTCCCGGGGGCGCCGGTAGCGCTTTCCCCGAACGTGGTCTTGCTCGCACGCCAGCACGAGGGAAACGGAAGCGGGCCGCCTCCCCGAGGGGAAACGGCCCGCCCGTGTCCTCACGTGAGGAAACGGAACCGGTTCTGCGATCAGTCCTGTGCCTCCGCCAGCAGCTTCTGGATCCGGCTCACGCCTTCCACCAGGTCCTCGTCGCCCAGCGCGTAGGACAGCCGCAGGTACCCCGGAGTGCCGAAGGCCTCGCCGGGGACGACCGCGACCTCGACCTCCTCGAGGATGAGCGCGGCCAGCTCCACGGAGTTCTGCGGCCGCTTGCCCCGGATCTCCTTGCCGATCAGGGCCTTCACCGACGGGTAGGCGTAGAACGCGCCCTCGGGCTCCGGGCAGACCACGCCGTCGATCTCGTTGAGCATCCGCACGATGGTCCTGCGCCGGCGGTCGAAGGCCTCGCGCATCGTGGCGACCGCGTCCAGGGAGCCGGAGACCGCGGCCAGCGCCGCCACCTGGGCGACGTTCGACACGTTGGACGTGGCGTGCGACTGCAGGTTGGTGGCGGCCTTCACCACGTCCTTCGGACCGATGATCCACCCGACCCGCCAGCCGGTCATCGCGTACGTCTTCGCGACACCGTTGACCACGATGCACTTGTCCCGCAGCTCGGGCAGGACGGCGGGCAGCGAGGTGAAGGTGGCGTCGCCGTAGACCAGGTGCTCGTAGATCTCGTCGGTCAGCACCCACAGACCGTGCTCGACCGCCCAGCGGCCGATCGCCTCGGCGTCCTCGGCGCTGTAGACCGCGCCGGTGGGGTTCGAGGGGGAGACGAACAGGACGACCTTGGTCCTCTCCGTCCGCGCGGCCTCCAGCTGCTCCACGCTGACGCGGTAGCCGGTCGTCTCGTCGGCGACGACCTCGACCGGGACACCGCCGGCCAGGCGGATCGACTCCGGGTACGTCGTCCAGTACGGGGCCGGGACGATGACCTCGTCGCCCGGGTCGAGGATCGCGGCGAAGGCCTCGTAGATGGCCTGCTTGCCGCCGTTGGTGACGAGGACCTGGGCGGGATCCACCTCGTAGCCGGAGTCGCGCAGCGTCTTCGCGGCGATCGCGGCCTTCAGCTCCGGCAGCCCGCCGGCCGGCGTGTAGCGGTGGTACTTCGGGTTTCGGCACGCCTCGATCGCGGCGTCGACGATGTAGTCCGGGGTCGGGAAGTCGGGTTCACCGGCGCCGAAGCCGATCACCGGTCGCCCGGCGGCCTTGAGGGCCTTGGCCTTGGCGTCCACGGCGAGGGTGGCGGACTCGGAGATCGCACCGATCCGGGCGGAGACCCGGCGTTCGGTGGGAGGGGTTGCAGCGCTCATGGGCCCATCGTTCCAGACCGGAAACCTGCCCGGTACGGGGGTTTCACAGACTGAACAGGTCCGGGCCAACCTCTGAACACCAGTCCGGATCCGTCCCGCCGGCCCCTCCGTCGGGACGATCTTCGGCCGGGAGACCGGATCACGGGCGCTTTCTGTTCGACGCCCGGCTCCGGAACACGTACACTCACACCTCGTTGGCCTTCTGCGGCCGCGCTCGCCGGGTGCACACCAAGCATCCGGTCGGATGCGGTACGTTGGGGGACACGCAAAGGGTCGTAGCTCAATTGGTAGAGCACTGGTCTCCAAAACCAGCGGTTGGGGGTTCAAGTCCCTCCGGCCCTGCTACACACAACCTTAGCCAGGATGTGTACGCATGTACGTACAGCAATGCACCGCCGTGCGGCTCATACCGGGCGCGGCACGGCCATGACCCGGAATCAGGTGAGGACGAGTGACGGACGCCGTGGGCTCCATCGACATGCCTGATGCCGAGGACGAGGCGCCGGACTCCAAGAAGAAGACCCGCAAGGGCGGCAAGCGGGCCAAGAAGGGTCCGCTGAAGCGCCTCGCGCTCTTCTACCGCCAGATCGTGGCGGAGCTTCGCAAGGTTGTCTGGCCGACCCGGAACCAGCTGACGTCGTACACAACCGCAGTGATCATCTTTGTGGTCGTCATGATCGGCCTGATCACACTGATCGACTACGGGCTCGGTCACGTCGCCAAGTACGTATTCGGCTGAGCCGCCTGCGAAGAGCGCCGAGGTACCCGGCGCTCCTTTCGCGTGTTCCACCCCTATGTATCCAGGAAGAAGCAGCCACCGTGTCTGACCCGAACGTGAACGACGCCATCGAGCCGGTCGAGTCCGTCGAGGACGAGCTCGACACCGTCGGGGGCGCGGACAGTGAGGCCTCCGAGGCCTCCGCAGAGGTCGAGGCTGCCGACGCCGCCGCGGACGAGTCCGAGACGGCGGCCGATACGACCCCCGAGGCCGAAGAGGCCGAAGAAGCGGATTCCGACGAGGACGCCGCCGCCGAGGCCGAAGAGGCCGAGGACGACCGCGACCCGGTGGAGAAGCTCCGCGAGGAACTGCGGACGCTGCCCGGAGAGTGGTACGTCATCCACACGTACGCGGGCTACGAGAACCGGGTGAAGACCAACCTGGAGCAGCGCGCCGTCTCGCTGAACGTCGAGGACTTCATCTTCCAGGCCGAGGTGCCGCAGGAAGAGGTCGTCCAGATCAAGAACGGCGACCGCAAGACGATCAAGCAGAACAAGCTCCCGGGTTACGTCCTGGTCCGCATGGACCTGACGAACGAGTCCTGGGGCGTCGTCCGCAACACCCCCGGCGTCACCGGCTTCGTGGGCAACGCCTACGACCCGTACCCGCTGACCCTGGACGAGATCGTCAAGATGCTCGCCCCGGAGGCCGAGGAGAAGGCCGCCCGCGAGGCCGCCGAGGCCGAGGGCAAGCCGGTTCCGCAGCGCAAGGTCGAGGTCCAGGTGCTGGACTTCGAGGTCGGCGACTCGGTCACCGTCACCGACGGCCCGTTCGCCACCCTCCAGGCGACCATCAACGAGATCAACCCCGACTCCAAGAAGGTCAAGGGCCTGGTGGAGATCTTCGGCCGCGAGACGCCGGTCGAGCTCTCCTTCGACCAGATCCAGAAGAACTGACCCGGTCCTGAACAGCCCGGACAGTCTGGACCGCAGCTTCCGAACAGGTCAGGCGAACGCTCAGGCGTCTGCCTGACCTGCTCGGTTTTTGGCCGCACATCCATACCCGCTATCGTTGTGCGGTATGCCTGTGTCCGGGTGATTCCCGGTACGCGGGCAGGACCCGAATCGAAAGGACCCGGAGAGTCATGCCTCCCAAGAAGAAGAAGGTCACGGGGCTCATCAAGCTCCAGATCCAGGCCGGTGCCGCCAACCCGGCTCCGCCGGTCGGCCCCGCGCTGGGTCAGCACGGCGTCAACATCATGGAGTTCTGCAAGGCCTACAACGCCGCGACCGAGTCGCAGCGCGGCTGGGTCATCCCGGTGGAGATCACGGTCTACGAGGACCGTTCCTTCACCTTCATCACCAAGACCCCGCCGGCCGCGAAGATGATCCTCAAGGCCGCGGGTGTGGAGAAGGGCTCCGGCGAGCCGCACAAGACCAAGGTCGCGAAGATCACCGCTGCCCAGGTCCGTGAGATCGCCACGACCAAGCTGCCCGACCTCAACGCCAACGACCTGGACGCCGCGTCGAAGATCATCGCCGGCACCGCCCGTTCCATGGGCGTCACGGTCGAGGGCTGACCTCCACCCCCGTAAGTCAAGCAGAAGTGTGGAAGGGCCCGCTCGGCCCGGACCACGACTCCTAAGAACCCACAGGAGCTACACGTGAGCAAGCGCAGCAAGTCTCTCCGCGCTGCGGACGCCAAGATCGACCGGGAGAAGCAGTACGCCCCGCTCGAGGCCGTCCGTCTCGCCAAGGAGACCTCCACCTCGAAGTTCGACGGCACCGTCGAGGTCGCCTTCCGCCTGGGTGTCGACCCGCGCAAGGCCGACCAGATGGTCCGTGGCACCGTGAACCTCCCGCACGGCACCGGCAAGACCGCCCGGGTCCTGGTCTTCGCGACCGGCGACCGTGCCGAGGCCGCGCGTGCCGCGGGCGCCGACATCGTCGGCGCCGACGAACTGATCGACGAGGTGTCGAAGGGCCGTCTGGACTTCGACGCCGTCGTCGCCACCCCGGACCTCATGGGCAAGGTCGGCCGCCTCGGCCGCGTGCTCGGTCCCCGCGGTCTCATGCCGAACCCCAAGACCGGCACCGTCACCCCGGACGTCACCAAGGCTGTCAACGAGATCAAGGGTGGCAAGATCGAGTTCCGCGTCGACAAGCACTCGAACCTGCACTTCATCATCGGCAAGACGTCCTTCGACGACACCAAGCTGGTGGAGAACTACGGCGCCGCGCTGGACGAGATCCTTCGTCTGAAGCCGTCCGCCGCGAAGGGCCGGTACATCAAGAAGGCCGCGATCACCACCACGATCGGCCCCAGCATTCCGCTCGACTCGAACCGCACCCGCAACCTCCTCGTCGAGGAGGACCCGGCGGCGGTCTGAGCCCTCGGGCCGGCCCGTCCGGCCCGCCGCTCACCGAGCACACCCCGAACCCGCCCCCGCGCCTTCCACGGCGCGGGGGCGGGTTTTTTTCGTACAGCAGTGTCAGTCAGGTGGGTTACGGTTCAACGGACTTGACTGAGCAGGCGAAACAACCAGGGGTGGGATTCATGGGCATGTCCGCATGGAAGCGCGCGAGTGTCTGCGTGGCGGCCGTGACGGTCGTCGCGGGTGTCACGAGCTGCCAGGCCGGTGACGGGGGAACGAAGGACAAGGCGGCGGAGCCCAAGGTCCTGTCCCGGGGCGAGGCGACCGAGGTCCTTCAGGCCGCCTTCAAGAAGACGACGGAGGCGAAGTCCGCCAAGGTCCGGATGACCATGTCGATGCCCGCGAGCATGCAGGGCATGGGGGACATGGCGGGCGCCGCGGGCGACGGCACCATGGAGATGACCGGAGTCCAGGGCTGGGACCCCGCGGTCATGGATATGACCATCAAGGGATCCGACCTCGCGGGGCTCGATTCCGACGCGCCCTCCGAGATCCGCATGATCATGCTGGACAACGTCATGTACGCGGACATGGGTGCGAAGCAGGCCGCCGAGATGGACGGCAAGCGCTGGATGAAGCTGGACTTCCGGGCCATGGCCGAGGAGGCCGGGAGCAAGGAACTGCAGAAGCAGATCACCGGCAGCCTGGAGAGCATGAACCAGGACCCGGCCCAGCAGCTGGCCCTGCTGCTCGAGTCGCCGAACCTGAAGCACGTCGGCCCGCAGAAGGTCGACGGCGTCCAGGCGCAGCACTACAAGGGCACCCTGACCTTCGAGGAGATCGTCAAGGGCAACGGGTCCCTCGACTTCCTCTCCGAGGAGGAGCGCGAGGAGCTCATCGCCAACGCCGAGAAGTCGGGCGTGAAGGGCTACGACACCGAGGTCTGGGTCAACGAGGACGACTACCCGGTCAAGATGGTCCTCGGCATGAAGTCGGACGAGGGCACGGTCGACATCACCACGCACTACTCCGACTACGGGGCCCGGGCGACGGTCGAGGCACCGCCGGCCAAGGACACGGTCGACCTCTTCGAGATGCTGCAGGGCCTCGGAGAAGGGCTCTCGGACATCGGAGCGGACGCCGGGGCCGACGTCTGAGTTGCCGGAACCGTTCCGACGGTTCGACCGTCAGGAGGGACCGTCCTGACGGTCCGTCGTCCGTCCCGAAGATCCGTCCCGAACGTCCCGGCGGGACCGGATTTGCCTCATGGCGATCCGGTCCCGTACTCTCCACAGGAAGCCAAAGACCGCTGGTCGTTGCCGCTCACTCGCAAGAGGGTGCGGTGGCCGAAGGATCCGCTGAACTGCGGACGACCCGCGCAGGTGTCAGTGGAAGAGTTCCCGGACTTCGCGACCGCGAGGAAGCGAATACCGGTTGAGCCTCGCCCCGTGCGCCTGCGCCCGGGGCGTTTCGTTTTTCCCAGTCCTCCTTCGGGTCCGCGCGGTCCGAATCACCCGGAAGGAGGCCGAAACTCTATGGCGAGGCCCGACAAGGCTGCCGCGGTCGCCGAGCTGACGGACCAGTTCCGCAACTCGAGCGCCGCTGTGCTGACCGAGTACCGCGGTCTCACCGTGGCCCAGCTCAAGCAGCTGCGCCGTTCGCTCGGTGAGAACGCCCAGTACGCCGTGGTGAAGAACACGCTGACCAAGATTGCGGCCAACGAGGCCGGGATCACGACGCTGGACGACCTGTTCAACGGTCCGACGGCAGTCGCCTTCGTCACCGGTGACCCGGTGGAGTCGGCGAAGGGTCTTCGTGACTTCGCCAAGGACAACCCGAATCTCGTCATCAAGGGCGGTGTCCTTGACGGCAAGGCGCTGTCCGCCGACGAGATCAAGAAGCTCGCGGACCTCGAGTCCCGCGAGGTTCTGCTCTCCAAGCTGGCGGGTGCCTTCAAGGGCAAGCAGTCCCAGGCTGCTCAGCTCTTCCAGGCGCTTCCGTCGAAGCTCGTCCGCACCGTGGACGCGCTTCGCGCCAAGCAGGACGAGCAGGGCGGTGCCGAGTAATTCGGCTCGCTTTCCGGCCCTCGCCGACATGAGGCAAGGGTCATAGCGGGCCCGACGTACGCCCGCCTCACCCAGTACACCCGGCACCTGCCGATTTAGTGGAAGGACCGCCATCATGGCGAAGCTCACCCAGGACGAGCTGCTGGCCCAGTTCGAGGGCATGACCCTCATCGAGCTCTCCGAGTTCGTGAAGGCCTTCGAGGAGAAGTTCGACGTCACCGCCGCCGCCGCGGTCGCCGTGGCCGGCCCCGCCGCCCCGGGCGCCCCGGCCGAGGCCGAGGCCGAGCAGGACGAGTTCGACGTCGTCCTCACGGGTGCCGGCGACAAGAAGATCCAGGTCATCAAGGTCGTGCGCGAGCTGACCTCCCTCGGCCTGAAGGAGGCCAAGGACCTGGTCGACGGTGCGCCGAAGGCCGTCGTCGAGAAGGTCAACAAGGAAGCCGCTACGAAGGCCAAGGAGGCCCTCGAGGGCGCCGGCGCCTCCGTCGAGGTCAAGTAAGACCTTCCGGGTCCGACAGGACTCCCGCGGCCCGGCAGCGCCGGATCCGCACCGCGTCCACCAGGGCGTGTAACGCGTAAGCGCCGAGGAGCGATCATCCATCCGGGTGGTCGCTCTTCGGTGTCTCCGGGACCGGTGGCGGTTGCCTCGAACCCGGGACGGCGGGGGGTAGGGTGATCTTCGTCGTGGCCCCGTGCGGGCCACGAGGGGTCGCCTGTCGAAAGGTGGTTCGGGTAAGGGGGCCTTGACGAACCGCACGTGGCGCGCAATTCTCAGGACGCGTCGTCACAAGGATCCGAATCCGAGGCATGGATCGGCGACGAAGAGGGCAGTATCACGGTGCGTTGAGGGCATGACCGTGTCACAGGAGTTGAGAGCAACGAGGGCCTCCGAGGGTCTTGAAAACCCGCACTGGACATCAGTGTGCCAAGTGGCTACACTGACCCTTTGCGCTGCCTGTTAGCTGTCCCCTGCCCGTCACCAGGGGCATGCCCTCACTTGAGCACTGACGATCAGATCCTCTCTGACCTGGCCTTTTCCGCCGGGAAGCGAAGTGTCTGCCGTGGTGTCCCGTGGGGGGCCGGTACGCGCGTAGTGAGTCCGAGCCCTCGGAAGGACCCCCTCTTGGCCGCCTCGCGCAATGCCTCGACCGCGAATACGAACAACGCTGCCAGCACCGCCCCGCTGCGCATCTCTTTTGCAAAGATCAAGGAGCCCCTCGAGGTTCCGAACCTTCTCGCGCTGCAGACCGAGAGCTTCGACTGGCTGCTCGGCAACGACGCCTGGAAGACTCGCGTCGAGGCCGCTCTGGAGAACGGTCAGGACGTCCCCACCAAGTCCGGTCTGGAAGAGATCTTCGAGGAGATCTCGCCGATCGAGGACTTCTCCGGGTCGATGTCGCTGACCTTCCGCGACCACCGCTTCGAGCCGCCTAAGAACTCCATCGACGAGTGCAAGGACCGCGACTTCACGTACGCGGCGCCGCTCTTCGTCACCGCCGAGTTCACCAACAACGAGACCGGCGAGATCAAGTCCCAGACCGTCTTCATGGGCGACTTCCCGCTCATGACGAACAAGGGCACCTTCGTCATCAACGGCACCGAGCGTGTCGTGGTGTCGCAGCTGGTCCGTTCGCCGGGTGTCTACTTCGACTCCAGCATCGACAAGACGTCCGACAAGGACATCTTCTCCGCCAAGATCATCCCGTCCCGGGGTGCCTGGCTGGAGATGGAGATCGACAAGCGCGACATGGTCGGCGTCCGCGTCGACCGCAAGCGCAAGCAGTCCGTCACCGTCCTGCTCAAGGCGCTCGGCTGGACCACCGAGCAGATCCTCGAGGAGTTCGGCGAGTACGAGTCCATGCGCGCCACCCTGGAGAAGGACCACACCCAGGGCCAGGACGACGCGCTGCTCGACATCTACCGCAAGCTGCGTCCGGGCGAGCCCCCCACCCGTGAGGCCGCGCAGACGCTGCTCGAGAACCTCTACTTCAACCCCAAGCGCTACGACCTGGCCAAGGTCGGCCGCTACAAGGTCAACAAGAAGCTGGGTGCCGACGCGCCGCTCGACGCGGGCGTGCTGACCGTCGAGGACGTCATCTCGACGATCAAGTACCTGGTGAAGCTGCACGCCGGCGAGATCGAGACCGTCGGTGACAGCGGCCAGACGATCGTCGTCGAGACGGACGACATCGACCACTTCGGCAACCGCCGCCTGCGCAGCGTCGGCGAGCTCATCCAGAACCAGGTCCGTACGGGTCTGGCCCGTATGGAGCGCGTCGTGCGTGAGCGCATGACCACGCAGGACGTCGAGGCGATCACGCCGCAGACCCTGATCAACATCCGGCCGGTCGTCGCCTCCATCAAGGAGTTCTTCGGCACCAGCCAGCTGTCGCAGTTCATGGACCAGAACAACCCGCTGTCCGGGCTGACGCACAAGCGTCGTCTGTCCGCGCTCGGCCCGGGTGGTCTCTCCCGTGAGCGGGCCGGCTTCGAGGTCCGTGACGTGCACCCCTCGCACTACGGCCGCATGTGCCCGATCGAGACGCCCGAAGGCCCGAACATCGGTCTGATCGGCTCGCTCGCCTCCTACGGCCGGGTCAACGCGTTCGGTTTCGTCGAGACCCCGTACCGCAAGGTCATCGACGGCCAGGTCACCGACGACGTCGACTACCTGACCGCCGACGAGGAGGACCGCTTCGTCATCGCGCAGGCCAACGCCCCGCTGAGTGACGACATGCGGTTCGCCGAGGCCCGCGTGCTGGTCCGCCGCAAGGGCGGCGAGGTCGACTACGTCAGCCCCGACGAGGTCGACTACATGGACGTCTCGCCGCGCCAGATGGTGTCGGTCGCGACCGCCATGATCCCCTTCCTGGAGCACGACGACGCCAACCGTGCCCTCATGGGCGCGAACATGATGCGTCAGGCCGTGCCGCTGATCAGGTCCGAGTCCCCGCTCGTCGGCACCGGCATGGAGTACCGCTCCGCCGCCGACGCCGGTGACGTGGTCAAGGCCGAGAAGGCGGGTGTGGTCCAGGAGGTCTCCGCGGACTACATCACCACGACCAACGACGACGGCACGTACATCACGTACCGCCTGGCCAAGTTCGCCCGCTCCAACCAGGGCACCTCGGTCAACCAGAAGGTCATCGTCAACGAGGGCGACCGCGTCATCGAGGGCCAGGTCCTCGCCGACGGTCCGGCCACCGAGAACGGCGAGATGGCGCTCGGCAAGAACCTGCTGGTCGCGTTCATGCCGTGGGAGGGTCACAACTACGAGGACGCGATCATCCTGTCGCAGCGCCTCGTCCAGGACGACGTCCTCTCCTCGATCCACATCGAGGAGCACGAGGTCGACGCCCGTGACACCAAGCTCGGCCCCGAGGAGATCACCCGGGACATCCCGAACGTCTCCGAGGAGGTCCTCGCCGACCTCGACGAGCGCGGCATCATCCGCATCGGTGCCGAGGTCGTCGCCGGTGACATCCTCGTCGGCAAGGTCACGCCCAAGGGTGAGACCGAGCTGACCCCCGAGGAGCGCCTGCTGCGCGCGATCTTCGGCGAGAAGGCCCGCGAGGTCCGCGACACCTCGCTGAAGGTGCCGCACGGCGAGATCGGCAAGATCATCGGCGTGCGCGTCTTCGACCGCGAGGAGGGCGACGAGCTTCCCCCCGGTGTGAACCAGCTGGTGCGCGTCTACGTCGCGCAGAAGCGCAAGATCACCGACGGTGACAAGCTCGCCGGCCGTCACGGCAACAAGGGCGTCATCTCGAAGATCCTGCCGATCGAGGACATGCCGTTCCTGGAGGACGGCACCCCGGTCGACATCATCCTCAACCCCCTCGGTGTGCCGTCCCGAATGAACCCGGGACAGGTCCTGGAGATCCACCTCGGCTGGCTCGCCAGCCGCGGCTGGGACGTCTCCGGCCTGGCCGAGGAATGGGCCGAGCGCCTGCAGACCATCGGCGCCGACAAGGTGGAGCCCGGTACCAACGTCGCCACCCCCGTCTTCGACGGTGCGCGCGAGGACGAGCTGGCCGGCCTGCTGCAGCACACCATCCCGAACCGGGACGGCGAGCGCATGGTGCTCCCCACCGGCAAGGCGAGGCTGTTCGACGGCCGCTCCGGCGAGCCGTTCCCGGAGCCGATCTCGGTCGGCTACATGTACATCCTCAAGCTGCACCACCTGGTCGACGACAAGCTGCACGCCCGCTCGACCGGTCCGTACTCGATGATCACCCAGCAGCCGCTGGGTGGTAAGGCCCAGTTCGGCGGCCAGCGCTTCGGTGAGATGGAGGTGTGGGCGCTGGAGGCGTACGGCGCCGCTTACGCCCTCCAGGAGCTGCTGACCATCAAGTCCGACGACGTGACCGGCCGAGTGAAGGTCTACGAGGCCATCGTCAAGGGCGAGAACATCCCCGAGCCGGGCATCCCCGAGTCCTTCAAGGTCCTCATCAAGGAGATGCAGTCCCTGTGCCTCAATGTGGAGGTGCTGTCCTCGGACGGCATGTCCATCGAGATGCGCGACACCGACGAGGACGTCTTCCGCGCTGCGGAGGAGCTCGGCATCGACCTGTCCCGGCGCGAGCCGAGCAGCGTCGAAGAGGTCTGACGGGAGTTCCGGCCAGGAGGTTCGGCGATGAAGATCCCTGAACCTCCGGCCGGCCCCAGGACCCCCGTATCAGACCCCATGACTTACAACCCTGAGAGGGATTGACGCATAGTGCTCGACGTCAACTTCTTCGATGAGCTCCGGATCGGCCTGGCCACCGCGGACGACATCCGTCAGTGGAGCCACGGCGAGGTCAAGAAGCCCGAGACCATCAACTACCGCACCCTCAAGCCCGAGAAGGACGGACTCTTCTGCGAGAAGATCTTCGGTCCGACCCGGGACTGGGAGTGCTACTGCGGCAAGTACAAGCGTGTCCGCTTCAAGGGCATCATCTGTGAGCGCTGTGGCGTCGAGGTCACGCGCGCCAAGGTGCGCCGTGAGCGGATGGGCCACATCGAGCTCGCCGCGCCCGTCACGCACATCTGGTACTTCAAGGGCGTTCCGTCGCGCCTCGGCTACCTGCTCGACCTCGCCCCGAAGGACCTGGAGAAGGTCATCTACTTCGCGGCGTACATGATCACGTTCGTCGACGAGGAGCGCCGCACCCGCGACCTGCCCTCGCTGGAGGCGCACGTCTCCGTCGAGCGTCAGCAGGTGGAGAACCGCCGCGACGCCGACCTGGAGGCCCGGGCCAAGAAGCTCGAGACCGACCTGGCCGAGCTCGAGGCCGAGGGCGCCAAGGCCGATGTGCGCCGCAAGGTGCGCGAGGGTGCCGAGCGTGAGATGAAGCAGCTGCGCGACCGTGCGCAGCGCGAGATCGACCGCCTCGACGAGGTGTGGAACCGGTTCAAGAACCTCAAGGTCCAGGACCTGGAGGGCGACGAGCTGCTCTACCGCGAGCTGCGTGACCGCTTCGGCACGTACTTCGACGGTTCGATGGGTGCCGCGGCGCTGCAGAAGCGCCTGGAGTCCTTCGACCTCGAGGAGGAGGCCGAGCGTCTCCGCGAGATCATCCGTACCGGCAAGGGCCAGAAGAAGACCCGTGCGCTCAAGCGCCTCAAGGTCGTCTCCGCGTTCCTGCAGACCAGCAACAGCCCCAAGGGCATGGTGCTGGACTGCGTGCCGGTCATCCCGCCGGACCTGCGTCCGATGGTGCAGCTGGACGGTGGCCGCTTCGCGACCTCCGACCTGAACGACCTGTACCGCCGCGTGATCAACCGCAACAACCGCCTGAAGCGGCTTCTCGACCTCGGCGCGCCCGAGATCATCGTGAACAACGAGAAGCGCATGCTCCAGGAGGCCGTCGACGCGCTCTTCGACAACGGCCGTCGCGGCCGCCCGGTGACGGGCCCCGGCAACCGTCCGCTGAAGTCGCTGTCCGACATGCTCAAGGGCAAGCAGGGCCGCTTCCGTCAGAACCTGCTCGGCAAGCGCGTGGACTACTCGGCGCGTTCCGTGATCGTCGTCGGTCCGCAGCTGAAGCTGCACCAGTGCGGTCTGCCGAAGGCGATGGCGCTGGAGCTGTTCAAGCCGTTCGTGATGAAGCGTCTGGTCGACCTGAACCACGCGCAGAACATCAAGAGCGCCAAGCGCATGGTCGAGCGCGGCCGCACGGTCGTGTACGACGTGCTGGAAGAGGTCATCGCGGAGCACCCGGTTCTGCTGAACCGTGCGCCCACGCTGCACCGCCTCGGCATCCAGGCCTTCGAGCCCCAGCTGGTCGAGGGCAAGGCCATCCAGATCCACCCGCTCGTCTGCACCGCGTTCAACGCGGACTTCGACGGTGACCAGATGGCCGTGCACCTGCCGCTGTCCGCGGAGGCGCAGGCCGAGGCCCGCATCCTGATGCTGTCCTCGAACAACATCCTCAAGCCCGCCGACGGCCGTCCGGTGACGATGCCGACCCAGGACATGGTCCTCGGTCTGTTCTTCCTCACCACCGACGGCGAGATGCGCGAGCTCAAGGGGGAGAGCCGGTTCTTCTCCTCGGTCGCCGAGGCGATCATGGCCTTCGACGCGGGCGAGCTGTCGCTCCAGTCGAGGATCGACGTCCGCTTCCCGGTCGGCACCATCCCGCCGCGCGGCTGGATGCCGCCGGCGCGCGAGGAGGGCGAGCCGGAGTGGCAGCAGGGTGACAGCTTCCGGCTGAACACCACGCTGGGCCGCGCGCTCTTCAACGAGCTGCTGCCCGAGGACTACCCGTTCGTCGACTACGAGGTCGGCAAGAAGCAGCTCTCCGAGATCGTCAACGACCTCGCCGAGCGCTACCCGAAGGTCATCGTGGCGGCGACGCTCGACAACCTGAAGGCGTCCGGCTTCCACTGGGCGACCCGTTCCGGTGTCACCGTGGCCATCTCCGACGTCGTCGTTCCCGAGGCGAAGAAGGCGATCGTCCAGGGCTACGAGGCGCAGGACGAGAAGGTCCAGAAGCAGTACGAGCGCGGTCTGATCACCAAGGACGAGCGCACGCAGGAGCTCATCGCGATCTGGACCAAGGCGACCAACGAGGTCGCCGAGGCGATGAACGACAACTTCCCGAAGACCAACCCGATCTTCATGATGGTGAACTCGGGCGCACGAGGCAACATGATGCAGA
The DNA here is from genome assembly GCF_001418415.1 of Streptomyces hirsutus. GTDB lineage: Bacteria > Actinomycetota > Actinomycetes > Streptomycetales > Streptomycetaceae > Streptomyces > Streptomyces hirsutus. Next base: position 15,940 of record NZ_LIQT01000064.1, read on the forward strand.
TGCGTCAGATCGCCGGTATGCGTGGTCTGGTGTCGAACGCGAAGAACGAGACGATCCCGCGGCCCATCAAGGCCTCGTTCCGTGAGGGTCTGTCCGTGCTGGAGTACTTCATCTCCACGCACGGTGCCCGTAAGGGTCTGGCGGACACCGCTCTGCGTACCGCCGATTCGGGTTACCTCACCCGTCGTCTGGTCGACGTCTCCCAGGACGTCATCATCCGCGAGGAGGACTGCGGCACCGAGCGCGGTCTGAAGCTGCGGATCGCCTCGCGCGCCGCCGACGGGACGCTGCGCAAGGCGGACGACGTCGAGACCAGCGTGTACGCCCGCATGCTCGCCGAGGACGTCGTCATCGACGGCAAGGTGATCGCGCCGGCCAACGTGGACCTCGGTGACGTGCTCATCGACCAGCTGGTGCACCACGGCGTCGAGGAGGTCAAGACCCGTTCGATCCTGACCTGCGAGTCCGCCGTCGGTACCTGCGCCATGTGCTACGGCCGTTCGCTGGCCACCGGCAAGCTGGTCGACATCGGTGAGGCGGTCGGCATCATCGCCGCCCAGTCCATCGGTGAGCCCGGCACCCAGCTGACGATGCGTACCTTCCACACCGGTGGTGTGGCCGGTGACGACATCACCCAGGGTCTGCCGCGTGTCGTCGAGCTCTTCGAGGCCCGTACCCCGAAGGGTGTCGCCCCGATCTCCGAGGCCGCCGGCCGCGTCCGGATCGAGGAGACCGAGAAGACGAAGAAGATCGTCGTCACCCCGGACGACGGCAGCGACGAGACGGCGTTCCCGATCTCGAAGCGTGCCCGTCTGCTGGTCGGCGAGGGCGATCACGTCGAGGTGGGCCAGAAGCTCACGGTGGGTGCCACCAACCCGCACGACGTGCTGCGCATCCTGGGTCAGCGGGCCGTCCAGGTCCACCTGGTCGGCGAGGTCCAGAAGGTCTACAACTCGCAGGGTGTGTCGATCCACGACAAGCACATCGAGATCATCATCCGGCAGATGCTCCGCCGTGTGACGATCATCGAGTCCGGCGACGCCGAGCTGCTGCCCGGCGAGCTGGTCGAGCGGTCGAAGTTCGAGACCGAGAACCGTCGTGTGGTGCAGGAGGGCGGTCACCCCGCTTCCGGCCGTCCGCAGCTGATGGGTATCACCAAGGCCTCGCTGGCGACCGAGTCGTGGCTGTCGGCGGCGTCCTTCCAGGAGACGACCAGGGTCCTCACGGACGCGGCGATCAACGCCAAGTCCGACTCCCTGATCGGCCTCAAGGAGAACGTCATCATCGGTAAGCTCATCCCGGCCGGTACGGGCCTGTCCCGCTACCGCAACATCCGGGTCGAGCCGACCGAGGAGGCCAAGGCCGCGATGTACTCGGCCGTCGGTTACGACGACATCGACTACTCGCCGTTCGGCACGGGCTCCGGCCAGGCCGTTCCGCTGGAGGACTACGACTACGGTCCGTACAACCAGTAAGCGAGTCGTTCGACGTACCGCAGGGGCGGTCACTCCCGTTTCGTACGGGGTGGCCGCCCCTGCGGCGTTCTCATGACCTGTACCGGTTTCGTGACGTGCTGCGGTGCCGGAAGACGTCGCGGGGGCGCATGATGGAATGACGTGTGCAGTCGGGGGAGGTACCTGGTGTCGCAGTCGCCGTATCCGTCGTGGCAGCCCTGGCAGGGGCGGGGTGTTCCGCAGCCGTGGGGCGGGCCGGGGG